>NZ_CP061294.1:1428596-1785745 GCF_018687515.1 Polynucleobacter sp. MWH-Spelu-300-X4
TCTTTGTAGGTTTGAATTTGGTCAAACGCTTTCCAAATGTCAGCGTTCTCATCGGCGGGATTCTTCAACTCCAGCAATACCAACGGCAAACCGTTCACAAACAAAATAATGTCAGGGCGGCGTGTGTGCCGTGCGCCTTTAATCGTGAACTGATTGACTGCAGCCCAATCATTTTTGGCAGGCGTTTCCCAATCAATCAAGCGCACGAAGTCTCCGCGAGTTTCCCCGTCTTTTTGGTACTGCACGGGGACACCGTTTACCAACAGCTTGTGAAAGTGCCTGTTAGCTGACAGCAACGATGGAATGCCAAGGTCTTGCACTTGCCTAAACGCATCTTCACGTGCAGCAAGTGGAATGTTTGGGTTTAAGCGGTTAATTGCCTCACGCAAGCGGAATGGCAGCAGCGTGTTCTTGTAATCAGGACGCTCAGGAGTTGTCCCATCAACGGCAATCTCATAGCCATTGAGCAACGTGTAACCAACGTCACTCAGCCAGCCTAATGCCTCTTGTTCAAGTTGGTCTTCGGTCATAGTTAGGCTATTGCCTTTTCTAGTTCTACTTCTGCGTCAGCAATATGCAGCTGCCCCGAGATTAAACGTGGCAACAAGGTGTCACGTAACGCTGTGAGTGTGCTTATATGTTTGCGATTTGAAATTATTAGGTTATGAGTTGGAGCAACGATCGCAGCGAATTTTTGGTTGATTTGGGAGGATGGAACTATCAATCGTATTGACTTTAAATAACTAACTGGTCGCGCAATTGATGGAACACCGACTTGAGATGTGTTTGCGAGCAACTGATGTTGACCCGCTGCAGACTTGAAGTAATAAACAATCCATTCAGGGCTTATAAGTGAGCTGTTGCAGCGAAGAAAAAATTGCCGTTGTGAAAGAACGTATTTGTTGTATTCGGAGTCAGCGTGAAGCAAACTAACTTGACCAATACTACCTGCGTGCGTGAATATCACATCACCAGCTTGAACACAGGATTTAGACAGTCGCTGTGCGTGTTCTAAAGTTATGAAATTAAAAGTATTATCTTCAACAAGCAGTTGTTTCAAATGCTGGCCACTGATTACAGGAATACCTGATTCAACGAAAGTCTCTACCTTAATGTTCGAACCGAACGGTCCCATACCAACTCGTTCAGAAATTTCCTCAACAGTACTAATTTTCCAACCCTTCGGCACTAACCCAAGCTCAGTCTCTTCAAACCCATCAGGAAAAAGTGCAGCAGTTGCAGCATCAATACCTTCGGGTAACTTGCCTTCTACCTTTGCACGAACAGGGTCAAAGTCCACGAACCAAGACTTGAACAATGCTTGGGCAATGGCTTCTAGGGTTTGATTGGTTTCGCGCAAGAGTGCGATGCGGTCGTCAAGACTACCCAACATTCCTGAAATTGATTTTTGTACTGAAACTGGAGGCTTCGCTACACGCATAGGATGTAAATGGTTTCGGTTTAGTGTTGGCACTCCGCTTCCAGCATTCATCGAGCTAAAGTCGATTGACTTCAAAAGGTAATAACAATACCTAGGGTCATTTCCTTTGAAATCTTTAACCCAAAGCGTTGTATTCAACGGCCAAAAGTCTTGGGCTACGAATTGACCGCCGCCAATACTCCCGCTTCTTCCAATCACAACTCCGGGAGCTTTAACTGGTGCTTCATTGTGAAAGCCAACAACTCCAGTTGAAGCAACAATTGGGTGCTTGCCCCCTTTTCTTTCTTGAACAGGCAAGTCCATACCTCTTTGCAAGGTCAATACATCACCAAGCGTTGAATCCTCCCATTCAGAAGTCATAACCTAGACCTCCAAGCTTTTGCTTAATCACTGCATCAAGCTCAGCACCTTTAGCCATCTGCTCACCTAGCTTTTCTGTCAGCTTTTGCATCTTGTCGGCAAATGCTTCATCGTCGTCTTCCACTTCTTCTGCACCTACATAGCGCCCCGGAGTGAGCACGTGTCCGTGAGATGCAATTTCAGCTAGAGGGACGCTGCGACAAAAGCCAGCAATATCTTGGTAATCGCCACCTTCACCACGCCAAGCAGCAACAGTTTTTTCGATGTTGCTAATCACCTCATCCGTAAACTCTGCTTGCACACGGCTAATCATCGACCCCTGCTTACGCGCATCAATGAACAGAACTTCACCTTTGCGTTTGGTTTTTTGCTTAACCAAGAACCACAAGCAAGCTGGAATTTGAGTGTTGAAAAACAACTGACTAGGTAATGCAATCATTACCTCAACAACGTCCGCATCAACCATTGCCGCACGAATTGCGCCTTCGTTATTTTGGCTGGAACTCATACTGCCGTTTGCAAGCACGATGCCTGCACGTCCAGCGGGCTTGAGGTGATACAACATATGCTGCAACCACGCATAGTTTGCATTGCCCTGCGGTGGGTCGCCATACACCCAACGCGGGTCGCCCATTAAGCTCCCGTGCCACCAATCGCTGATGTTGAACGGTGGATTAGCGAGGATGTAATCAGCACGAAGGTCAGTGTGTTGGTTTTTCGTGAATGTGTCAGCTGGCTCACGACCAAGATTGAAGTCGATGCCACGAATAGCCAAGTTCATCGCAGCAAGTCGCCACGTTGTTGGGTTGGCTTCTTGCCCGTAAATGGCTACGTCACCAATCTTGCCACCGTGCGCCTCAATAAACTTTTCACTCTGCACAAACATACCGCCCGAACCACAGCAAGGGTCATATACCTTGCCCTCGTGCGGAGACAGAACAGCAACCAATGCTTTAACAATTGATGCTGGCGTGTAGAACTGTCCGCCACGCTTGCCCTCTGCATTGGCAAACATACCGAGGAAATACTCATATACCTGCCCAAGAACATCACGTGCAGCACTAGCGTTGTCGCCAAAGCCAATAGTTGAAATCAAGTCAACCAGCTCACCCATCTTGCCGTCTGGTAGCTGTGCTCTTGCATATCGCTTGTCAAGAATGCCTTTTAGCTTAGGGTTCTCTGTCTCGATAACAGTCAACGCTTCATCAATACGTTTGCCAATGTCGGGGGCTTTGGCAGCTGCACGGATAGCTTCCCAACGTGCAGATTCAGGTACCCAAAAAACGTTCGCAGCTGTGTAGTAGTCACGCTCTTCAAGCTCAGCAACAACATCAGCATCACTTGCATCAGCGAGGTAGTATTCATCCTTTGGATCACGCAAGCGCACATTCAACTCCTGCTGCTTTGCCGCGAAGGTATCAGAGATATATTTGACAAAAATAAGACCAAGGACAAGATGCTTGTACTCGGCAGCATCCATATTTGCCCGCAATTTATCGGCGGTCGCCCAAAGAGTTTTCTTAATATCGTCAAGCATGAGTGAGCTTTTTAAGTGATTAATTTAGCTCATTATCGCTTAAAAAATATGAAATTTAGTAGCAATTTTGCTGATTTGAGTCTCGGAAAAATACCCTTACACCCCAATACTCATAATCCTCAAATTTAACGAGAACTCTTACAGGTTTATCTAGCTGCAGAAAACAAAAAAGCCGGCAATCCATTAAGAATTACCGGCAAATCGTTTAAAACGAATTAGTGATTGCGTCTTTGCACCGCTATGCCTTTAATCAGATCGGGCATTCCAATACGAGCAGCCTCTTTTGAATTGAGCGCTTTACTACTATAACTATCTGGGTGAACCAATCTAATAGGATTACCAAAAAGATAGCAATCTAATGTAGCCAGCTCAACACACCCATCGCAAAACTTAGCCCACCTTGTGTTATCCCCGATAGCCTCATCAGGATGGTTATTAAAGTATTCATCCTCTTTCAATAAGCTCAGCTTCACCTCATTAAAAGTTAATTGCTTTTGCATTTGCGACCACAAATGCAGCCCATCATCACAATACCCCTTTAGATAACTTTCCACTGTTACCCCATTAGTCATCACAACAGTGCTAATTCCATAATGCGGCATATATAAAGCACTTTTTGCCTTGCTTTGTTTCATATTCTCTCCTTGTACCAATAAAAAAGCCTGCACTGTGTTAGCTGCAGGCACCAAATCGTTTCAAACGATTTTTAGATGGGTGAAGCGATAGTGGTTCCGTCAATAGCGTTGACAGAATTCCAAAATGACAAACAGCGCACTAAATCTGAATCCATGCACTCTTTTTTGCAATTTCCCAGCGCAATACCAGCCTCTAAAAAACTCAGCCGTGAGTCACTATCAAAAAATATGCCAACACTGATAACCCTATCCTTCTCAACGTATGAAATTTGGACATCTTCTACATCAGCATCATTTGCAGCGCACTCCAAAATTTTCTCCATCGCCAAGATGGTGTCGTTTGTATCGTCACCTTCTATAAATTGAATATTTAAAGTTGCCAATTGAATTGCCATACCATCTCTCCTTATAAGTTAAATGACTACAGATTTATTTGCGTAGTAATGCTTCACGATTTGCTTGCAGCCGTTTAGTACCCCACGACCACTACCTCTACAAACTGCTGCCAGATCAATCAACACTTGATCTGGAATTCCCAGTACGCCGTAATAACTCAACACTTTGCCCATAACAGGGAGCCAATGACTGCTTGGTGCTGCTGTAAAGTCCACCACATGACACCGATCCATCACTGCGCGGTCGATTTTTGACAAATTGTTTGTTGTTAGTACAAATACTGCAAATCGTCCGCCTGCATTCATCGCCGTTTTGAGCGATGGCATGTGTGCGCTAGTTAAGTTGTCTACCTCGTCAAGCACAAAGTAGTGAAACGCATCAATTGGTGTGAAATTGGTGCGATTGGTAATGTCTGAAATAATTTTTGCGTGATTAGACGTAGTCGAAATATCGTAATACTGTGTTAACTGCGCATCTTGTCCGCTATGCACTTGCTCAATCAAATCAGGCAATATTTTTGCCAAAGCACTCTTTCCAGTCCCCACATCTCCGTACAACAAAATCCCATTTTTACCCGAGCCGGGGAAACCACCATCTTTAGCAATACAGGCCTCAATCGTCTGCTTTGCCTTTGTATCTTTAAAAACCACATCACCCAATGTTTTAGGCTGAAATAGTTCATCAAAATTACTAAAATTAACACTCATATAGCCTCCAGAAAAAAATGCTACAAGGCGCGTGGCCCTGTAGCAATCTGTTTAGTTAAAAAATTACTCAGCCATTGCCGCTGCTTGCGCTGCCAACTGATCAATTTGATCGGCTTCTTGCGTGTGCTCTTGTTCTTCTTGCCCATTGCCAATAGCTTCTTTGCTAGCTTTATAAAAAGCCAACAATGCTGCATCGACCACGGCTTTGTCGCTCAGACCGGCACGTACCGCATACTTACCACCTGACAACGGCGTAGCAATTAACACAATGCTGCCCGCGGTTGCGTCCACGTTTTGCGCCAGCACTTCACTATCGAACACGGCAATCTCTCGCGCATTAGCCCATTGCGTTGCTTGCGCCAACTTTTCGTCACGCGATAACACTGCTTGTGCGCTTGCACTTGTTGACTTTTTGCTTTGCGCATTTGCTAGGCGCATTGCTTGCAAACCACCGCACTCTTGCACATACTGCTCAAAGCTACCGATCAAGCAACCGTTTTTTTGTGCATAAGCAATAGCCGAGTAGTAGCTATTAATTTTTTTAGCATCCGCACCAACAAATACACACATTAATAACTTACTTAACGTATATGTTTTGCTGGTTACATTGATGTTGCGATCGAGCATATATGCGTCAATGCGATTAACAATGCGCTTTTGCTCTTTTATGCTTTGCTTTAAGAACTGAGCATACTTGTCGTGGCATTTACCAACCATACCGATTAAAAACTTATTGCTGCGTGCCTCTGCGACCTGCAGCTCGCCTACATGACGACCATATTCTGCTGCTAGCTCATCTAGCTGCTTTTCAATATCGCCCATGCGTGGTTCGCCAATTAACGACTCGAATGCGATTGGCTCAGCAGGACCAGTGCCATCACTGATGTATTGCGCTCGCACGTCGTACCAACCTGTCTTTTGGTTTACGCTAGCCTTTTCGAGATCGCGCAATATCTGCTGCGCCTCCTCAATCTTGGCCTGCTGCTCAGCAGATGCACCGCTAACGGTGATCTCTGCACCAGTAGTTTTTGCAAACTCTTCTAAGTTGATTGCAAAATTTGTGTTGATCGAATTTGTGTTTACTGCTGCTTGGATATTGTCCATATGCTTCCCTTATGTTTGTTTGAAAGTACTGCGTTATTTGTTACTTGTTTGCTACTAGTACATTTTTGAAAGAGCCATCTCGTCGTCATTGAGTTCTGCAACATATTTGCGGTACTCGATAACGCCGCCCATTTCTTCCCAAAAATTTGTTTCCCACTGTGTTTCGCGATGAAAATCGCTTAATGCCAAACCAAAATCTGTTACCAAGCTAGCTTTGCGCTTTACCGTTTGCTGCTCTTGAATTCGCTTGCTATCTAGCAAATAGCAAGATTGTTTTGTTGCTGTTTCTTGAAAAAGCTGCATACATCCCCCGTTGCATGTAAAAAACTGCATTAATAAATGCCGCACAGCGCCTGCACTTAGCAAGTGCTATGCAGTGTTAAAACTGCTTATAGGTGTGGCTAAGTTGTTAAAGAACGGCAGCATTGCTGCGATATAGGTGATTACAGCAAGAATTCATTAATGTTAAAATTCACGCTAGTTTGATAATTTCTATTTGTTAACATTTATGGCAAAAAAACCTGTACCATTCGATGCGCATTGGGACTTAGAAGGTGTTGATGTGGTCGCAAACTGGCGCTATCCGCTCATCCTTCCTTACATCACACAGAGCCCGAGCTTTATTGCGGTCACCAAAAAACATAGAGGGCTCAAAGTTCCAAGGGCTGAACTACCGAAAGACGAAAAACTGGTTTTTGAGGTTGCCAAGAAATTTGGGCTTTTAAATGTTGAATATGGCTTCGATGATTTTTTCAACATTAAGTGGTGGAATACCACTGGAAAACATCTTTATGGCACAAAACACGCCATACCCGACATTGAGCAAAAACTAGTCAAGGCAGGTCAGACCCAGACAGTTAAGGTTACAAGCGAAGAATCACCAACTATCGTTCTGCAAATTCCGACCAACTTAACCGCGACAGAAGCGATTAGCCGCATACGGCAAATTTTCTATATCAACAGAGAGTTATTCAATGTAGAGTTTGGAACGCCACTGCCAGCAAAATATGACTCTGAATACAAACTAGAACCCAGCAAGCTGCGCAAAGATACTGTAATTAAAGGTGCCAGTGCTATCGCGATGTACAGAGAGGGAATGCCACTATGGAAAATTGGTAATCAACTGAAAATAAGCCCCGATCATCTAATCAAAGATTCAGATTTAGATATGGATCAAGATAAGCTAGCCGAACACAAGAGAGTTCTGAGTATCATGGCATTGCGACTTGTAAAAACCGCCCTACTAATTGCAGAAAATGCTGCCCGAGGACGATTTCCTCTAGATAAACCCTTTCCGCAAGCCAAGCTTAAGAGCTACAAGAGACCAGCTGGGAGACCTATTGGATCAAGGCGACCAAAACGAATAAGCGTGACCGAGTTCAAATCGTTTTAAACGAATTACTAGATCAGCTCTACTGCTTTGCGCTTTTGATCATCGTTGCAGTCTATATAGTGCTGCACGCTAGATAACTGTCTGTGCCCTGATAGCCCCATGATCACCCTGACCCCAACTCCCTTAGCAGCTAAGTTAGTAATAAAGCTGCGTCTACCTGAGTGGCTACTTGCCCCTGGGATCGCTGCCCTTTGATATAGATAGTGAAAAAACTGGGTAGCGGTATTGGCATTAAAGCCATCACTACTTTTCTTCTGGGAATAAAACAGTTTTTCTTGGGGGTCTTTTGGGGTGTAGAACTTGATATAGGCGGCCAGCTCCTTTTTGAGTTTTTCACTAATAAAGACCGTACGGGCGTAATTGCCCTTGGTTTGCTCTGGGCGCAGCATTATCTCGTTTTTAATTGCGCCTTCTGCATCAACAACGTCTACAAAGCGCAAAGACGCCATTTCTGCAACACGTAGCCCTGCGTAATGCGTAATAAGCAGCATCGCCCTATTTCTAGCTGAATGCTTGCGTGTAGCTATGTGATCTAAAACTCTACGTAATTCTTGTGGTGTTAATGTTTTTGCTTGTTTCATCTTGTAATCTCCCTAAATCAAATAAAAGTCACACATTCAATGTAATTTCTTATTTGTGTGAAGTCGACCTAAAAAGGCATACAAGTATTTAGTGCAAATTCATCAATGATCACAATGGTTTAGAGATGATCAGCAGGCAAATATAAGGTTTTACTTATTTGCTTATATTCAAATTAATTTTTATCAAATTTAGATTTAATATCTATACTAATAACAGCAATTTTTAGGGGACACTTATGGCGACCAAGAACTCAAGATCAGTTTTTAAATCTCAAGATGGCTCATGGGCAAACAAAAGGGATGGAGCAACAAAAGCTGCCAGTAAACATGCCACCCAATCAGAGGCTGAGAGGGCTGCAAAGGAGATGCTATTTAGATCTGGCGGGGGCGAGCTTAAGGTAATGGGGCGAGATGGAAAAATTCGCAGCAAAGATACTATTGCACCAGGGAATGATCCGAATCCACCAAAAGATAAAGAACATTGATTGGATCATTAATTGTTCAAACATTCATTAGCGAGCTTTAGCTCGCTTGTTTCCTCGCTCTCGCTCGAAACACTTTTCTTTCTTTTAATTTAAGAATCTATTCTTTTTATCTTTTCTTGACCTCTTTCACTAGGAAGCTCAAGCCAAGCCCCTTTAGGCTTGACTTGAAGCAAACCT
This sequence comes from Polynucleobacter sp. MWH-Spelu-300-X4, assembly GCF_018687515.1. NCBI lineage: Bacteria > Pseudomonadati > Pseudomonadota > Betaproteobacteria > Burkholderiales > Burkholderiaceae > Polynucleobacter > Polynucleobacter sp. MWH-Spelu-300-X4. Next base: position 1,437,413 of record NZ_CP061294.1, read on the forward strand.
TTCACTGAGGTCTTGCGATCAACTGATATACGCACAACTTGTTAAACAAGGAAGGCAGGTTTTGCGATCTCCTTTTATGTGCCGCCGTACGCAACTAATCTGCGCTCTATATCAAGGGAGCATATGCAAATTAGCTTGTGGGGTTATTTCATTGGCTTTCCCACTCACTTTCAGCCTGGACGAATTACTTCGACATTCAGCCTACGTTCACATATTTCTACGTTACCAACTATATACAGCATTGCAAACGCTACTACCACATAGGGGTGTCGTTTAAAGCATCCAACGAAAATCGTTGGGTAGTGCAATGAGGCCAGATAGTAAGAGATCCGAATTGCTATCCGTCACACATCAGAACGGGTTTCGCAGCACTATTCCTTCGGCGTGCCAACCTTTGCCTTACTTGTATTTCTTATGCTTTTATTTAGCAAAAGTAATTTCTTCATTGGTATTTATGAAATCCTTACAAAAACCAGGAGATCTGTTGTTTTTCCATGCCTATTTAGGTCGACTCCGTACAAGGCCATCTATAGATTGAAGACTCCCAAACAACAAAGGAGTTTTAAATGTCAGTTCTAACAAGTCTTAAATTAGTAACAGGTAAACGCCCAGTAAGCGCAAGCCCAATCGTTTCACGCAGAAACAAGATGGCCAGCAAAATTGCTGAGCAATTGGCACTTTGCGAAGCCCAAAAATCAGGGCAACAATATCAACCCAAAGTCACCCGCACCTATACAAACAAGCAAACGGGTGAGCGCATGACTGTAGATGCCGTTAAGCGTGTACGTCAGTGGTTTTACATCAGCCCCGAGGGCAAGATTAACTTGACACTCAAATACGGCAGCAAAGTATTGCCTCTAAACAAGAAAGGTGCCAATGCGATTGAACTTGCTACAGGCGATGAATTGATTGCTACGTTGAAAAATCTACAAGCCGCTGTACTAAACGGTGATTTAGATGAAGCAATTAACGAAGTAAGCGAGATGACTCGCAATTCGTTTAAGAAATGATGACCCAGGGCTAGCTTGCAATCGTGCATCTAGCCCATTTTTACTTTTAGGAGATACAAATGAATACTTACTCAGCTTACGTACGTGCAAATGGTTATGTGGTGCAAACTCGTATTTGCGCTAACAATATGGCCGATGCAATCTTTTTACTTAAAGGGCAATATGGTGCAGACAACTTAGTTCACTTGCCCGTGCAGGTTAATTAAGCATGTCAAATACTGAGTTTGACGCTGCAATGCTTAGCCAATTTACAGGTACTGAGCACTATTACCGTATCAGCCCCAGCACTGTCATTACAGATGGCTGCAAATATCTAGCTGATGAAGCTGAGGCGTATTGGCTAATGGATGCCATTGCTAGTTATTTGCCTCAATTTACGGGACGTGAGGAATTTATATCAGCCAAGCTCACTGTGACAAGAGGTAGTGCCGAGCTAGTGTTAGATAACGGCAATGGCAAAGTGCTTGATCGCCAGCATATCCCATTTACCGACTTTCCTTTGCCCGCTATCACCCTATACGCTTGCTGGGGTGGTGATTTTTGGGTGCTGCTACTGCCCAGCGAATATTGATTCAAAAGCTGGGGGCTGCACCTAAAAGCTCACGTTTCTGACGGCATTCGTCAATCTGACTCACCCATCCTGAGGCCTCAGGAATTGGATCAAGCTCATTTGGAGCAAACATTCCGGCCCTCTCGCCTATGGCGGTGTTGCGTACCAAATCAAAAACCGCAATTACACACCTCATTTCATAACGAAGGATTGCAATCTGCTCGTATAGCCAATTTAAGGATTGGGGAGTTATAAGCACCTCTTCAATATCACCAGATCTAGTAATGCGACTGCATATAGCATTTGAAGAATCATATATGCGGGAATGGACAACTGCATTTCTACAATTCTTCAAATCGCTAAACGCTTTTGCTGATGCTCGAATAGACGCAATAAATGCTTCCGGTAAGCCCCATTTATCTGCAGCCTGTCCAACTTGCCTAACTTTCTCATCCAATCCTCTTTTTGGAAGATCATCTTGCAGACATTCAGCCGGCAACTCTTCACCACTATACAAGGCGCAATCGAGCATAAATTCCAGCTCATTCCACACCATCACAACAGCGCCGATACCAGCCAACTGATCACTAGAAAAATCTTTCTTTACATCTTGCTGCGAACTTCCAGATCTTGATTGAGGTGCAGGTCTTAGCATTATTAAATTCCAGTTAGCTTTGTATTTTTTAACTCTACCTTAAATAAATATAAGAAATGGAGAGCCCCAATGAGATTAAATGAATTTTTAAGTAATGATGAGTGGATTCGTTTGCAACGAATTATGTATGCAAGCGTCTGGGAAGCATTAAATGCTTATCAAAAACAACGTGCTGCGCAGTATGCCCCCAAGCCCCTAGCTACTAAATTAAAACCAGCAACAACTAAAAAGGCACGTGCCCTAGCTCGCAAAGCAAAACGTCCTGCCCAAGTTGCAGAGCCTAAGCCCTTGCCCAAACCCAAGCAGCAACCCCTGCCTACTGCACCTGGCACCCCAGCGTATCAACCAGTTAAAGCACCCACCCCGCTACCCGCTGGTACTAAAACTGTGGCCGCAAGAAACCAACCCAAGCCCCCACCACAAAATGCCAAATTACCGCCCAGTATGCGCGAATTGCCAAGCGGTCTAGTAGCCATGATTCATGCCAAGTCCGATCCAATAGTTCAGAGGAATATAGACAAAGAACGGGGCTAGAGAGCCGGCAGAGCGGTTATCTTGGGGATCTATATAACGCAGAAAAGTGCGCTACCGGCACGACAGAGGCTATGTGAAAATGGATACCAACTGTTTGCTAGGCAAGCGTTAAATTACACTCGGACCGGGATTCCTGAAACTGTCACTTTTTGATTTGGCTTTGCAACCCCAAGCTCAGTCAACTTATGTACAAAGGCCTCTCGAATACTATGCGGGTATTTCGTGGGCCCAATAATCACCTGCTCCAAAAGATCAGAAATCTCTACGCCTCGGATTCCCTGATCGGCATGATTCTTCAACGGAACTTTATGTACCAATTGAGGAATTCCATGAACAACTTCTACACTCCTAGGAACAAATGTTGATGCACTTTGCAATGGAGCATGTACTAGCCTCCACTCTCGTTCCTCATGAAACCCAGGATGTTTAGAAGAAACTGACATGGTCATCAACATTACATAAATTGAACTAACAATTAATTGCCTATCCACGGTCTTCAAAAATTCCTGATTATTCTTAATGTTTTCCAATATCCGGCCAAACTCATCTTGAAAATCAATTGAGGTTCTGTATTCAACAGGCGTGAAAAAGACATTTAATGGCAATGCAGCATAAGGCGTCGGGAATTTGAATATCAACGCAACTCCATTCACCCCTTGAGTGAAGCCCCTCCACATCGACAATCTTCCATGTTCGCCCTCATTAGCATCATGCTCAGAAAAGCAAGCTATATAGGTTGCGTTTTGAATGCTATTCCACCACGCATCAAAATGTCTAATGCCATCCTGACCTAAATTTTCATCCAGAAAACTTAACGCCTCATTGAAATTCTTTCTGTTTTCTTCCAGAGAAAAGTGACTATGCAAATGGTGATAGCCATACTCAACTTCGGAAAAATCTTGCATCGCACGAGCATTTCTTAGCCATAACTCTCCATTCTTAAGAATGCTTAGCGCATTTTCAGCGGACGTGTAATGAACTAATTTACCTTCGCCATCCACCATCTTCTTTTGTCTTGCTGAAGCGCGAGGAGAAAATATGCCATACAAACGTTCAACTTGATCCATGTTCAATTGCATTTATTTTTTCCTCTCACAAAACGCGATACTCAAGATTTCTTTTTCTCAGCAACTTCTTCCTGCTGCTTCTTAAGTTTTTTCGACTGATATACCTCGGGTACATCAATCTCATGAAACAGGGCTTGCCTAGCTTTTGGTGCACGAACGTTTTCAGCAATAGCCTCGCCAGTAGCCCGATCGTAGTGCTTGGCAATAATCCCAGGTGAATTACCCAATTGCAAAGCAATGTCTCTGAGCGGTACCCCATCAAAATTTAGTACAGCTGTCGTGTGAGCACTGCGGAAGCTATAGAACACCCTTTTTTTACCTGAGTTAGGGTCATACAATAAATTATGCTCATCCAAAAAGCGATCAAACATATGATTGCTCGTACCCAGCTTGCCACCACTTCTAGTTCTAAATACATAACCCGGGTCGTTATTCTCGGTAAGCTTCTTAAGGGTTACCTCAGAATCAGGGTAATTACGAGCCACAATCTCTTTTAATACTTTGAATGTTTCATCAAAGCCATTAACGTTACGATCCTTGGTCTTGCCATAAACAGAAAGTATCACTGTTGGCTGCCATTCAATCGACTCAATTAAATTACCTTCCTCATCATATTCTTCGATGAGCTCATCCTTCTTAATATCTTCAATCAAAAAGCCATCTTCATCAAGCTCTTGTTTCGGTGCATCAACAACCCTCACCTTGTACTTGATGTTTTTCCACTGCAAATCAAGCAGCTCTTTACCAGGGCGAGCACCCGTATCGATCAAGATACGCACATAGTCATACAACAGCTCTCTTTGCTCTCGCTTAGCTTCTGATCTTCCCCGCTTAATCCAATCAGGGAAGTTAGCCAAGATGGCGTTGATTTCTTTCACACTGAAAGTGGCGTAGTTTTCACCCTTGCGCCCTTTGGTTTCTAACTCGGGCTTATTCACCCTGGTCATAAACCCACGCAAGATAGCTTCTTCAAAGATGTAATTCAGCGTAACGTTATGTTTACGCACCGTACTATAAGCGGGCTCTTTGCCCATTAACTTAGCTCGGTCTTCTTCGTACTGCTTTAAAGCTGCGTAATCAATCTTGTCGATATTCTTATTACCCAGACAAGGAATCAAGAAGTCATCAATGATGCGTTTGTAGACATTGTAGGAAACGGGAGCTTCACCCTTTTTAGCCTTGTCATCCATGCGCTGCTTGGTTAAGCGAGCGATATCTTTAAATTTCTTGGTAACTACAGGAAGGTTGGCTTCTTTTTTAAGTTCGGCGATACGCTTGAGATCTTTTGCCCGTTCAATGGCTTTTTCACGATCACGCAATTTTGTGGAAGCTATTAACCACTTACCATCCACCTTGTAACGGCACTGCCAAACAGTACTCGTTGGGCGCTTATAGAGAATAAGCTCACGCGGGTAGATTTCATAGGTGCTGTCGAGCTTTTCAGGCATCACAACACTTTAAATTTTTATAACGTTTACGTCAACGGATTTTGTAGAAGCAAATCAATTGATATTTAAAACTAAATGGGCATTAGGGATTAATTTCTGAAACCATGCCAGGTTGTCGGCACAAACCATAAGCGATATGATCTCCGCCCCCATATACCTAGCCACCGTCAACCTATGCTTGCCGTCACATACAAGGGCAAGGCCATTTTCATGGGGGCACAAAAAAATAGGTGACAACTTGATTTCTTGCGCCCAGCATTCAATTACTTTTGCAATATTTGCGGGGTTATGTCCTTGCGCCCCAGACTTCCATAAAGTAGTAGCTTCGTAAACTTCGGGTCTATGTAAAGCACTCCAGACATCACTAAAGTTCGCACTAAAAATCACTAGTCCAGCACTCAAAACTTCCTTGGATAAATCGTTATAACTTATTGACTCATGAGAATGATCCCAAATAGGATTTACTTTTGGAGTAGATTTCTTATACCCTTTAACAAGCTTACGAATGCGAGAATTTTCTTGGGCAATGGCCGACTGTCTATCAATAAAATCTTTGATTTCGTCCTGATTCATTCGCTTGTCTATTTCAAGAAATTTTTGACTTAATAAAATCTACGACGTTTTTGTACTTTTCAGAAATATTTTTCAACTCACAATCATTAACGAGTTTTAATTTATATGAATCAATGAAAGGGTTGATAAGATCCCTTTCAATGCCCTGTTTGTGCAATATGCTCTTAAGAAAATTTAATTTACCGACCTCAGGAAAGGTTATATCCGCTAGATTCACCTTTATGCCAAGCTCAATGGCATTTTCAGAAATTTTTTGAAGAAAATATTCATCAGAATAAAAATCTTCAATAGTTTCAGGGATCTGATATTCAGGATTACCAAAAATATCGGCATAAGTTATCCACTCGCCATGCCCATGAAACTTATTATGTTCATCTCTGTATTGCAGGGCAGTCTTATCTGAGTCACTAAGGATCAGGAGCTCTCTATTTGCAACCTGGAACATAGGAGTCAAATTCTTTATCAACTTAACGCCCTGTGAAAAACAAGATCCAACACGACTAAATTTGTCTCGAATGGCTTTACTTTGGCCGCTTATGTATAGATCAAATATTCTTTTATCCTGCCAACCCTCAAATAGAATATTTTTTTCGGAAATTACTTCAAAAATAGATGCTCCTAGTGCGCTATATAAAACTTCATCCTCATAAAGCCTAGACTCTTCACTCCCTTGATACACCTTTGTAATTTCCGATGCTTTCTTCACAACAAAATTTGCATCGTAATCTTTTTTATTAATCATATAAGGAGAATGCGTCGCTATAAAAACAGCATTTGTTTGAGCCATCCTAAGAAGCTCATCTCTTAGATTTTTAATACCACTTGGATGAAGGCTAATTTCTGGCTCATCAAATAGGAGAACCATGTCTTTCATTTCACCATTTTTTACTTTTGCAGAAATCAAAAGCAATAGTGAAACAAATCGCTTAAATCCATCGCTCCTATCCTGAAAACTGAAGTCGGTTACATCATCAACAACCGATATAGTCATCAAAGATCCATTCGGAGTAATTTCCAATCTCACATCTTTGTAATCACGCCATATATTCTTAAGATATTGAGTGGCCGCCGATGATACTTTTTTTAACACAGCTTTAAATTGATGTTGACCAAGAATTTTTTCTCCAAGAAGATCTTTCTCTAAATCAGAAATTCCTGCCAACATGAAAATACTCTTTAATGGCGCACAACTGTCAGGGTTTTTAGAAAATGCATCAATATCGATTTCACTTGGCAATATGTTAGTTGGGTCGAAGTTCCACAACAATGCTTCTGGCAACAAATCTTTAGCCAAAGCAATGATTGCCCCACCAACAATTATGTTTAACTTCTCTGGAGTTAAAGGCTTAATCCAGGCATCGGATCTATTTTCTATCGAATTTAATTCAACAAGGTCAACGGTACTTGCCTGAACTTCAACGCCATCGTCTATTTTTTTGAGCTTGGACTCCCCATTAATTTCACTTTTTTCTATATACCCCCACTCCCCTATTATTTTTGCTGTTTTAGGGAGCTGAAAATACTGCAGAGTCTTCTCCTCGGAAATGATATTTGCCTTATATTGCAGCCTACCTTTTGCATTAAAAAAGTCTTGCAAAGACAATTCTTGCTTATCTCCCAGCGAAACTATCAACTTCCCCGAAGCCGGCTCAATAACATTTAATTTTAATTTTTTATATGCTTCATTAATTTCATCTTCATTCATTTGAAATATAAATTTGACGAATGATTCATCTATTATTTGGTCTGGATCTGCGCTCATTCGACAATCTTTTCTAGATATTTTCGAATTGCTTGCCAGCAAATTGATGGCCTTCAATATATTTGATTTTCCAGACTCATTCATGCCAACAAATACACTTGTCACGCCGTCCCTCACTGAGAGAGACAATGTATCAATACTTCTATAGTTTTTTATGTCAATATTAGTAAGTTTCATTTTTATATTTCCACTCTTTGTGACTTAAGTTTATTCTAATTTCTATAAAAAATATGCTCGACATCAAATCCGTACCAACTTCAAATACACAGCCCATTAGATCAAGCAAATGGGCTGTCAACCCCTAAATTAAGTTCAATTTTTCAAAAATGGAAATGAAGTAGCAGCCCTAATATATAAACTCTCTGTAGACTCATGCATTTTGTAAATTACGCCAGCAAATTTATAGTATTGAATATTTTCTGGGGTTCTACAGATTAAAAAAGCGGGGCCTCCACTAATCCCGCCTAAACAGTTTGGTTCTAGCTCATAAGAGCTTGATATCCAGTGCTCTCTTTCAAACTCACAGCAAATGTAATCTGAATAGATATCAGACACGCGGCACGCCCCACTGCTATAAGACCCAAAATTAATTTCCGCATAAGAATCAAGTCTACGTAAATCACCAGGGAATCCACTGTATGCAACAAAATCATTATTTTTGACAATTGCTAAATCACCGTCATGGATGCGGAAAAATGCTTCACCAATACCAATACTCCCCTCTGAAACCATGGAGGCCTGTTCTTCGGTCAATTCAAAAGCAACCACATCCAAGGCCTCATCTTCATATATCAACTGCTTTTCAGGATCAAAATGGACATTTGATATTGAGAAAAATATTTCCCTCTCCTCTCTCAATCTCTTCCTATAGTGCTTAAATACATGATGACACGTCAAAGCTAAAAATTTATTTTGATATTGCAATAAAGTAGACGTGCCATTATTAATCGATACTCCTGCATCTTTTCTGGGGGTCAACCCAAAATAAATTGGCTTACAAAATCTCAATGGAAATCTTTCCATTTGCTGAAGAAGGTCTGTCTGCATATTCATTTTTTTATTATCCAATTAAAAAACAAAACCCCCACCATTGCTGATGAGGGCTTGCTTTCTGGTGGGCCCACCAGGACTTGAACCTGGGACCAAAGGATTCCGGTTTGTGTTGCTTTCACAACTCCCTGGACTATGCCTTCATCATATCCATTGCTGGACTTAGATGGGTGCCGTCTAGTCTCTACACGTTCAAAGTAATTTCTTACTGAGCTTCGCTCGGTGTTGCCATATTCGTTTGAAACGATTTGTGCATTTAGTAAAAAATACATTAACTCGTTTAAACGACTTTAGGTTTCGCCGAATTTGACACCATCCCTTATGCAGTTTCCACGCATAAGGCACAACTTTCGCTATGAGTCCTCTGCTCTAACCAACTGAGCTATAGGCCCTAAAACTTCACATTACTTGCTCCACTACTTCTGCACTCGCTAGGCCATTAATTAGGTCTAAAAAGTGTAGAAGCACTGTAGAAGCAATTTTTACTACTTTTACTACATGTAACTACTTGATTTAATTAAGTAATTTTAATAAATCAAAAAACTTAATTAGATTATGAGTCCTCTGCTCTAACCAACTGAGCTAAGGGCCCTTATGGATTAATCTTCCTCTAAGAAGCTCTTTAGTTTGTCGCTTCTGCTTGGATGACGCATTTTACGCAAAGCCTTAGCTTCAATTTGACGAATACGCTCACGCGTTACATCGAATTGTTTACCCACTTCTTCTAATGTGTGGTCGGTGCTCATTTCAATACCGAAACGCATTCTAAGAACCTTGGCTTCACGCGGTGTCAATGAATCAAGAATATCTTTCACCACATCACGCATTGAATCATGCAACGCAGCTTCAGCAGGCGCTAATGTGTTGGTATCTTCAATGAAGTCACCTAAATTAGAATCTGCGTCATCACCAATCGGTGTTTCCATAGAGATAGGTTCTTTAGCGATCTTCATGATCTTACGAATCTTATCTTCTGGAATTTCCATCTTCGCCGCAAGCGTTGCTGCATCTGGCTCATTACCAGTCTCTTGAAGAATCTGACGGCTAATACGGTTCATCTTATTGATTGTTTCAATCATATGAACAGGGATACGGATTGTTCTTGCTTGGTCAGCAATCGAGCGTGTGATCGCCTGACGAATCCACCATGTTGCATAAGTTGAGAACTTATAACCACGACGATATTCAAATTTATCAACCGCCTTCATCAAGCCGATATTACCTTCTTGAATTAAGTCCAAGAACTGTAAACCACGATTGGTGTACTTCTTAGCAATCGAGATAACCAAACGCAAGTTAGCAACGGTCATCTCACGCTTCGCAGCGCGTGCACGTTTCTCACCTTCATTCATCTGCTTGTTCACTTCCTTCAACTCAGGAAGTGGCAATACAACATTTGTTTGAATATCAATTAACTTTTGTTGAACTTCTTGAACAGCAGGCACATTACGCTCTAGAACAGCGCTATATGGCTTGCTCTCTTTAAGAAGCATCGCAGTCCACTTCAAATTCAAAGCATTTTTTGGCAAAGCAGCTAGAACTTCATTACGAGGCACGCCCACCTTGTCCACCAAAATACGCACCAAACTGCGTTCTAAATTCCAAACTTGCTCTACCTGCTTACGCATTGTGTCGCAAAGTTTTTCAACAGACTTCGCTGTCAAACGGAATCCCATCAACTCATGACGAATCGCTTCTTGAGCCTTTTTATAAGCTGGTGAGTTGTAACCCTCTTTCTCATGGGCCTTACGCATTTTGTCAAACTGCGCACGAATTACCGCAAATTTCACCAAAGAAAGTTGCTTTAATTCTTCTAATTGCTTAGCTGAGGCCGTATTACCACCGCCACCACCGCCGCCTTCATCTTCCTCGTCACCGTCTTCTTCATCAAGATTTTCCTCTTCCTCAACAGCGGTCATCGGAATATCTTCAGCATTAGGATCTACCAAACCATCCACAAACTCATCAATTTCCATCGTGCCTTCTTCAATCTTCTGCACGTTATCTAGGATTTCAATAATTGTTACTGGGCAAGCAGACAAAGCCATCACCATCTCTTTGAGGCCAGCCTCAATTTTCTTGGCAATCACAATCTCGCCTTCGCGAGTCAATAGATCAACAGTGCCCATCTCGCGCATATACATACGCACAGGATCGGTTGTACGACCAAACTCAGAGTCAACAGTTGATAGCGCTGCTTCAGCCTCTTCTTCAGCCTCTTCCTCTGTAGTTGCTGAAGGTGCGTTCTCATTTAAGAGCAATGTCTCAGCATCAGGAGCTTGCTCATAAACAGTAATACCAATATCACTTAATAAACCAATCAAGGTTTCTAATGAATCTGAGTCAGAAATTTCATCCGACATCACGTCATTAATTTCGCCATGCGTCAAATAGCCGCGTGACTTACCCATCTTAATTAAGTGCTTTAAGCGTGCACGACGTAACTCTTGTTGCTCTTCGCTACCTAATTTTTGAGCATTAAATTCTTGTAACAAAGCTTTTTCTTTAGCTTTACGATCACGCGCCTTTTGGCGATCGGTTCTGTTATCTACATTAGGATCAACAGGCTCAACTGGTTTTGGTTTACGGCCACGTGTCTTTTTAGGCTGCTCCACTAACTCTTCAGCAACAGCAGCTTGCTCGACAACTTCTTTCTCTTTACCTTTTTTAACTTCAACCTTTTTAGCATCCGCCTTTTTTAATTCAGGCTTTTTAGCTTCAGCCACTTTCCCTTTTACCGGTGCTTTTGCTTTAACTTCCACCTTCTTCGCCACGGGCTTAACTACTGGCTTAGCTACCGGTTTTGTGGTTTTTGTGACAACTGGCTTAGCTGCTGGCTTTTTTGCCACTGGCTTAGCTACTGGTTTTGCAGTTTTTTTAGCAACCGGTTTATTTACCTTAGCCACTGGCTTCTTAACTGCCGGCTTAGCTACAGGCTTTTTAACGGCAGGTTTAGTAGCTTTAGCCACTGGTTTTGCAGGTTTTTTAGCTACAGGCTTAACAACCTTAGCCGCAGGCTTCTTGGCAACCACCTTACCGGCAGGCTTCTTAGCTGCAGGTTTAGCGCTTGTTTTTTTAAGGTCAGCCTTAGTAATCGTTTTTTTGGCTTTAGATGCTGGCATGTTGGTACTCGCTCACTTAGTTGGCTAAAAAGTTATATAACTGCTAACTTATTGAATTTTATTGGAAATTCGAAAACCTTATATTATAGTCGGTGACCTGAAGATTTTCCAGATTATTTAAGTTTTGCCATTAATTGACGGTAACGTTCTGCGTCACCCTCTTTGGCCTGCCCCGCAGAGATTCTAGAGGCGATCTCAGTCATTTGATCTTTTGAATCAATCAACTCCAGCTTTTTCAAAGTACCAATAAAGTCTTCTTTTGCGACATCTTCAGTGATATCACTAGACATAATGCGTTCGCGCAAAATGGCATAAGACTTAGAAAAAGTGCTTTTATCTAACTGTTCTTGAAAAACTGCAAATCCAACGTTGGATGGCATTTGCTCACATTGAGCAATTAAATCCTCCATGAGAGTTTTAGCTTTTTCTGAACGCTTAGCCGCCGCAGCTAAAACAAGGCGCTTTGCTTCCAAATCCAACTCTCGACCCAAATGAGGGAATTGCAACAAAATTCTTAAAGCCTGCTCAGCTAAATCAGTTGGCGCCGTTGGAGGTGGCCCTTGAGGAATGGTAGATTTTTTTGACCAAGGTTTTTTGGCATTAGACTTATCTGAACCAGCGCCCACATAATTTGGCGAAGCCGGATAATTTGATTGAGATGATGGCGGTGTTGGCGCAACCGTTTTAATCCCGCAAAAACTTTCCAATTCGGCAGGCGTAATTCCAATTTTTTGAGAAAGCTCACGAATAATTTGTGCGCGCAACGCAATAGCAGGCATGGCTAACAATAAAGGCTTGGCATCATGTTGCGTCTGAGCACGACCTTCTGGTGTAGCCCAATCATGCCCCTCATTAGCCACCTTGATAAAGAATGACGACAAAGGCATCGCATGAGCAATTGCATCCTCAAATGCTGGCGCACCACGCTCTCTAACAAAACTATCAGGATCATGCTCTTCTGGCAGAAATAAAAACTTCACTTCCTTATCATCTGCCATCATAGGCAGGCAAGCCTCCAAAGCTCGCTTAGCAGCACGTTGTCCAGCCAAATCACCGTCAAATGAAAATACGATTCGGTCCGCTTGACGCATCAATGACCGAACATGATTAGGCGTGCAAGCAGTTCCCAAGGTAGCAACGCCATTAGGAAAACCTAACTGCGCTAAAGCGACTACATCCATGTAGCCCTCGCACACAATTACATAACCTTTATCACGTATAGCCTGTCTAGCCTCAAATAAGCCATACAAGGTATTACCTTTAGAAAAGAGCGGTGTTTCCGGAGAATTAAGGTACTTAGGTTCACCTTTATCTAAGATGCGTCCACCAAAGGCAATGACTTGACCTTTAGTGTTACGAATCGGAAACATGATGCGATCGCGAAAACGGTCGTAACGTTTGGCTTCAGCTTGAATAATCAAACCAGCCTCAACTAATACATGGGCTAAGGTATCTTCACCATAAGAACCAAAGACTGCCTCTAATCCTTGCCAGGCTTCAGGCGCATAACCCAAATTAAATCGTTTAGCGACCTCCCCACTTAAGCCGCGATTTTTAAGATATTCAATCGCACGTGGCGTGGCTTTTAATTGTTGCTTATACCAATCAGCCGCAGGACTCATTACCTCGCTTAAAGCAAGTGCTTGCTTTTGCTTTGCCAAATCTTGAGGTCTACGCTCTTCATGTGGAACCGTTAACCCAGCGGACCTCGCTAAATCTTCAATGGCATCAACATACGTTAAGCCAGAGTGCTCCATCAAAAAGCTAATTGCCGAGCCATGCGCACCACACCCAAAGCAGTGATAAAACTGTTTCGTTGGTGAAACACTAAACGAAGGGGACTTTTCATTGTGAAACGGACACAACCCCTGATAATTAGCCCCCGCCTTTTTTAAAGTGACATGGCGCCCAACCACCTCGACGATATCGACGCGATTTAATAAATCAGCAATAAATGATTGAGGAATCATTGCGTTTGATGTTTATTAATATTGAACTGTTGTCACTTTTAATGAGCTGCTTAGTTACTTAGTCAATGCTGCTTTAACTTGAGCGGAGACAACACCCATATCGGCTTTGCCAGCCAACTTAGGCTTAACAATACCCATAACTTTACCCATATCCTGAGGGCCAGTAGCACCCACTTGAGCAACAGCCTCAGCAACCACTGCAGCCACCTCAGCTTCTGACATTTGTGCAGGCATATATGCTTGCAGAACCACGAGCTCAGCATTTTCAATGGCAACTAAATCATCACGACCGGCTGCCTGAAATTGAGAAATAGAATCTTTACGTTGCTTAATCAGTTTTTCAACAATAGCAATCACAGCCGCATCATCTAATTCGATGCGCTCATCCACTTCCTTTTGTTTCATCGCTGCTAAAAGCAAACGAATAGTTCCTAAGCGTCCAGTATCTTTGGCACGCATAGCGTTTTTCATATCTTCTGTAATCTGTTCTTTTAAGCTCATCATCACTCCTCAAATGAAAAAACCCACTGCGGGATAACCGTCAGTGGGCTCATCGTATCCCAAGGCTAGAAATCCAGCCCGAGAAAGAATTAATACATTTTCTTAGGCAACATTTGGCTGCGAATACGCTTGTAATGGCGTTTAGCAGCAGCAGCTTTCAAGCGCTTGCGCTCAGCTGTTGGTTTTTCGTAGAACTCACGAGCACGTAACTCAGTCAAAAGACCGTTTTTTTCAATTGTGCGCTTGAAGCGGCGTAATGCAACTTCAAATGGTTCGTTTTCGCGTAAGCGGATAGTTGTCATGCTGTAATTCTCTAAAAGGTTCTGAAAAAAGTCAGAAAAAACTGTAAAACGAGATTGTAGCACGGCAAAATAGAGTCATGCGAGTACTTGGTATAGAAACTTCTTGTGATGAAACTGGCGTAGCTATTGTTGACACAGCCCCATGGGAGGCTGGAGAGCCGGCTGGCAAGGGACTTTTGGGTCAGGCGCTCTACTCACAAATCGCTATGCACGTTGATTATGGTGGGGTTGTCCCTGAATTAGCCTCCAGGGATCACATAAAAAGAGTAATACCCCTTATAAATCAAACACTTAATGATTCGAATACTTCTCTAAATGAGATTGATGCGATTGCATTTACCCAAGGCCCCGGCTTGGCTGGCGCACTTTTAGTGGGTGCTTCAATTGCCAAAGGGCTGGCACTTTCGATGAATAAGCCCGTTTTAGGCATTCATCATCTAGAAGGGCACCTACTATCACCACTTTTGGCCAAGAATGCGAATATTCAGTTTCCGTTTGTCGCACTGCTTGTATCCGGTGGGCATACACAGCTCATGGAAGTAAAAGCTGTTGGTGAATACACCATTCTTGGGGAAACATTGGATGATGCCGCTGGCGAAGCTTTTGATAAAACTGCCAAACTATTAGGCTTAAGCTACCCAGGTGGTCCGGCCGTATCAAAGTTAGCTGAAATAGGGGATGCCTCCATCTATCAATTCCCACGCCCTATGAAACATTCTGGCGATTTAGATTTTTCATTCGCCGGTTTAAAAACATCCGTACTAACGCAAGTAAAAAAACTAAAAGCTCAAGGCGATGATATTTTCGAGGCACAAAAAGCATCTATAGCCCGAGGCTTCGTTGATGCCATCGTGGAAGTCTTAGTATCAAAATCAATTGCGGCACTTAAGCAAACTGGTCATAAAACTTTAGTAGTTGCAGGTGGGGTTGGCGCCAATACGCAATTACGCCAAGGACTTGAAACAGCTTGTGCTCAAGCTGGGTATAGCGTGCACTATCCGCCACTAGAACTTTGCACAGATAACGGCGCCATGATTGCATTTGCAGGAGCCATGCGCTTAAGAAAAAACCCCCAACTTGCAAAGAAAGATTGGGGGTTCGATGTGCGACCCAGATGGCCTTTAGACCAGATAGGTTAAATATTTTTAACTAGACCGAATCAAGGCATATGCGCTGTGATTATGAATTGATTCAAAGTTCTCAGCTTCAACGACAAATGATTTAATTCTGGCATCTGCTTTCAAACGATCGGCCACATCACGCACCAAATCTTCAACAAATTTAGGGTTGTCATACGCGCGCTCAGTAACAAATTTTTCATCTGGACGTTTGAGCAAACCCCACAATTCACAAGAAGCTTGCGACTCTGCGATCTGTACAAGATCTTCAATACTTAATTCTTGGCTATTGTTTAACTCAACATTCATCGTGACATGAGAACGTTGATTATGAGCGCCATATTTTGAAATTTCTTTAGAGCAGGGGCACAAACTTGTGACGGGCACAACCGCTTGTAAACGCAAGTCAACCTGTACACCATCATTCACTTTTTTAGCAAACGCCATCCAAGTAATGTCGTAATCCAACAAACTTTGCACACCTGAAACAGGGGCTATTTTATTAATAAAGTGGGTGTATTTCAAAGAAATTTGACCAGCTTCCGCCTCTAGCAATGGCAACATTTTGCTTGCCATAGCGCGCAATTCAGCCGCATCCAATGGCGCCTGATGCTCTTGCAACAAAGCCACAAAACGTGACATATGTGTACCTTTTTTATCACCAGGTAAAGCCACATCCAAATCAATGGTTGCAACGCTTGGCTGAACGCCTTGCGCCGTTTTCACCTGAATAGGGTGACGAACACCCCTGATACCCACACGATCAATAGCGATATTGCGATGATCCACGCTAGATTGCACATCTGGCATGGCTGAGTTTTTCAGAAAGGTTGGATTAATATCGTTCATAGCCTTATTGTCCGATAAATTTAAGCGACTTGCTTACTTGGGATAATTCCCACCCTAGCAGCAATGGCTTTAGCAATGCCCTCGGCATCTAAACCACATTCTTTCATTAATAACGCATGGTCACCATGATCCACAAAGCGATCGGGCAACCCCAACTGTAAACATGGCACCTCTATGCCGGCAGCAGCCAAGGCTTCCAAGCAAGCACTGCCGGCGCCGCCGCCAATAGCACCTTCTTCAAGGGTGACAATCAGGTCATTTTCAGCAGCCAACTTGCAAACCAAATCAACATCGAGTGGCTTAATAAAGCGCATATTAGCTACCGTGGCATCCAGCTGCTCAGCAGCCGCTAATGCCGGATATAACAAGGTTCCAAAAGCCAAAATCGCAACACGTCGGCCATGAGGCGCCTGCCCTTGACGACGTATCTCACCCTTACCTAAAGGTAGCGTTTTTAATTCTTTACTGACTTCGGCACCAACACCTGCACCCCTTGGATAACGAACTGCGGATGGATGATCCTGTTTAAATGCAGTCGTTAATAAATCCCTACACTCTGCCTCATCCGCTGGCGCCATCAATAACATATTTGGCACACATCGAATAAATGGAATGTCATAAGCCCCCGCATGTGTTGCGCCATCTGCGCCCACCAAGCCGGAGCGATCCAATGCAAACACCACTGGTAAATCTTGAAGTGCTACATCATGGATTAATTGATCGTAGCCACGTTGTAAAAAAGTGGAATAAATCGCAACAACTGGTTTCATGCCTTCGCAGGCCATACCACCTGCAAAGGTTACTGCGTGCTGTTCAGCGATGCCCACATCAAAATAACGGTCAGGGAAACGGTTCTCAAACTCGACCATACCCGAGCCCTCACGCATTGCAGGTGTAATGCCTACCAAGCGCTTATCAGCAGCAGCCATGTCACATAACCATTCACCAAATACCTGTGTAAATGTTTTCTTTGCTACTGTCGATGGGCTAATGCCTTGAGATGGGTCAAATTTTCCAGGTCCGTGATACAAAATTGGGTCAGCTTCCGCTAACTTATACCCTTGCCCTTTTTTAGTCACCACGTGTAAAAACTGAGGGCCCTCACCATTCAAGGCTAAGCGTCTGACATTTTGAAGCGTTGGCACCAATGAATCTAAATCATGACCATCAATTGGGCCAATGTAATTAAAACCAAATTCCTCAAAAATAGTGCCTGGCACAACCATACCCTTGGCATGCTCTTCTAATCGCTTCGCAAACTCTCTCAATGGCGGCGCCATGGATAAAACACTATCTAAACCTTTTTTTGTGGCAGCATAAAAACGTCCACTCATTAGTCTAGCCAAATAACGATTTAAAGCGCCAACCGCTGGAGAAATTGACATGTCGTTGTCATTCAAGATGACTACGAGTGGCACATCTTTATGAATACCGCCATTATTTAAAGCTTCAAATGCCATACCGGCACTCATCGCACCATCGCCAATCACAGCAACAGCCACTCGCTTTTCACCTTGGGCTTTAGCGCCCAAAGCCATACCTAAAGCGGCGGAAATACTGGTTGAAGAATGCGCTGTACCAAATGTGTCGTACTCGCTTTCAGAGCGGCGCGGGAATCCAGAGATGCCACCATATTGGCGCAAACTACCCATCAAATCACGACGCCCCGTGAGAATTTTATGGGGATAACTTTGATGACCCACATCCCATACCAAACGGTCATAGGGAGTTTGAAGAACATAATGCAAAGCAACAGTCAGCTCTACTGTTCCTAAATTTGAAGATAAATGGCCGCCTGTTTTAGAAACAGAATTAACCAAAAATTCTCGGAGCTCTTTAGCAAGCAATGGTAACTGCTCGCGCTCTAATAGTCGCAAGTCAGCAGGTGAGTTAATTGTTTGTAATAAATCGCTCATATGACACTTATCTGTATTTGCTATCAATTCTGCCTATACAGAACTTTATTGGCTAATGCCTTTAATAAATTAGCATTGTCGCCCCAAACGCTCAGGCTATCGATAGATTCTTGATGCAATTTTCTCGCAAAATCCTGCGCCCCATCTAAACCCATTAAAGAAACAAAGGTGGGCTTATCGGCAGCGGCATCTTTCCCAGCTGTTTTTCCCAATGTTTGACTATCCGATGTGGCATCCAATATGTCATCAACCACCTGAAATGCCAAACCTAATGAGGAAGCATATTGATCTAGCCGCTCAAGCTCAACCTCATCTAAATCAATTGCAACGCCACCCATACCAACACAAGCTCGCAATAAAGCGCCGGTCTTGAGACGATGCATTCTTTCTAATTCAGGCTGCTCAAGAGAAGCCCCAACACTTTCTAGATCAATAGCCTGACCACCAGCCATACCAGCCAAACCACCTGCTTTCGAAAGCAAAAGCATCGTCGCTACTTTTTGTTCATCTTTTAATGCGCTACCTGCTACTAATTCAAACGCCATCGTTTGCAAAGCATCCCCTACCAACAAGGCTGTAGCTTCATCATAAGCCTTGTGAACAGTAGCTCTACCTCGCCTTAAATCATCGTTATCCATGGAAGGCAAATCATCATGAACCAAGGAATATGTATGAAACAACTCCACCGCCACCGCACTGGCATCAATTCCAGGAACCTTCTCTAAAGA
The DNA here is from genome assembly GCF_018687515.1 of Polynucleobacter sp. MWH-Spelu-300-X4. NCBI lineage: Bacteria > Pseudomonadati > Pseudomonadota > Betaproteobacteria > Burkholderiales > Burkholderiaceae > Polynucleobacter > Polynucleobacter sp. MWH-Spelu-300-X4. Next base: position 1,456,568 of record NZ_CP061294.1, read on the forward strand.
CTGTCCTTTTAAGCTCGCTGCCGCGTAAACCAATAAAGGGCGAATTCTTTTACCGCCCCCCATAACGGCGTAACGCATGGCATCCTGTAAACGCTTAGCGGGCTCATTCAAATGGATAAAAGAAGCCTCTAGCTCAGTCTCAATACGCTGAGTTGATTGTTCTAGCCACGCGGCTGTCATAGCATCTAGACTCAAAATTAACCCTGAAACACCTTCACCTGATGCTCCACCTGTAGAAGTACTTGCTGGCAGTGCTTTAACAACTCGGCACCCCGTTTATATGCCTCTAAAGTCTCCTCCAAGGAGAGTTTTCCTGACTCCATTTGTGAAATCAGCACCTCAAGTTGCCCCACAGCATCTTCATAGCGAAGCTTAGGATCCACCGAATTTTCAACTGAATCAGATTTTTTAGGCATAAAACCCCTTTATTTGTCTTAAAACAATATACGGATAGATTTTAAGGCTTTATTGGCCGCTATAATCATCGATTCCTTTCCAATATCGACATGTCGATGGTTGGATTGGTTATTCCGCTTAGCTTCGGCTGACTTTTTTCGGGGGTGGGAAGAATGACTAATCTGGCTACCGTGCAGCAACTTGCACCGTCCAAGCTACAACTACCGGTATCGGCTTATTTTGATGCCGAGCTATACCAACGTGAAATTGAATTGCTTTTTAAGCAAGGGCCTGGCTATGTCGGTCACGAATTAATGGTACCTGAGATTGGAGACTATCAAACACTGACTTCAGAGAGTGAAGGTCGTGTTCTAGTTAGAAACCAGTCAGGCGTAGAACTTTTATCAAACGTGTGCCGCCACCGCCAAGCCATCATGCTTAACGGCAAAGGTCACACCAATCAAATCGTTTGCCCATTACATCGCTGGACCTACAAAACTGACGGCACTTTATTAGGAGCGCCGCATTTTGATGAGCAACCCTGTTTAAATTTAGGTAAGTCACCACTACAAAACTGGCAAGGTCTTCTTTTTGAAGGTCCACGCGATGTGCACGCTGATTTGCAAAAAATGGGGGTCAGTAAAGATTTGGATTTTTCTGGCTACATGTTGGATCACGTGGAAGTTCATGAATGCAACTACAACTGGAAGACATTCATTGAGGTCTACCTAGAGGATTACCACGTAGAACCATTTCACCCAGGTCTTGGCAAGTTTGTTTCTTGCGATGATTTGAATTGGCAATTTGGTGATTGGTATAGCGTACAAACCGTAGGTATACACAAACAATTGCAGCAAGCCGGTTCGCCAACCTATCAACGTTGGCACGAGGCTGTTTTACGCCATCACAATGGGCAAATGCCTAAATACGGTGCCGTTTGGTTAACTTACTACCCTAACATCATGGTGGAGTGGTATCCGGGTGTTCTTTGTATTTCAACCTTGCAACCTTTAGGCCCGAACAAAACTCGCAATATTGTTGAGTTCTATTACCCTGAAGAAATTGCGCTCTTCGAAAGAGAATTCATCGAAGCTGAAAGAGCTGCCTACATGGAAACATGTATTGAAGATGATGAAATCGCTGAGCGCATGGATGCCGGCAGAAAAGCTTTACTTGATCGCGGCATTAACGAAGTGGGTCCTTATCAAAGCCCTATGGAAGATGGCATGCAACACTTCCATGAGTGGTACAGAAACACCATGGCTTACCAAGATTCAAAATAATTTTTAAATCCCAAATTCTTAAATCTCAATAAGAGGGTGATATGTCAGGCGCATCACTAATTGAAGTAGATCAACTTAAAGATCTTCTTGATACCAAGACCCCCATCCTCTTATTTGATTGCAGATTTGATTTAGTCGACTCAGAAGCTGGTTATCAATCTTACTTAGAAGGCCACATTCCTGGCGCCGTCTATATTCACTCTGATAAAGATTTAGCCACCAGCAAAAATGGTAAAAATGGTCGCCATCCGTTACCTAGCCTTTCCGCATGGGAAAAGACTTACGCCAACCTAGGCATCACACCCCATCAACATGTGGTCGCTTATGACAATCAAGGTGGCATGTATGCCGCACGCTTATGGTGGATGTTACAAGCAACGGGACATCAACACGTTTCCATTTTAAATGGTGGCTTTAGTGCCTGGAAAAATTTTGGTTTTCCAGTAACTGACTCTGAGACGTTTCGTCAGCCAGTAGCGGAAACAAAATTACAACCTTATAAAAATTTGGTTTTAGTAGATGCCGTTGTCAACAATCTTAAAAATAAAAATTTCACTATTTTGGATGCGCGCGCCAATGATCGATTCCATGGTGAAAATGAAGTCTTAGATCCTGTAGGCGGACACATTCCAGGAGCCATCAATCGTTGCTTTAAAGACAATCTTGATGGTGATGGGAAATTCAAATCAATTGAGGCTTTACGTCAAGAATTTGATGCGCTTTTAGGAGGCCTGCCTAGCTCCGAAATAGTCCATCAATGTGGCTCGGGCATCACCGCTTGCCACAATCTTTTTTCGATGGAATTAGCGAACCATTCAGGATCGTCTGTTTATGCAGGCAGTTGGAGCGAGTGGTGCGCAGACCCTACTCGCCCGATAGAAAAATAATTCATGGACCCAATCAAACAAAAGAGTCGCATCATTTCTGAAATGGAAGAAACAATTGCTAGCCTTATTAAAATAGGCGCACTCAATCCCGAGAAAGTATTAGCTCTTAGCTCTCTTAATGAACATGGCCAAGCTCAGCAATCGATAGAACTAGCACCACACCAAGAATAATTAGAGCTACTTGCTCAATAGATTCTTTAAGCTTAGGCCTACGATGCATTTGCGGCATCAAATCACTCACAGCGATATAAATAAAACTGCTGGATGCGAAAACGATCACATATGGAATAAGCGCTTCAGCCTTATCCAAGAAGAAATAACCCAAGACACCGCCAACAACAGCCATCAAACTTGAAATCAAGTTATAGACCAAAGCCCTAGCCTTGGTAAATCCGGCATTTAGTAAAACAATGAAGTCGCCAACCTCTTGAGGAATTTCATGTAAAGCAATCGCTACCGCAGTCAAAATACCCACTTGAGGATCCGCTAAGAATGCGGCTGCAATCAAAATACCATCAGCAAAATTATGTAAGCCATCACCCAATAGAATGACCCAACCACTACGACCCGCTGATTCAGCATCATGGCCATGATGATGTCCATGCCCATCATGCTCATGGTGATGTGTGTGGCGTAATAAGGCAGCTTTTTCTAAAACAAAGAAGCCAAGCAAACCCACAAATAAAGCAATAAAGAGCGCTGGAATATCAACACCCTCAGAAGTAAATGCCTCAGGTAATGAATGCAATAACGCTGTTGATAGGAGCACGCCTACAGAAAGACTCACCATCTTATCAACCATGCGCGACAAAATAGTTAAAGACAAACTAGCTGCCGCAGCAATACTTAATACTCCAGCAACGGTCGTTGCTAAAACAATCCAAAATAAGGTCATACCACTCCCTGTTGCTTAAACCACGCGAGGCATCTAGCCCAACCATCTTTTGCAGGTGCTTCACGATATGTTGGGCGGTAGTCTGCATGGAAAGCATGTGGCGCATCAGGATAAATCTCAAAAGTCGCCGCTTGCGCTGCTTTATTGTCTTTAGCTGCAGATAAGGCAACCTTCATCTGATTAATACTCTCGACAGAAATACCCGTATCAGCACCTCCATAAAGACCTAGCACCGGCGCTTTCATTTGAGCAGCCAAATCAATCGGATGTAACGGGGAATTAGGTGTCTTGTCTCCCACCAACCTGCCATACCAAGCAACACCTGCTTTAATTTGAGGAATCTGAGCGCTCGCTAACCAAGTGATGCGACCACCCCAACAAAATCCTGTGATGCCCATACGTTTTAAGTCACCGCCATTCTTACCAGCCCAAGCGATGGTTGCTTTTAGATCATCCATGACTTGAGCATCCGGTGTTTTGGCCACGATTTCTTTCATGATCTCGGCAAGCGTACCCATAGCACTGGGGTCTCCCGCTCTTGCAAATAATTCTGGCGCAATCGCCAAATAGCCCAATTTAGCAAAGCGTCTTGTAACGTCAGCGATGTATTCGTGCACACCAAATATTTCACTCACCACCAAAACCACCGGCAACCCTGTTTTAGGAGTGACTTTAGGTCTAGCAACATAAGCAGACATTTGAAAATCTTTAGACATAAAACTGACTTCACCACCTTGAATACCTTCAAAGTCTGTTTTGATTGCCTGCGCCATGGCTGGCTCAGCAGCTGCCACATAACCTAAACCAGTTGCTACCGTTGCCCCTACCTTTAAAAATTCACGTCTATTTGGTTTTGACGGATTTAATAAAGATGTTGCTTCACTCATTAAGTTTTTATCCACAGCAGTCTCCGTTGTTTTTATCCACTTATTAATGTGCCTCTTCCCAATTAAGGCCAACGCCCACCTCAACCAATAATGGTACTTTTAATTGGGCCACATTCGTCATCAAACCAGGCAGTTGCTCCTTCACCAATTGCAACTCATGATCAGGCACCTCAAGCACCAACTCATCATGCACTTGCAATAACAGACGAGTCTCTAGTTTATTCTTCTCTAACCACTCTTGCACGGCAATCATCGCCATCTTAATTAGATCAGCCGCCGTCCCCTGCATCGGCGCATTAATCGCAGCACGCTCAGCACCCTGGCGCCTCATCCCATTGGCACTTCTAATCTCAGGTAACCAAAGGCGGCGCCCAAAAACAGTTTCAACATACCCATGCTCTTTTGCCAAGACGCGCGTATCAGCCATGTACTGAGCCACTCCAGGGTAACGCGCAAAGTAAGTATCAATGTATTGCTGAGCAGCAGAACGCTCGATCCCTAAGTTAGAAGCCAAACCAAACGCGCTCATGCCATAGATCAAACCAAAGTTAATAACCTTGGCGTAGCGACGCTGCTCTGAGCTCACTTGATCTAAAGGCACATGGAACATCTCGGAAGCCGTCGCCTTATGAATATCCTCTCCAGCAGCAAAAGCTTTTAATAAGCTTTCATCTTCAGCAATATGAGCCATGATGCGCAATTCAATTTGTGAATAATCTGCAGATACCAAATGAGAACCAGTCGGCGCAACAAATGCTTCGCGAATTTTTCGGCCCTCTTCAGTTCTAACAGGAATATTTTGTAAATTAGGATCACTCGAAGCTAAACGACCGGTCACCGCTACCGCTTGAGAAAAACTAGTATGCACTCTGCCCGTTTTTGGGTGAACCATGCGCGGCAATTTTTCAATATAAGTCGACTGCAACTTGGCCAAACTTCTGTAATCCAAAATCCTAGCCGGCAGAGGATAGTTTTCAGCGAGTTTCTGCAAAACTTCTTCATCGGTTGAAGGTGCCCCAGAAGGGGTTTTCTTAACCACCGGCAACTCTAATTTACCGAATAATATTTCACCAATCTGTTTAGGAGATTGGATATTAAAAGGTTGTCCGGCCAACTCATGAATTTGTTTTTCCAACTCCAACAATCGCTGACCAACGACCTGACCTTGAGCAGCCAACTTAGGAATATCAATCAAAATGCCATTTCTTTCCATGACCGCCAATGCGTGCATCGCCGGCATTTCGATCTCTCGATAAATTTTTAATAACTTTTCATCCGCCTCAATGGCTGGATACATCGCATGATGCAATCGCAACGTGATATCAGCATCTTCCGCCGCATATTTAGTTGCAGTCTCCAAATCAACTTGATCAAAAGTAATCTGATGAACGCCCTTGCCACACACCTCTTCATAAGTGATGGTTTTTTCACCTAAATGGCGAGAAGCCAAACTATCCATGTCATGACTTCGGTGTGATTCAAGCACATAGGATTGCAACAAGGTGTCATGCGCCACACCCTTTAACTGAATACCCTCATTGGCAAAAATATGGATGTCATATTTAAGGTTTTGGCCAAGCTTTTTATATTGCTCACCTTCCAACCAAGGTTTTAGCTGCGCCAAAACATCTGCTTTATTTAATTGATCTTCATTCGTGGTGTGCGCTAAAGGTATGTAACAAGCAACCCCTGGCTCAGTGGATAAAGAAATGCCTACCAAACCAACCCGCAAAGGCTCTAACCCAGTTGTTTCTGTATCAACGCATGTCAAAGTAGACGCTTCTATTTTCTTAATCCAGCCAGCCAACTGTTCTTGCGTTGTCACGCATTGATAGTTCCTCTCTAAAGGAGCAGGCACCTGATTGGCGACAAAGCCAAATAAATCGCCTGCAGCTTGAGTTGTCTGCATTGGGAGTGGCGTAGACTTGGGTGCCAGGGGACTTGTCGTGCTTGCAGGATTGCCTTTATCCAAATCTCTTAATAAAGATTTAAATCCAAACTGCGTAAATAAATCTCTTAAAGCATTTTTATCTTCTTCTTTAGCATGTAACTCATGCAGGCCAATCAAATGCTCTTTTAAATCACAATCAATTTTGACGGTTACCAACTCTCGAGCTTTAGGAAGCCACCCTAGAGTTGCCCGCAGATTCTCACCAACAACTCCTTTAACTTCATCAGCACGACGCATTAACTCATCCAAAGTGCCAAATTCATTTATCCACTTAACCGCTGTCTTCGGGCCCGCCTTAGGAACACCGGGAACGTTATCAACAGCATCACCCATGATGGATAGATAATCAACAATGCGCTCAGGTGGCACGCCAAATTTAGCAATCACGCCATCTGTATCTAAACGCTCTTCAGTCATGGTGTTAATCAAACTAATACCCGGCTCAACTAGCTGCGCTAAATCTTTATCACCCGTCGAAATGAGCACTGTCCAATTCTGAGCTTTGGCTTGCTTAGCCAAAGTGCCAATCACATCATCTGCTTCGATACCTTCAACTGCCAACACCGGCCACCCCAAAGCTTTGACGACTTGGTGAATGGATTCAATTTGCATCGCCAAATCTTCCGGCATCGAAGAACGATTCGCCTTGTACTCGGGATACATTTCTTCTCTAAATGTTTTACCTTTGGTATCGAATACGCAGGCAATATGATCCGCATCTAATTCAGTGCGCGCACGGCGCATCATGTTGACCATTCCTTGAATAGCTCCCGTAGGAAATCCCTGAGAATTTCTCAAATCTGGCATGGCATGAAAGGCACGGTAAAGGTAGCTAGAACCGTCAACTAGCAAAAGGCGATGTGTAGACATCCCACAATCGTACAATTGATGAACGATTAGCTTGGTATTTTCTTATTCTATGCAAACAAAAAATTCTTTAAATGTGGCTCTTTTGAGCGTGGCATTTTCCATATTTTCCTTTACATCACAAGGACTTAGCGCTCAACCTGTGCAAGCATTAAGCGCGGAAGAACTGCAGAAGATTAATCAGCAACCAGCTGTGCCCGCCATCAAAAATAATGGCGAAAGTGGCAAAGCTGGCCCTAAAAAGCCTTCTTTTGAGCATAAAGAAGCGGATGGCACCAACATCAAAGAATACAAAGAAGGTGGCAAAGCGACTGAAGTGATTGTGGAAACCCCAATGGGCACTCGCTATGAAATGAGCGCGCCATCCGACGCACCCGCACCGAATGTACGCAATCAAGATGTGAATCGCGTGCCAACCATTCGAATGCCTTTCTAATTATTTCATCGCTATGGCTGTCTTTACCCCCGTTACCCTAGAAGAAGTCAATAATTGGCTTTCAAAAAAATATGATCTTGGCATTGCCACAGATCTCAAAGGTATTAGCTCTGGCATCGAGAATTCAAATTTCTTTTTAACATTAGAAAAAGATGGCATTCAAAAAGAATTCGTACTGACTTTATTTGAACGCCTCAAACCAGAACAGCTCCCTTATTATTTAAACCTTATGGGGCATTTGGCGGAAAAGGGCATACCCGTGCCTGCGCCCATGAAAAATAAGCAGCAAGAAGTTCTCGAATCACTGAATAACAAGCCCGCGACGATTGTCACAAAACTTTCCGGTAAGTCTCAATTAACACCTACCGCTCAACATTGCCAGGCAGTCGGTCAAATGTTGGCTAAGATGCATTTAGCTGGCGCAGACTTTAAGATGTTCCAAGGCAACTTGAGAAGTTTGTCTTGGTGGAAAGAAACCATCCCAAGCGTCCAACCCCACCTTAATCCAACGCAGCTTGAATTAATTAATACAGAACTTGAAGCACAAATAGCATTCTTTACCAGCAACGACTATGCAGCTCTCCCCTCAGGCCCTAGTCATTGTGATCTATTTAGAGATAACGTTTTATTTAACTCAGATAATGAGCTTGGCGGATTTTTTGATTTCTATTTTGCCGGCACGGATAAATGGTTATTTGACTTGGCAGTTACCGTAAATGATTGGTGCATTAATTTGGTCACCGGCGAATTAGATGCCCCACGCTATAACGCCATGATGTCTAGTTATCAATCAGTTCGTACATTAAAACCAGAAGAAATAGCATCGTGGCAGCTTATGTTGAGAGCCGCAGCACTGAGATTCTGGGTGTCGCGTTTATGGGATTACTACCTGCCTCGCGACGCGCAAATGCTCACACCTCATGATCCAACCCATTTTGAACGTGTGCTAACGCAACGTCGCACCAATCTAGCAATCATTTAAATATGCAATTAAGACAAGCTAAAGCCCGCGATGGCTACCTATGGATACGTCAAGGACTTTGGCTATTCAAGAAAAATCCTTTGGCATTTTTCATGCTCATTTTTCTTTACATCTTTATTGCACAATTCTTAATTCTTATTCCAGTCTTTGGCGTATTTATCGTCTTACTTTTAACACCAGCTCTAACAGTTGGCTTCATGACTGCATGCCAAATGGTTATTAAGGGAGAACGCGTTACGCCTGGCGTTTACCTAGTGGGATTAAAAAATGTCATACCCAACATCAGAAAGAATCTTTTGGTACTGGGGACTATTTACGCATTTCTAGTTTTAATACTCAGCCTAATAGCGAGCGCTTTTATAGATTTTCAGCAGTTGATTCCCATGCTGACAGAACAAAAACAGCCCACTATTCGCGAAGTCAAAGAACTTTATTTCAGCTTAGGTATTGGCGCATGTCTGTACGTGCCAATTGCTATGGTGATGTGGTTTGCGCCAGTTTTAGTTGCTTGGGAAAAAATGTCTGTAGGGCAAGCTTTGTTTTCAAGTTGGATTGCTTGCTGGACAAACAAAGCTGCCTTTATTTATTACTTAGCCATTTGGGGCATTGTGATTGTGGCTGTACCATTTTTTATAGAGGCCATACTTGATAGCTTTGGCGCTAGAGCAGCCATCCCATTTGTCATACCGCCTTACTCAATGGCGGCACTGACTGTGATGTACTGCTCTTTCTTCGCGACTTGGAAAGCTTGCTTTAACAACGACTAATTAATTTTTTTATTAATTAGCCGCCATCAATCAATAGCGGTCAACTTAGCAATCGCTAACTGAAGCCACTTAGGGCCATGTCGATTAAAGTTCACATGCGCCTTAGCTTCAGCAGCGCTACCCTCAATAGCTAAAATTCTGCCTTCGCCAAATTTAGTGTGGAACACGCTTTGCCCCACTCTGAAACCATGGCCATTATCTTTTCTAGGCATTGAACTAATTGGGGCCGCAATTGCGCTTGGCGTCACATCAAAACTTCCACCACGATGCCTTGTAGCAGCAGGACCACCCCAATCACTGCCCTCTGACCAAGATGGCATTCGAGTCGTTGTACCCCCCCATCTTGCATCTTTATTTCTAGGTGTTAGATGTTTTAAAGATTCCGCCGGCAACTCATCCAAGAACCTTGATGGCAAGTTGTAGCGCACTTGACCGTGCAAAAGCCTAGATTGCGTATGCGATAAAAATAATCGCTCTTTAGCACGTGTAATCGCCACATACATCAAGCGGCGCTCTTCTTCTAGGCCATCTTCTTCATTCACACTATTTTCATGAGGGAATAAACCCTCTTCCAACCCTGTAATAAATACTGTCGTGAACTCCAAGCCTTTTGCCGCATGCACAGTCATTAATTGAACCGCATCTTGTCCAGCTTGAGCTTGGTTATCACCAGCCTCCAAAGAAGCATGCGCTAAAAATCCAGCTAAAGGAGACATCTCAATCACAGGCTCATCTTGGGAAGTGCCAGCTACGGTGTCTTGCGCAAAACCTTCTTCAGCAATGAAAGCTGTTGCGGCATTGACCAATTCCTGCAAGTTTTCTACGCGATCCTGACCTTCTCGCTCCGTCAAATAGTGTTGAATCAAACCACTGTTCTGAATCACATAATCGACTGTTTCAGGCAATGTGTAATGGCGGGTGGAATCTCTCATATGATCAATCAACCGCACAAATGCGCCAATCAAACTGCCCGCCTTACCATCCAAATAAGGAGCTGCTGCATAGAAAGAGCAATTATTAACTTTTGCACTATCTTGCAAAGTCTCCACACTCTTAGCGCCAATACCTCTAGTTGGGAAATTCACTACCCGTGCAAAAGAGGTATCGTCATTGGGATTTTCTAAAAGTCGCAAATAAGCCAACGCATGCTTAATCTCAGCACGCTCGAAGAATCGCAAACCACCATAAACACGATACGGAATGCCCGCGGAAAATAAGCCGTGCTCAATGATGCGGGATTGCGCATTGCTACGATAAAGAATAGCAATCTCACTTCTAGCGCTACCTGTATTAATGAGACTCTTAATCTCATCAACCATCCAAGCAGCTTCGGTGCCATCCGTTGATGCCTCATAAATTCTTACAGGCTCGCCATGACCAGCATCTGTGCGCAAATTCTTACCTAAACGCTCAGTGTTATTCGCGATTAAATGATTAGCCGCATCAAGAATATGCCCAAAAGAACGATAGTTCTGCTCAAGCTTAACCAAGTGAGGCTTAAAGTGGCGCTCAAATAAGCGCATATTCTCAACATCTGCGCCGCGGAAAGCATAAATACTTTGGTCATCATCACCCACAGCAAAAACAGAGCTTGGATTAGATGAACCATAACCAGAAATTAACTTAAGCCACGCATATTGCAAGGCATTGGTATCTTGAAACTCATCAACCAAAATATGGCGGAAACGTTCTTGATAATGCTCACGAATGGGCTGGTGGTTTTTGAGCAGCTCATAGCTACGTAATAAAAGCTCCGCAAAATCAACAACACCCTCTTTTTGGCATTGCTCTTCATAAGCTTGGTACAACTCAACCATGGTGTTCTGAAAAGAATCTCCACGATCCATATCTTTAGAACGTAAACCTTTTTCTTTGGCATGCGCGATGAAATACTGTAATTGCTTAGGCGGATATTTCTCATCATCAATTTTTAATGACTTCAATAAACGCTTAATCGCCGACAACTGATCTTGAGTATCCAAAATCTGAAAGGTTGAAGGCAAACCCGCATCTTTATGATGAGCTCTTAATAACCGATTACATAAACCATGGAAAGTGCCCACCCACATTCCTCGTGTATTAATGGGCATCATGGCCGATAAGCGCGTCAACATCTCTTTAGCGGCTTTATTTGTAAAAGTAACCGCCAAAATCCCAATAGGAGAGGCCTGTCCTGTTTGAATTAACCATGCAATACGGGTTGTTAAGACCTTGGTTTTGCCACTTCCAGCACCCGCAAGAATCATAGCTGACTGGGCTTTGCCGTCATTATTCACAGGGGATAGCGTTACCGCTTCTAGCTGTTCGGGATTGAGGTTTTGAAGAATATTTGTCACATACGCCTTTAAGTTCTAACAAAAAATTATAATTCGGGGATATGTCAAAAAATCTTTCTGATCTCGCTAAATCTTTCGAACCCGCCAACATCGAGGCTCAATGGGGCCCCGAATGGGAAAAACAGGGTATTGCCACCGGCACTTTAGATGCCAATAAGGCCAATTTTTGCATTCAACTGCCTCCGCCAAACGTCACTGGCACCCTTCATATGGGGCATGCCTTTAACCAAACCATTATGGATGGGTTAGCCAGACATGCTCGCATGAGCGGCAAAAACACCCTATGGGTTCCTGGCACCGACCATGCCGGTATTGCCACCCAAATCGTCGTAGAACGCCAATTAGACGCTCAGAAGGTCTCTAGGCACGACCTAGGCAGAGAAAAGTTCCTAGAAAAGGTTTGGGCATGGAAAGAACAATCTGGCTCCACTATCACCCGTCAAATTCGTCGTCTAGGCGCCTCCATTGATTGGAGTCGTGAATATTTCACGATGGATGCCAAAATGTCCAAAGCAGTCGTTGAGGTATTTGTTAGCCTATATGAGCAAGGTCTTATCTACCGAGGTAAACGATTAGTTAACTGGGACCCCATCTTGGGCACCGCCGTTTCAGATCTTGAGGTGGAGAGTGAAGAAGAGCAAGGCTCGATGTGGCATATTCGCTACCCACTCGCCAGCGGCCAAGGATATTTAACGGTTGCGACCACTCGACCAGAAACCATGCTTGGCGACGTTGCCGTGATGGTGCATCCGGAAGACGAGCGTTACAAGCATCTCATTGGTCAATCAGTACGCTTACCGCTTTCTGATCGAGATATCCCAATCATCGCGGATGATTATGTGGATAAAGAATTCGGCACAGGGGTTGTCAAAGTAACCCCTGCGCATGATTTCAATGACTATGCAGTCGGTTTACGCCATCAATTGCCAATGATCAATATCTTGACGCTCGATGCCAAGATTAATGATGACGCTCCTGAAAAATATCGCGGCCTTGATCGCTTTGAGGCTAGAAAATTAATTGTTGCCGATCTTGAAACTGCCGGACTACTTGAAAAAGTTCAACCTCACACATTGATGGTGCCAAGAGGTGATCGTACAAAATCGGTCATCGAACCTATGCTCACAGATCAATGGTTTGTGGCCATGTCCAAACCAACTGAGCACAATCAATACCGCCCAGGAAAATCCATTGCCGATGCGGCTTTAGATGCCGTGAAATGTGGCGATGTGAAGTTTGTTCCGGAAAATTGGACTACCACCTATAACCAATGGTTAGAAGGCATCCAAGATTGGTGTATCTCTAGACAACTCTGGTGGGGTCACCAAATTCCCGCTTGGTATCAAGAAGATGGAAAGATTATTGTTGCGCGCACTGAAGCTGAAGCTACGGCAAAAGCGAAGGCCAACGGTTACAACGGTAGCCTTCGTCGAGATGAAGATGTCTTAGATACATGGTTTAGCTCAGCTCTCGTACCATTCTCATCATTAGGCTGGCCAGAAAAAACGCCTGAATTAGCTCACTTCCTACCTTCATCAGCGTTAGTTACTGGATTTGACATTATTTTCTTCTGGGTTGCTCGCATGGTGATGATGACTTGTCACTTTACCGGCAAGATTCCTTTTGAAACAGTCTACGTCCATGGTCTTGTGCGCGATGCGGAAGGTCAAAAGATGAGTAAATCAAAAGGCAATACTTTAGACCCGATTGATTTAATCGATGGCATTGATTTAGATACTTTATTAGCAAAACGCACCACTGGATTAATGAATCCAAAACAAGCTGAAAGTATCACTAAGAAAACCAAAAAAGAATTTCCAGACGGCATTCCCGCTTTTGGCACCGATGCATTGCGCTTCACGTTTGCGTCCATGGCAACATTAGGCCGCAATATTAATTTTGATCAAAAACGCTGTGAAGGTTATAGAAACTTTTGCAACAAACTATGGAACGCCACTCGTTTCGTACTCATGAATTGCCAAGGCTCTCTTGAAGATAATGGCTTTGGTGAATGCAAAGGTGGTTGCGGGCCTGATGGCCAACTAGACTTTTCTGCAGCAGACCGTTGGATTGTGTCTTTATTGCAAAAAGTAGAAGCAGATATTGAAAAGGGTTTCAAAGACTACCGCTTCGACAATATCGCCACCTCTATTTATCAATTCGTTTGGGATGAATACTGCGACTGGTACCTAGAGCTTGCCAAAGTTCAACTACAAAATGGCACGCCAGCTCAACAACGCGCCACCCGCAGAACTCTATTAAGAGTTCTTGAAACTATTCTGCGCTTAGCCCACCCAATCATTCCATTTATCACGGAAGAATTGTGGCAAATCGTAGCGCCAATGTCTGGCAAGGATATTTCCAAAGACGAAAAGCAAACGATTGCTCTTCAAGCTTACCCTATGTCACAACCGGAAAAGATTGATGAGGTAAGCGAGAAATGGGTTGCGGAAATTAAGTCTCTTGTCGATGCGTGTCGCAACCTTCGCGGTGAAATGCAAATCTCCCCGGCTCAAAGAGTTCCGCTATATATCTGTGGAGACTCCGCTTATTTGCAAATAGCAGCCCCCTATATTCAAGCACTAGCTAAGCTTTCGGAAGTAAAGATTTATGAAGATGATGCCCAGCTAGAAAAAGATGGCGCAGGAGCTCCCGTTGCTATTGTCGGCAACACAAAGATGATGCTCAAGGTCGAAATTGACGCCACTGCTGAACGCGCTCGCCTCAATAAAGAAATTGAACGCATCTCTTCTGAAATCGCTAAAGCCAACTCCAAACTAAATAATGAAAGCTTTGTTGCAAGAGCCCCTGAAGCTGTAGTGATTCAGGAAAAACAACGTTTGGCAGATTTTGAATCTTTGCGCGAAAAATTGGAAAGTCAATTAAGTCGTTTACCATCATAAATATGAAAAATACTATTACCAAAGCAGTATTCCCAGTAGCAGGTCTTGGCACACGCTTTTTGCCTGCCACCAAGGCAAGCCCAAAAGAAATGCTCAACGTAGTGGACAAGCCATTGATTCAATATGCGGTTGAAGAAGCGATGGCTGCTGGCATTACTGAAATGATCTTCGTAACCGGTCGTAGCAAACGTGCGATTGAAGATCATTTTGATAAAGCCTACGAATTAGAAGCAGAGTTAGAAGCTAAAAATAAAAAAGAACTTCTTCAATTAGTCAGAAGCATTAAACCAAGTCATGTGGACTGTATTTACATCCGCCAACCAGAAGCGCTAGGTTTGGGCCATGCAGTGTTATGCGCTGAAAAATTAATTGACGACGAACCATTTGCCGTCATTTTGGCGGACGACTTATTAGATGGCAAAGTTCCCGTTATGAAACAAATGGTCGATAAATACCAACACTACCGTAGCTCCATCTTAGGCGTGGAAAAAATTGCTCCGGAACAAAGTAAGTCATACGGCGTCATCGATGGCAAGGTATTTGAAGACCACATCTACAAATTAAACGGAATAGTTGAGAAACCAGAGCCATCCAAAGCCCCATCTAATATGGGTGTTGTAGGTCGCTATATTTTGTCTTCAAGAATCTTTGATCATATTCGCCAAATCAAACCAGGCGCCGGCGGCGAATTACAGCTAACTGATGCGATTCAATCACTATTACAACAAGAACAAGTCCTCGCGTATGAATACGAGGGCACCCGCTATGACTGCGGCAGCAAACTTGGCTACCTTAAAGCAACAGTTGAATTTGCTTTAAGACACCCTGAAGTAAAAGATAGTTTTGCTGACTTCTTAAAAAATAGATAAAGTAATCAATCCGTTAAGCCTAATGATTTAGGGTGAGAAATTATGTGTTGAGGGGGAGAGTCTCCGCTCGGTGAAAGGCCTTCTCCAGAACAGCAACATCTTTCGAGCTCACCCCTTGCTCTGCAAAAAAAGTTCTCCAATTTGAAACAATGCTTTGCATTTCCTTTATTAAAACAGTTGCCTGAGTTTTCGAGAGCCCAAATAATTCGCATTGGCTGAGGGCATTATTGAGAGTAGCCAGGCGGCCATATTGACCAACATTTAAATGTTGATAACGCTCCGTAGCAATCGCTGGGGCAGGCACAATATCATAAACAGGAGAGAGGCAGTAGCAACCATCTTGGTAAATAAAGCCATGATTGCGTAGATGGTCATCATCATTACCCACCAAAATATTAAAGACCATTCTGCGATATAACTCTTTTTTCATGGGAGAATTTTCTTTCGGCCCATAACGCATGATGGCAGTCAAAATATCTGTATAAGATGAGCCAAGAGATTCAGACTCATCTTTACCAAGTAAAGTTAGGGCACTAATAAAATGTGTGCGGGTATAACTAGCTCCTGATTTGTGGCGATCAAATCGTTTGATTAGAAAAATATTGGCGTCACCCGTTGCTTGGACACGAACCTCAGGGATATTAATACCACACTCTTTGGCGAGCAATAAAGTAGCCGACTCCACTTTAGCGTAATCAAATTTATCATTACGTGCTCGAAATTTCGCTAACCATAGACCAGCATTATCTTCAACAACAGCCTTGGGTCTTGCTCCACCCATGCTTGCACCATAGTTAAACATTTGCAACATGTCATCTGGAACGGGTTCATCACATTCAATTTTGTCAGCGCAATCGAGAAGATATTGCAAATCTAAAACTCTATTAAAAGGATGCTGCCGAGGTGGGGCAGTCGGCGAATCTCTAAAGTCAAGCGCTCCAACACGGTCATCGTAAGAATATTTAATGTATTCGATTTCCGGTAAGTTAACTGCTTTAAGGTGCTTCTCAATGACTCTGCGCCCCCAAGCATCTGGGGTAGCATCTCGAAAGGCACCGAATACCGACAATCCTGCAATCGGAGTAATTTCTTCACCAGCATTTCGGGGAACTGATTTAAAAGGCAAGCTAATGGGGTCTAGCTCGATAGCATTACTGCGCTGCATGTAGCGCGAGCCATACACAAATTTACTCGAAAGTTCTTTGCCAATTTGAGTAAGCGTCAGAGTACCTGCGGGGACTGCCTCGAGTTCTCCTGGTAAATACACAAAAACAATAATTTCAGAAATCATGCTTATCCTTGGTTAACCGTTTTGCACCCACGCGAGTCGGCAGACGAGAGACCTCGAGCGCCTTGCCTTGCTTATCATTATCAGGATGAACGCCGCTTAATGCAGCACCATCTAGGCCATATAACCATAGGGCACTAAAGTAGCCACCACCCGAAACTGACGGATCGCCTTTTTCTATTCTGGTAACCGTTTGATAGCTTAAATTAAGGCGATCTGCGACCTCTGTCATGGTGAGCCTTCTGCGCTTGCGGGCAATACGCAGAAACGAGCCTAATTCTTTAAGGTCTTGGGTGACATGAGGGATAGTTTTGATGGTATTTTTCATTTTTTATACCTTAAATCATATATTAAAGTAAATAATATATGAAACTTGGTATATATTCAATCAAGATATGAAGATAAATTACCTCTAATTTATATGGGTTATTAGGATCCGAAGTGAGCTAGAAGAATGTTTCACCGCTAATTTTTGGATCGTCTTTCTTAGCAACAGTTCTTTTGTTTTTTGCTATTACTGGAGTAACTCGCAATCTAGATAGAGGATCTCTCAATGACACCCCCGTCTTATCAGAGTAGATCTAGAGCGAGGAAAAGATTGGCACGACTTCAATGATTAACATTGTGGGCAGAAATTAGCTTGCTGTTAATCTCATACACATTCAAAGCTGCTATTAATAAATAGCACTCAGAAAAAACAACTAGTTATTGCCATGAAAATATAAGGCAAGGGATTTTCATCAACATTTAGTCTATTGCTATCGGCGCTTTAAATAAAAGACAAAAGCTTCACCCAGACTTTCTGAAGCAACTAGCTCATTACCTGTTTGTTTTGCAAAAGTTGGGAAATCGTGAGATGAACCACTATCTGTGGCGATGATTTTTAAAATTTCACCAGTCTGCATATCAGCTAGAGCTTTCTTGGCACGCAAAATAGGTAGCGGACAATTAAGTCCGCTAGCATCCACTTCCTTATGAATAACATCTGGAATTGTCATAAACGTTCAGCTACCCAACTCTGTACGCTTTGCAATGCGCTAGGCAAGCCTTTAGGGTCAGTACCACCAGCCATCGCCATATCCGGCTTACCGCCACCTTTGCCACCCACTTGTTGAGCAACAAAATTAACTAACTCGCCAGCCTTGACCTTTGCCAAAACATCCGATGTAACACCCGCTGCTAATTGAACCTTGCCATCTTGCACCGATGCCAAAACAATCGCAGCCGACTTCAATTTATTTTTCAACTGGTCTAGGGTTTCTCTAAGAACCTTAGCGTCTGCGCCATCTAACTGAGCTGCAAGGACCTTGATACCTTTTAACTCAATAGCCTGCGATAACAACTCATCTCCTTGGCTAGCAGCTAATTTGGAACCCAAACGCTCAAGTTCTTTTTCTAAAGATCTGGCATGTTCTTGCAATTGTGAAATACGTTGGGCTAAATCATTTGGCGTTGCTTTCAAGCTTGCCGCCAATTGATTAACTTGAGCATCTAACTGCTGCAAGTAAGCAAGAGCACGATCACCTGCAATTGCTTCTACACGACGAATACCCGCAGCCACGCCACTTTCAGAAAGAATCTTGAATAAGCCAATATCACCTGTACGCTGCACATGCGTACCACCGCACAACTCTTTTGAAGAACCAATTTCTAAAACGCGTACGGTTTCACCATACTTCTCGCCAAACAACATCATGGCACCAGTCTTCTGCGCATCATCTAAGCTCATCACTTTCGCAGAAGCTTGCGCATTTACCAAAATTTCAGCATTAACAATCTCTTCTACACGAGCGATTTCATCAGCAGTCATTGGGCTGGCGTGTGTAAAGTCAAAGCGTGTCTTATCGGCATCCACCAAAGAACCTTTTTGCTGCACATGCGCACCTAAAACTTCTCTCAAAGCTTTATGCATCAAATGAGTGGCGCTATGGTGACGAATCGTTCGAGCTCGCCTCTCAGCATTGACCTTAGCGTTGAACTGATCGCCCACCTTAATCTCACCCTCTAATACTTGACCATGATGCCCAAACACATCCGCCTGTATCTTAAGAGTATCTTCAACGTCAAAAAGACTCGAAGCATTGCGCAGCTCCCCAGCATCGCCAACTTGACCACCGGATTCAGCATAAAAAGGCGTGTGATCCAAAACAACCACAGCGCTATCGCCAGACTGAATAGAGTTAACTTGCGTACCATCTACATACAGGGCTAAAACTTTAGCGCCCTCTCGATTTAAGGAATCATAGCCATGAAACACTGTTGGCGCGCCCTTGTACTCCAAGCCTTGCGACATCTTGAATTTTCCGGCAGCTCTTGCTTGATCACGCTGACGATTCATTGCCACTTCAAAACCAGCTTCATCTACCGTCACACCTCGCTCGCGACATACGTCGGCGGTCAGATCTAACGGAAAACCAAATGTGTCATGTAATTTAAATGCTGTTTCACCATCAATCACTTTAGAGCTAGCAGATAAGGCAGCTTCCAAAATTTCCATACCATTCGCAATCGTTTGGAAAAAACGCTCTTCTTCTTGCTTAAGTACTTCAATAACTTTTGTCTCGTTAGCTTTTAATTCAGGATAAGCATCACCCATCTCTTTAACTAATGCAGAAACAAGCTTATGGAAAAATGGCGCGCGAGCACCCAATTTATAACCATGACGAATCGCGCGACGCGTAATACGGCGCAACACATAACCACGGCCAGCATTACCCGGAATCACCCCATCAACAACGGTAAACGTGCAAGCTCGAATATGATCGGCAATAACCTTTAATGATGGGCTAGCAGCGTCACAATTACCGGCCCCAGCTTCATCAACAGCTGCCTTAGCTGCTGCCAACAAATTAACAAACAAATCAATTTCATAATTTGAGTGCACATGTTGCAAAACAGCAGCAATACGCTCTAAGCCCATACCTGTATCAACACTTGGCTTCGGCAATGGATGCATCACACCGTCTTCATCGCGGTTAAATTGCATGAAAACGTTATTCCAAATTTCTATGTAACGATCACCATCTTCTTCAGGGCTGCCAGGAGGACCCCCAGGAATTTCCTCGCCGTGATCATAAAAAATTTCAGTGCAAGGTCCGCAAGGACCTGTATCGCCCATCATCCAAAAATTATCAGATGCGTAACGAGCACCTTTGTTATCGCCAATACGGATAATTCGCTCAGTAGGCACACCCACTTCTTTTGCCCAAATGTTGTAAGCCTCATCATCTTCCGCATAAACAGTCACCCACAACTTATCAGCAGGTAATTTATAAACAGTCGTCAGCAACTCCCAAGCATAGGTAATCGCGTCACGTTTGAAGTAATCGCCAAACGAAAAGTTACCCAACATTTCAAAGAAAGTGTGATGACGCGCGGTATAACCTACATTATCTAAGTCGTTATGCTTACCACCTGCGCGAATACACTTTTGCGCCGTGGTTGCTCTCGTGTAAGGGCGCTTATCAAAGCCAAGAAACACATCTTTGAACTGATTCATACCCGCATTGGTAAATAGCAAGGTTGGATCATCACCAGGAACGACTGGACTAGAGGCAACAATTTGGTGCCCTTTTGATTCAAAGAACTTAAGGAAATTTTCGCGAATTTGAGTAACTTTCATAGCCGTGATTATCGCTCAGAGCGAGCCTTTCCGTATAAACCCTAAGTAACAAAGGTATCAATATACCTTTAATGAAGCTTACAATGTGCCGCAGTAGGCATAAATAAATAACAAATATAAAGGAGCGCAAGATGCAAATTCGCAGCCAAAAAGACTTTGCTTCGGGTCTCATGTTTGTGGTGATTGGTCTCATATTTTCATATGTCGCCACCACATACAACATGGGTACAACTGCAAAAATGGGTCCAGGATTTTTCCCGTTCTGGCTTGGTATCGTCTTAGCCATATTAGGAGCCATCGTAACAATGGGCGCACTCTCTAAAAAGGGTGAAAAAGATCAGATTCCTAAATGGGATTGGCCTTCCGTTCTATGGGTAACAGGCTCGGTAGTTCTATTCGGCGTTGTTCTAGCTGACTTGGGTCTTGTACTTTCCTTATTTGTATTGGTATTTATCTCCGCAATGGCCAGTCACGAATTCCACTGGAAAGGCACGGTTGTTAATGCCGTGATTCTGAATGTGATTGCTTATGTGGCTTTTGTCTGGGGCTTAAAACTCCAGTTCCAAGTTTGGCCAAGTTTCTTTACTGCTTAAACAGAGGAGCACATCATGGAATTATTAGATAACTTAGCTCTAGGCTTCTCAACAGCGCTCACACTTCAAAATTTAGCTTATTGCTTGATTGGTTGCGTACTAGGCACATTGATTGGTGTACTACCAGGACTAGGTCCTATTGCAACCATTGCGATGCTATTACCTGCTACCTACGCTCTCCCCCCAGTTGCAGCTCTTATTATGTTGGCGGGTATTTATTACGGCGCCCAATATGGTGGTTCAACTACAGCTATTTTGGTGAATATCCCTGGAGAATCCTCCTCGGTAGTAACGGCGATTGATGGCTATCAAATGGCTAGACGAGGACGCGCAGGTGTTGCCCTATTTACAGCCGGCATGGGTTCATTTTTTGCTGGATGCGCTGCCACGTTGGTATTGGCTGCTTTTGCAGCACCTTTATCAGAGTTGGCATTTAAATTTGGCCCCGCCGAATACTTCTCTTTAATGGTTTTAGGCTTAATTGGCGCGGTAGTACTTGCATCTGGCTCACTGATTAAAGCGATTGCCATGATTGTTCTAGGTCTATTGCTTGGTTTAGTCGGAACGGATGTTAACTCTGGAACAGCGCGTTACTCATTCGATATTCCTGAATTAACAGATGGTATTGGTTTTGTGGCAGTTGCCATGGGCATGTTTGGTTTTGCTGAAATCATGACCAACCTTGAGCAAAAAGAAAATCGTGAAACCTTCTTGGATAAAGTTTCCAGCTTATGGCCTGGTAAAGAAGACTTCAAGCGCATGATCCCACCAATTTTACGTGGCACAACAATTGGTTCATTACTGGGTGTCTTACCCGGTGGTGGTGCAGCTTTAGCCTCATTTGCCGCTTATTCATTAGAGAAGAAAACCTCTAAATACAGCGCAGAATTTGGTAAAGGTGCGATTGAAGGTGTTGCCGGCCCAGAGTCTGCTAATAATGCAGCCGCTCAAACATCATTCATTCCACTCCTTACATTAGGCATTCCTCCTAATGCGGTGATGGCTTTGATGGTAGGCGCGATGACGATTCACAACATTCAACCTGGCCCACAAGTGATGAGCTCCAATCCAGCATTATTCTGGGGCTTGATTGCCTCTATGTGGATTGGTAACTTGATGTTAATCGTCTTGAATTTGCCAATGATCGGTGTTTGGGTCAAGCTATTAACTATTCCATACAAACACTTATATCCAGCCATTCTGGTGTTCTGCTGTATCGGCGTCTACACAGTTAACAACACAACTTTTGACATTTATCTAACAGCAGCCTTCGGGATTGTTGGTTACTTATTTACAAAATTAGGATGCGAAGGTGCGCCATTACTTCTTGGCTTTGTTCTAGGCCCGATGATGGAAGAAAATTTCCGTCGTGCGATGCTTCTAGCAAGAGGTGATTTCACGGTATTCTTTACTCGCCCATTGTCCTTAGGTCTCTTAATTGCAGCTGCAGCGTTAGTGGTGATTGTGACCTTGCCAGCGGTTAAGAAAACACGAGAAGAAGCCTTCGTCGAAGAATAAATCTACAATATGGGTATGTCTGAAAAGAAGAACCCAAATCCTTCAAAATTCGAGACCCCTGAGGTCTCGAATTTTTTGCGCCAAATCATTGATGGCGACTTAAATACTCGTAAGCATGCCAACCGTGTAGATGCAACCGGCAAACCTCTGCCCAGCATCATCACACGCTTTCCACCAGAACCAAACGGCTACCTCCACATTGGTCACGCTAAAAGCATTTGCCTTAATTTTGGTTTAGCGCGCGATTATGCTCACGCCCCGAATGGCGCGCGTTGTCATTTACGTTTTGACGATACAAATCCGACCAAAGAAGAAACAGAGTACGTGGACAGCATTATTGACGCGGTTCGTTGGTTAGGCTTTGATTGGGTTAAAGATGGTGTGGCTCATCAACACTATGCAAGTGATTACTTTGACAAACTTTATGAATTTGCCGAGATACTGATTCAAGCGGGCAAAGCTTATGTCGATGGTCAAACAGCGGATGAGATTCACAAAAACCGTGGTAACTTTTCTGAATTAGGAAAAAATAGCCCCTTCAGAGATCGCCCCAACGCTGAGAGTCTTGAGATATTTAGGGATATGAAAGCGGGTAAATATCCCGATGGCGCCCTCGTCCTACGATTAAAAATCGACATGTCCCACCCAAATATCGTGATGCGCGACCCCGTGATTTACCGTATCCGCCACGCACACCATCATAGAACTGGTGACAAATGGTGTATCTACCCGCTCTACGATTTCACCCATTGCATCTCTGATGCAATTGAAAATATCACTCACTCGATTTGCACCTTAGAGTTTGAAAATAACCGTCCTCTTTACGACTGGGTGCTTGAAGCACTAAAAGAGGCTGGTGTATTTAAAGACCCCCTACCAAAGCAGTATGAATTTGCACGCTTAAATCTTACCTACGCCATCACAAGCAAAAGAAAACTATTGCAGCTAGTTGATGAAAAACGTGTCGATGGTTGGGATGACCCACGCCTACCAACCATTGTTGGTATTCGCCGCAGAGGCTTCACCCCTGAAAGCTTGCGGTTATTCTGCGAAAGAATTGGTGTATCCAAAGCGGATAGCTGGATTGACATGTCTGTCTTAGAGCAAGCTCTCCGCGATGATTTAGACGCGCGTGCAGAGCGAGCTTTTGCTGTTCTAAAACCACTCAAACTTATTCTTGATAACTTTGACGAAAACCACTCAGAACCTTGCTCCGCTCCCAAACATCCTCACCATGAAGATTGGGGTCGCCGCGAATTCAATCTAACCAAAGAATTATGGATTGAAGCCGATGACTTCATGGTTGAGCCCATCAAAGGTTTCTTTAGACTAACGCCACCGAAAGACGGTCAACCAGGTAGTCGAGTGCGTCTACGCCATGGTTTTGTGATTGAATGCACCGGCTACGATGTAGATGCAAATGGAGCAGTAACTGCTGTTCACGCCAATTATTTTGCAGATAGCAAAAGTGGCACACCAGGCTCTGACAACTACAAGGTTAAGGGTAACTTACACTGGGTCAGCGCTAAAACCGCCATCAAAGCGGAAGTGCGCATTTACGATCGATTATTCACAGACCCACACCCAGATAGCGGGGATAAAAATTTCTTGGATGCATTAAATCCACATTCAAAAGAAACTTTGACCTGTTACTTAGAGCCAAGTCTTTCAAATGTGGCACCCGAGCAACGCTTCCAATTTGAACGCCATGGTTACTTTGTGGCCGATCGCAATGACCACACTCCGGCAAACCCTGTGTTTAATCGTTGTGTTGGCCTAAAAGATACTTGGAAGTAAAACTCAAATAATCCTGGACTGTTGGGTATTGAAGGCGGAATCCAAGCTCGCGTAAGCGTTGATTTTGAATCTGCCTTGATTCACTCATAAAAGATAGCATCATGGGATCTATCCTTGCCTCCAACTCTTTTTTACTGACACGCGGAGGTCTAGGTAATTGAAAAGTATCAGCCACCGCATCAAAATAGTCCCCCATTTTCATTTGACTATCATCACAAGCATTGAGCACTCGTTGTGGTTTTGCTCTGTAAAGCGCTAATTTAATTAATCTAGCCAAATCATCCGCATGAATATGGTTGGTATAGACGTCTTCTGACGCCTCTAGAGCAGGGGTGGCACGCTTAATTCTTTCAAGTGGCAAGCGATCTTGAGCATAAATACCTGGCACCCTCAAAATATGTGCAGCCACTCCGGTTTGTATTGCCCAAGCCCTAATTTGAGCCTCGGCCGACACCCGTCGCTTAGCTCTTAAAGTTTGAGGATTAACGGCTTTTACCTCATCAATAAAAGCGCCACCACAGTCTCCATAGACCCCCGTGGTGCTGATATAGATCAGTTGCCTGATAAATCCGCCCCCCTGGGCTAAAATCCTGAGTAAGTTGTGCGTGCGCGTGTCTGTTTGCCCTATCGATGGCGGTGGAGCAAGATGGATTACCTGTGAAGCTAACTGCGGTAGGCGCCATAAAGTATCAGCTCGGTCTAAATCTCCAAAAATGGGAACAGCACCAGCTTTTCTTAAAATAGGCGCTCGATCCTCAGAAGACGTCAAGGCAAAAACCTTATAAAAGGACGTTAATTGAGGAAGTAAGCGCAGTCCAACATCACCGCAACCAACTATTAGAATTCTAGGTTTACCTAAACGTTGCATGAGCTCAATCGTAATGCTTTAAAAAGGAATGTGCGTGTCTTATCAAATAACTCTAAAAACTAGCGGCAAAATTTTCACTGCCAATCCAGATGAAACCGTTCTTGAGGCTGCTATCCGCCAAGGCATCAATTTACCCTATGGTTGCAAAAATGGCGCATGCGGTTCTTGCAAAGGCAAAGTAGAAAGCGGTCAAGTAACTCATGGCAATCATAGTGAAAAAGCGCTTAGCCCTGAAGAAGCTCTAGATGGTTGCGCGCTATTTTGCTGCGCAAAAGCACAGTCTGACTTAACGATTAATGTAAAAGAAGTAGAAGGTCTGGGCGACATCCCTGTTAAGAAAATTCCTTGTCGCGTCAGCAGCTTAGACAGAGTGGCTGATGATGTTGTTATTGTTAAGCTCCAATTACCCGCAACAGAAAAGTTTCAATTTGTGGCAGGTCAATATATTGAATTCTTGCTCAAAGATAAACGTCGCGCTTACTCTCTAGCAAGCGCCCCTCATGAAGAAGGTCCGATTGAGTTACATATTCGTCATATGCCTGGCGGCTCCTTTACTGATTTTGTTTTCGGCAGCAGCGAGTCCGGCACGATGATGAAAGAAAAAGATATCCTGCGCTTTGAAGGCCCTTTAGGAAGCTTTTTCTTGCGTGAAGACTCTCAAAAACCAATTATCTTCATCGCTTCAGGTACTGGTTTTGCGCCCATTAAAGCCATCATTGAACACATGCGCCATCAGGGCATTCAACGCCCAGTCAGCTTGTACTGGGGCGGCCGTCGCCCGAAAGATTTTTATAAAAACGAACTTTGCCAGTCTTGGGAAAAAGAAATTCCTAACTTCAAATACATTCCTGTCGTATCAGATGCACTTCCCGAAGATAACTGGACTGGCCGCACGGGCTTTGTTCACTTAGCAGCATTAGAGGACCATCCTGATATGTCGAACTATCAGGTATATGCTTGCGGGGCCCCAATTGTCGTTGAATCTGCTAAAAATGATTTTGTTGCGAAATCTAAACTTCCTAGTGATGAGTTTTATGCGGATGCCTTTACATCAGCAGCAGATCTAGCCAAAAAAGCTGCCTCAAATTCTTAACATGACTCTGCTAACCTTCTTTCAATATGACTGAAAATACAAACCCTATGAATATTGATACCCACTCAGTGATGTACATCACTAAACGCCCTGAATTAGTCTTCACAGAAGGCCAAGGGTCTTGGTTAACGGATCATCAAGGGAAAAAATATCTTGATTTCTTGCAAGGCTGGGCTGTTAACTGTCTTGGCCACTCGAACCCAGGCATGATTGCGGCACTAGAAAAACAAGCGCGCAAGATTATTAATCCAAGCCCTGCGTTCTATAACGAGCCCATGATCAAGCTAGCAGATCTATTAACCTCCAATAGCTGCTTTGATAAGGTTTTCTTTGCGAATAGTGGTGCTGAAGCAAATGAAGGCGCCATTAAGTTGGCTCGCAAATGGGGCAAGCTCCATAAAAATGGTGCTTATGAAATTATCACCTTTAACCACGGCTTTCATGGCAGAACCATTGCAACCATGAGCGCTTCCGGTAAAGATGGTTGGGATACGATGTATGCGCCTCAAGTACCAGGATTCCCCAAGGCAGAGCTCAATGACATTGAATCAGTTAAAAAACTAATCAATGACAAAACTGTTGGCGTCATGCTAGAGCCTGTTCAAGGCGAAGGTGGCGTGATTCCAAGTGATCATGAATTCATGCGCCAATTACGTCAATTAACAAAAGAAAAGAATATTCTTTTAATGGTTGATGAGGTGCAAACAGGCTGTGGTCGTACTGGCAAGTTATTTGGTCACCAGCTATATAACATCACACCAGATATCATGACGCTAGGCAAAGGTATTGGCGGTGGCGTGCCTCTAGCGGCCTTGTTAGCAACCGATGCTGTTGCTTGTTTTGAGCCAGGTGACCAAGGCGGCACTTATAACGGAAACCCATTAATGACAGCGGTGGGATGCAGCGTCATTGAACAGTTACTAGCACCAGGCTTCCTAGATGAAGTCATTGCTAAGGGCGCTTATTTAAGAGAACTTTTACTGGATATTAGCCAAGAGTTTGGTTTTGAAGGCGAGCGCGGCGAAGGCTTACTAAGAGCTCTCAAATTAAATAGAGATATTGGGCCAGAAATTGTTGAGCGTGCTCGCAATCTCGAGCCTATCGGTCTACTGCTTAACTCACCAAGACCTAATCTACTGCGTTTTATGCCTGCGTTAAACATCAGTAGAGAAGAACTGAAGAAAATGGCAGAAATGCTCAAAGGTATTCTTAAAGAGATGCAGTAATCTCTAAAAATGTAGCTTTAATCTAAATAGCAATATTTAGATTTTCCAAGCAATAAAAAAGCGGCCTAGGCCGCTTTTTTATTTGGGAGAAGGGAATTAATTCGGCTCCTAATTTAATCCCTTTGGTAATGGGAATGCGGTGTTCTCAACAATACCATCTAGATTTCTAACCGTACGTGGCCCTAGCTCTTTAATGCGATCAATAATCGATTGAGCCAAACTCTCAGGAGCAGAAGCACCTGCGGTTAACCCAACGCGCTTCTTATTAATAAACCACTCCGGCTTTAATTGATCAGGGTGATCAATCATGTAAGAAATAACACCCAGTTTTTCAGACAATTCCCTCAAACGATTCGAGTTAGAGCTATTAGGGCTACCAACGACAATCACCAAATCAACTTGTGGAGCCATGAACTTAACGGCATCTTGTCTATTTTGAGTGGCGTAACAAATATCTTGTTTTTTAGGCTGTTGAATTTCTGGAAACTTAACCTTTAACGCATCAACGATTTCTTTAGTCTCATCAACCGATAAGGTTGTTTGAGTGACATAGGCAATTGGAAGATGACTGGGAATCGTTAACTTCTCCACGTCACTCACTGTCTCCACCAGCTGAATGCCTTCAGGTGCCTGGCCCATGGTGCCCTCAACTTCAGGATGTCCTTTATGACCAATCATGATGATTTGCATACCTTCTTTACGCATTTTCATCACTTCAACATGCACCTTTGTCACCAAAGGACAAGTCGCATCAAATATTTTCAAACCTCTAACTTCAGCTTCTTGTCTAACTGCGGGGGAGACACCATGCGCGCTAAAAATAACCGTGCTACCTACCGGCACTTCCGACAACTCATCAACAAACACGGCACCACGCTTGCGCAAATCATCAACAACATAAGCGTTGTGCACAATCTCATGTCTAACGTAAATTGGCGCGCCAAACTTCAACAATGCTTGCTCAACGATTGTGATGGCGCGATCCACACCTGCGCAAAATCCTCTGGGCTGAGCCAGCAAAATTTCATCAACCATCACTTCATTGGTCAAGTCTGCCATTTAAAGAATACCTATGATCTGAGCTTCCAACTGAATCGTCTTACCCGCCAAAGGATGATTAAAGTCGAACAAAGCAGAGTCTTCACTCATCGAAACCAACGTTCCAGAATACGTGGCGCCATTAGGTGCATTGAACTCAATCATATCGCCTGGCAAGTAATCTTCTTCTGGAGAACTGTTCTCATGCAACGTTTTCAACGAAATGCGGCGAACCAACTCAGGATTTTTAACCCCATAAGAAGATTCAGGGTCCAAGGTAAAAGTTTTTCTTTCACCAACACGCATACCAAGCAAAGCTTGCTCCAAACCAGGGGAAAATTGCCCAGTACCCATCATCAGCGTAGCGGGCTTATCTTCAAAAGTATTAATCAAATCCCCACCCTCAGGCAAACCAATGCGGTAATTAAGGGTCAAATAAGAAGTAGCTGTCACGACAAGGTCGCCAGCATCAGGGGAGGTGTTGATATCAGTCATGATGGCATTTTAGCGACCCCTGATAAAAATGCACAAAATTCCATAAAACACTGGGGTAAGCCATACCAACCCAGAGAAAAACTTTCACATTCAGGACCCAACTCTTTAAATGATGCGGAGCTTTTATCCATCATTATTCGCACAGGCAGCCAAGGAGAAAACTCCTTAGAACTATCCAAAAAACTACTTACTCACTTTGGCTCGATTACTTCGATCCTTAATTCAACATTGGATGACTTTAAAAATTTCAAAGGCATTGGCATCTCCAAATGGACTCAATTAAGAGCGACTCATGAGCTCGTCAGGCGAAGCCAGTTAGAGCAATTGCATATGCAAGATGTATTCAGCTCCATCGACATGGTGAAGTCTTTCCTAATTAATACGATTGGTCATAAAGATCATGAAGTGTTTATGTGCCTTTATTTAGACATTCACAATCGACTTCTTCATAGCGAAGAAATTTTTAGAGGCTCCATTAATCAAACTGCGATTTATATTCGAGAAGTAGCAAAGGCGTGTCTACTCAGAAATTGCAGTAACTTGATAGTGGCTCACAACCACCCAAGTGGGCATTTAACCCCTAGCAAAGAAGATCTTGCCGTAACTAAAACACTCGCCAAATCTTTAGCCCTTATTGAAGTTCACCTATTGGACCACTGCATTGTTTCTAAAAATGGAGCTATTTCAATGTTAGAACTCGCGATTTTACCCAATCAAGCTAGTGAGCACTAACATTGTTATTTGCTCACCCAAAAAATCTATAACCTATTAATTTTGAATATTATTTTATTTTCAACCCCATGAATGAGTGAAAAATAAAGGGGAAGTAGTGGCATTGTTTTGTTCCACCTGCTACAATCTCTTTTTTTCGCATTTCAAGGAGTGTGTCATGGCAAGAGTATGCCAAGTCACCGGGAAGAAGCCGATGGTCGGCAACAATGTTTCCCACGCTAACAATAAGACTAAACGTCGCTTTTTGCCTAACTTGCAAAACCGTCGTTTTTGGGTTGAATCAGAAAACCGTTGGGTAAGCTTACGCATTACCAATGCCGGTCTTCGCTTAATCGATAAAGTAGGCATCGACGCAGTTTTGGTTGATTTGCGTGCTCGCGGTGAAATCTAAGGAGCAACAAAATGGCTAAAGGTGGTCGCGAAAAGATCAAGTTAGAGTCGACAGCAGGTACTGGTCACTTCTACACAACAACAAAAAACAAACGTAACATGCCAGAGAAAATGGAAATCATGAAGTTTGATCCAAAAGCTCGTAAGCACGTTTCATACAAAGAAACTAAGATCAAGTAAGCACTTTATTACTTTGCTTTAGTTTTAATGGCTTCAACAAAAAACCCGCTTAAAGCGGGTTTTTTATTTATGCGTATTTCGGATTTGATTTACGCCACATAGCGACGCAGGCGCAATGAGAAATCTTGCAAGCTAGTTACGCCACTGGCCTCAGCCTTATGGCACCACTCCTGCAAACGCGCCAACAACTGCTCTTTAGTCACGTGAGACCTCTCCCACAAAGCAGCTAGATCACGACGCATCTCAACCATTAACTGAACTGACTTATTAGCAATCATCAACTTTTCTAAGCGCTGTTTTTCTTCAGCACTTAATTTAGACTCATCTTTATATAGCCATGCACCACGATCACCAAACTGCACTGCTAAATCACGCATATGCTGCACCTCTTGGTCAAAAGTTTGACGTAGAACCTTGGCATAGCGCGCCATGATTTCATAGCGATTTGTAATGACAGCCTGCAAAGTTTGCTCAGAGGCTTGACGCAGTTCACTTAGAACTGGCTTAGGCGGTAATTTTTTAACCTTCGCCAAACCCATCATCTCAAGCGCACGAATATAAGCCCAACCGATATCGAACTCGTACCACTTATTGGATAACTTAGCGCTTGTTGCATAGGTATGGTGATTGTTATGCAACTCTTCTCCGCCAATAATGATGCCCCACGGCAAAATATTGGTAGAGGCATCTTCACAATCGTAGTTACGGTAACCCCAATAGTGCCCCACCCCATTAATAATGCCCGCAGCAGTAATCGGGATCCATAACATTTGAACCGCCCATACAGTAGCGCCTAGCGCTCCAAATAAGAACAGATCAATAATCAACATCAACCCAACACCTTGCCACTGAAACTTGGAGTACAAGTTGTGCTCAATCCAATCGTCTGGCGTGCCGTGACCAAATTTCTCAATCGTCTCTGCATTCTTAGCTTCAGCTCGATATAGTTCTGCACCACGAGACAGCACGGTCTCAATACCTAAAATTTGTGGGCTATGAGGATCATCAACTGTCTCGCACTTAGCATGGTGTTTACGGTGAATAGCCGCCCATTGCTTAGTGACCATACCGGTTGTGAGCCACAACCAAAAGCGGAAAAAATGTGAAGGAATAGCATGTAACTCAAGAGCTCTATGCGCTTGGCAACGATGCAAGAAGATCGTTACCGCTGCAATAGTGATATGAGTTAAAACCAGTGTGAAAACAAGTATCTGAACCCAACCCCAATCAAGGTAACCATGGGCCAACCATTGCAAAATAAAGTCTCTTGTTGAATCTAAAAAAGCCATCCGGCCATCCCTCTATAAATGTAATACAGCAATTTTACCAAAAATTGCTGTATACCGCCCTGAAGTTATAGAAGATTTTGACCTAAATCACTACTTTTAAATGCAAGTTAAAGAAAATTAATGACTTTTAAGACTTGCGCTCCAAAATGGCTCCAAAAAATCCATCCGTACCATGTAAATGTGGGAATAACTGCCACCACTTAGAGTTAGCACTAGCGCCAATCGGCAAATTATCCATAGCTGGGAAGCTATCGCGCAATACTTCTTTAGGATCTTTAAGTTCAAAATTGGGGTTGGCTGCCAAGAATTCCTCAACAACCCCTTGATTTTCTTGATAAATTAAACTGCAGGTCGCATAAACCAGGCGCCCACCCGGCTTTAACAATCTAGAAGCCGATTGAAGAATCGACAACTGCTTTTGAGTTAACTCCGCCACGCTTTGGGGCGACTGCCGCCACTTTAAGTCTGGGTTTCTACGCAAAGTTCCCAGACCACTACAGGGAGCATCCACCAAAACTCGATCAATTTTTCCCGCCAAACGCTTCACCTTGGCATCGTTTTCGTTATCAATCCATACGGGGTGAACATTCGATAAGCCACTTTTCGCCAAGCGAGGCTTCAAATTAGCCAAGCGCTTTTCTGATACATCAAAGGCATATAGGCGACCGCTCGAGCGCATCATTGCACCCAAAGACAATGTTTTACCACCAGCGCCAGCACAGAAATCCACCACCATCTCACCACGCTTAGGCTCAAGCAACATACTCAATAATTGGCTGCCTTCGTCCTGCACTTCGACCAACCCCTGCTTAAAGAACTCCTGAGTTTGTAAAGCAGGCTTACCCTTTAATCTCACTCCATTTGGAGCATAAGGGGTAGGCTCAGCAGCGTAGCGGCCGCCAAGGTCATTTAAAACGCCTAGAAGCTCTTCTCTCGCAGCTTTAATGGTGTTCACGCGCAAATCTAAAGGCGCAGCCTTCAGCATCGCCTCAGCAAGCGGCAAACATTGATCCTTAGGCACGGAAGAACCAAGAGCATTCCAAATCCACTCTGGCAGGTTAACTCTTGTCAGAGGTGCCAAAGACTCTCGCTCGATTGTGCCAAAACGCTGCAACCAATCAATTTCACCAGGGTGCACCACAAAAGCTAAATCTGCCAATGCGCTTTCTGCGCGATTACCACTTCCCAAGCCACTCTCAACCATCGTGATGAAAAGAGATAGCAATGCCAAGCGGCGACCCAAAGGGCCCTGGCCACTCTCGGCAAATTGAGAAATCTCAGTTTTACGGCGCAAAAAAGCAAATGAAGCTTCGGCAATCAATGCCCTATCGCGGTTACCCAGCTTGGGTTGAGAACGGAAATAGCGACTCACCACCATATCCGCTGGGTGGGCAAAACGAGCCAACTCCGTAATCAAAATAGAGAGGTGCTCAACATGTTGCGGCAAAGCCTTCGCTCTTGCTGCTACCGCTTTTTGGTCAATACGCATTAGTTACTTATCCTGAGATACGAGTAATTGGGACTCTGGTGGACTAACCAGAACACGACCCTGGTCAATAGAAATACGATTATCAATGAACCAGCGCACAGCGCGGGGATAAATAATATGTTCTTGCTTTAAAACTCTCTTAGCTAAGGTATCCGCATCATCCCCAGGAAGCACCGGTACAGAGGCTTGGATCACCATTGGACCGTGGTCTAGAGCCTCGGTCACAAAATGAACGGTGGCTCCATGCTCAGACACCCCAGCCGCCAAAGCCTGCTCATGAGTATGTAAACCAGGGAATAAAGGCAACAAAGATGGGTGAATATTTAATAATTTCCCCTCGTAATGGCTCACAAAATCACCAGTCAAAATCCTCATAAACCCTGCTAAAACAACCAAATCAGGTGTGTAAGAGTCGATTAACTGCACTAACTGATGGTCAAATTCAGCACGATCTTTAAATTTTTTATGATCCAAGACAGCCGTAGGAATGCCGTGAGACCTAGCAAAATCAAGGCCAGAGGCATCTGGTCGATTAGAAATTACCGCAGCAATTTTGGCTGGCCAAGCATCTTTTTGGGCAGTTTTAACAATGGCTTCCATATTGGAACCACGGCCTGAAATAAGAATAACAATTGAAGTCATGCCCGCCAATATAATTCATACCTCAACATGAAGGTAATTAGAGGCATTCCTCAGGCATCCAATTGGACCCCCTGCGCGCTCACCATCGGTAATTTTGATGGCGTGCATCGGGGGCATCAGGCTTTACTAACAAAGCTTGTAGATAAAGCCCGGGATAAAGGGCTGCAAGCATGCGTGATGACATTTGAACCACATCCCATTGAATATTTTTCCCCCGAAAAAGCCCCCTCTAGAATCTTAAGCTTAAGAGATAAATTACAAGCCCTTCAATCAACCGGCATTCATCAAGTATTGGTCGAGCATTTCAATCAAGCATTTGCTTCTCTAGCTCCGGATGATTTTATTGAAAAGGTTTTAGTTAAAGGCTTGCAAGTGAAATACATCCTCATTGGCGATGATTTCCACTATGGCGCGAAACGAGCCGGCAACTTCCAAACCTTGGTTGATAACGGTAAGAAGTGGGGGTTTGAAGTTGAACGCATGGATACGCTATCTGAAAACGATACGCGTATCTCAAGCTCAGCCACTAGACTAGCCTTAGCCACCGGCGACCTGAAGTTAACCCAAAATTTACTAGGTAGGCCCTACACCATTAGCGGCCATGTGTTGCATGGACAAAAGCTAGGTCGCGACCTAGGATTTCCAACCCTCAATATCTCGATGGCTAATCGCCTTCACAAAAGAAAACCTGCCGCAGAAGGAATTTTCATAGCTCAGGTTCACGGCTTAGGCGACAATCCACTACCGGCAGTTGCAAGCTTAGGGAAAAGGCCAACCGTAGATGATTCCGGAAGGTATTTACTCGAAGTCCATATTTTTAATTTTCATCAAACTGTTTATGGAAAATTAGTACAAATTGAACTAATTCAAAAAATAAGAGATGAAGAAAAGTACAACGATTTAGAAACATTAAAAAATGCCATTCATGCAGATGCAATGGCAGCAAAAAATTACTTTGAAATAACCGACCATGTCTGACAAAAAAAATAACTACCCAGTTAACTTACTTGATACAACATTCCCTATGAGAGGTGATTTGCCTAAACGCGAACCTCTATGGGTAAAAGAATGGCAAGAAAAAAAGATTTATCAAAAAATTAGAGCAGCCAAAGCAGGCAAAAATACATTCATTCTGCATGATGGCCCTCCTTATGCCAACGGCGATATTCATATTGGTCATGCTGTTAATAAAATCCTGAAAGACATGATTGTTAAAGCCAAAGGTTTTTCTGGTTTTGACGCACTTTATGTGCCCGGCTGGGATTGCCATGGCATGCCAATTGAAATTCAAATTGAAAAACAATTCGGCAAACATTTACCAACTGCAGAAGTTCAAGCAAAAGCGCGCGCTTATGCCTCAGTTCAAATTGAGAAACAGAAAAAAGATTTTGAACGTTTGGGTGTTCTTGGAGATTGGGAAAACCCATACCTCACCATGAATTTTAAAAATGAAGCTGATGAAGTTCGAGCTTTAGGAAAAATTCTAGAAAAAGGTTATGTCTTCAGAGGTCTCAAACCAGTGAACTGGTGCTTTGACTGCGGATCAGCTCTAGCTGAAGCAGAAGTTGAGTACCAAGATAAGCTTGATATCGCAGTTGATGTTGGCTTTGCATTTCCTGAAGATCAACTACCTTTAATTGCCAAAGCGTTTAACTTAAGCCAACTTCCCAAAAAAGATGGCATGGCGGTGATTTGGACAACCACACCATGGACGCTTCCATCCAACCAAGCGCTTAACCTACACCCTGAAATTGAATACGCTTTAGTTGATACAGCTAAAGGGCTTTTAATTCTGGCGAAAGACCGCGTGGAATTTTGCTTAAAGGATTACAACCTTGAAGGCACGATTGTGGCAACCTGCAAAGGGCAGGCATTGGGCGGCCTTGAATTTCACCATCCGCTAGCAAAAGCGCATGAAGGTTATCAAAGACGCTCTCCTATCTATCTTGCCGAATACGTCACGATTGATAGCGGTACAGGCCTAGTGCACTCAGCGCCGGCTTACGGCGAAGAAGACTTTAAATCATGTAAAGCGCATGGTTTAAAAGATAAAGATATCTTAAATCCTGTCATGGGTGATGGTGTTTATGCGTCTTGGCTACCACTCTTCTCAGGTCAATCCATCTGGAAAGCGAACCCCCACATTGTCGAAGCCTTAAAAGAAGTTGGCTCTTTATTAAATTCAGCAAAATTGAATCACTCTTACATGCATTGCTGGAGACATAAGACACCTGTTGTATATCGCGCTACAGCACAGTGGTTTGCGAGCATGGATAAGCAACCGCATGAAGGTAAAACATTGCGCGAAACAGCGCTTGCTGGCATTGAAGCAACTGAGTTTTATCCAGCATGGGGTAAGCAACGCTTACACAGCATGATTGCTAACAGACCTGACTGGACACTATCAAGGCAACGCCAATGGGGCGTGCCAATGGCATTCTTTATTCATAAAGAAACAGGTGAGCTGCACCCACGCACACCAGAGCTTTTAGAAAAAATTGCTGCCCGTATAGAAAAAGAAGGTATCGAAGCATGGCAAGCCATCGACATAAAAGATATGTTGGGTGATGAAGCTGGTATGTATGAAAAGAATAAAGACACATTGGATGTTTGGTTTGATTCCGGCACAACCCATTGGCATGTGATTCGCGGATCACATGCCAGCACGCTTGAAGATGCTAGCCGCGCTAACTCCGAAGGCCGGTGGGCAGATCTTTATCTAGAAGGATCAGATCAACATCGTGGTTGGTTCCACTCCTCCCTACTTACCGGCTCCATGCTTGATGGCAAACCACCATACAAAGCATTGCTCACCCACGGCTTTACCGTAGATGGCCAAGGTCGCAAAATGAGTAAATCCATTGGTAATGTGATTGCTCCACAAGAAGTTGCCGACAAGATGGGCGCTGAAATTATTCGTTTGTGGGTAGCCTCCACTGATTACTCTGGTGAAATGACGATTTCAGATGAAATCTTGAAACGCGTTGTTGAAAGCTATCGACGCATTCGCAACACCTTGCGTTTCCTATTAGCCAACCTATCTGATTTTGATATCACTAAACATCAGATGGATGCGAAAGATTGGTTAGAGATTGATCAATACGCACTAGCTCTCACGCAATCTGTACAAAATGACTTGCTAGCTCACTACAACCGCTATGAATTCCATCCTGCGGTTTCTCGCTTAATGACATTCTGCTCTGAAGATATGGGTGGGTTCTATCTAGACATTCTCAAAGATCGCCTCTACACACTATCAGCAGATGCTCCAGCAAGACGCTCTGCTCAAAATGCTTTATTCCACATCACCCAATCTTTCCTAAGATTGATGGCGCCATTCCTATCATTTACCGCGGAAGAAGCTTGGAAGATCTTTGCACACAACACCTCTAGCAAAGATACGATCTTTACAGAAGAGTTTTACCAACTCCCTGAAGTCTCATCTGCTGAGACATTAATTAAAAAATGGGCGCAGATTCGACAAATGCGCTCAGATATCACTAAAGCGATTGAGAATGAACGTGAGGCTGGCAAAGTAGGCTCTTCATTACAGGCAGAGATTCATATTGTTGCAAGTCCTGCGGATGCTGCGCTACTTCAATCATTAGGTGATGATTTGCGCTTTATTACCATCACATCAAGTGCTACGGTTGAAGCGAAAGACGGCGTAACAGATATTTTGGTTTCAGTTAAATCGTCTGACCATCAAAAATGTGGCCGCTGCTGGCATTACCGTGATGATGTTGGTCACGATCAAGAACATCCAACACTCTGTGGCCGCTGCACCAGCAATCTTTTTGGCGCCGGTGAAGAGCGCCACATTGCTTAAAGACACCCTAAGGATTAACAGCCCATGGCACGCTCAAATAGATCAAGCAGTAACAGCAATCAAACATTCCTACTTTGGTTGGGTTTATCTGGACTTTTGCTAGCTATTGATCAACTGAGCAAAATTCTTGCAAAAGGCAACTTGGTGGAAGGTGTCTCCAATCCAGTAACTAGCTTTCTTAATTGGACCCTTGTCTACAACCCTGGAGCAGCCTTTTCTTTTTTAGCGCAAGCAGGTGGTTGGCAACGTTGGTTTTTTACAGGCCTAGGAATTGCAGCGGCGCTATTGATTGTTTGGTTAATTCGCAAAAATGCGCAACAAACTCTTTTTTGCTTGGCCATGAGTCTCATACTTAGCGGTGCTGTTGGCAATGTGATTGACCGCGTTATGTATGGGGCTGTTGTTGATTTTATTGATGTGTATTACCTGCACTGGCACTGGCCAGCCTTTAACATTGCCGATAGCGCCATCACTTTAGGCGTGATTCTGTTAATCTTTGACGAAATTAAACGCGTCAACAAGTAAACAAAGGCTAAAAAGTCATGAACTCACTTCAAGGCAAACATATCCTACTTGCTATGTCAGGTGGTATCGCTGCATTTAAAGTGGCGGAATTAGCTCGCTTATTAATTCAAGACGGTGCAAGCGTGCAAGTTGCCATGAGTGAGGCTGCTACACAATTCATGACGCCAGTTACCATGCAAGCGTTAACCGGACAGCCGGTATATACCAATCAATGGGATGCGCGCATTCCAAACAACATGGCTCATATCGAGCTATCCAGAAAAGCCGATTTAATTTTAGTTGCCCCGGCAAGCGCTGACATGATGGCTAAAATTTCATTGGGGTTAGCTGACGATTTAATTAGCGTACTCTGCCTCGCTCGCGAATGCCCACTCATCGTTGTGCCCGCCATGAATAAACAAATGTGGGAAAACGCGGCAACACAAGAAAATATTCAAAAATTAAAGTCCAACGGCGTTGGCATCTTAGGCCCCACCAGCGGCACACAAGCTTGCGGTGAAAATGGCATGGGTCGCATGCTAGAGGCGAAAGAAATATTTGAAGGTGTCGTTGCCTTTTTTCAGCCCAAATTATTAACAGGCAAAAAAGTACTCATCACGGCCGGCCCTACTTATGAGGCCATTGATCCAGTACGCGGCATCACCAATAAAAGCTCTGGAAAAATGGGCTTTGCGATTGCGCAAGCAGCTATCGAGTCTGGCGCCAAAGTGACATTAATAGCAGGGCCATGTCATTTAGACACGCCACTTGAGTTCACTGGCTCTGTTAATCGAATTAATGTCACTAGCGCGCAAGAAATGTCTGATGCCGTCATGCAAGAATTGGATGCGGATATTTTCTTTGCTGTTGCTGCTGTTGCAGACTGGACGGTTGAAAATGCCGCAACACAAAAAATTAAAAAAGACGGCTCAAACCAGGCCAGCCCAGAATTAAATTTCAAATTAAACCCAGACATCTTGGCGGAAGTCTCCAAGAAATCTCAAGCCAGTCAAAAGCCATTTTGCGTCGGTTTTGCTGCCGAAACAAATGATCTGGAAAGTCATGCAAAAGAAAAACGTGTAAAGAAAAATATTCCTTTATTAGTTGCCAATTTAGGGCCAAGTACCTTTGGCCTTGATGACAACGAGTTACTACTTGTTGAAGAAAGTGGCACCTCAAAAATGCCAAGAGCAAACAAGCTCACACTAGCCAGACAGCTTATTAACCATATATCTAAAAAAATATAGTATGAAGAAATTACAAGTCAAAATTCTTGATGAAAGAATTAAAAATAATTTGCCGCAATACGCCACATCAGGCAGTGCTGGTCTTGATTTAAAGGCTTGCTTAGATGAAGCCATCACGATTGAACCAGGCCAAACAGTTTTAGTACCAACAGGTATCGCTATTTATTTAGATGATCCAGGCTATGCTGCATTGATATTGCCTAGATCAGGTCTAGGTCATAAACATGGCATCGTTTTAGGCAATTTAGTAGGATTAATTGACTCTGATTACCAAGGCCAATTAATGGTCAGCACTTGGAACAGAGGTCAAACTAGCTTCAAGCTTGAGCCTATGGAGCGCCTAGCTCAGCTCGTGATTGTTCCTGTTGCTCAAGTTGAATGGGACGAAGTGGAAGAGTTTACCGCCAGCGACCGTGGTGCTGGCGGCTTTGGTAGCACTGGCCGCGCTTAAGCCTTCTCTCTTAAATCTTCTCCATATCGCCTGCCTCAAGCTTCTTGACGGCAGGCCTTACAGGAGCATCAAAATCTAAAACTACTTTGTCGTCTTGATCAATATCAACGACTACATGGCCACCATGCGCCAACTTGCCAAACAACAACTCATCGGCCAAAGCTTTTCGAACTAAATCTTGAATCAAGCGTTGCATTGGTCTTGCGCCCATTAATGGGTCGAAACCATGCTTCGCCAAATAACTTCTTAATCCAGCGCTAAAGCTTGCATCTACTTTCTTCTCATGTAGCTGCTCTTCTAATTGCATCAAGAATTTATCAACAACACGCAAAATGATACTTTCATCAAGCGATCTAAATGCCACGATGGCATCTAAACGATTGCGGAATTCCGGTGTAAATGTCCGCTTAATATCTCCCATCTCATCGCCAGCTTGACGCGCAGTTGTAAAGCCAATGGTTGATTTTTGCATCGTCTCGGCACCAGCATTGGTCGTCATGATAATGATGACATTTCTAAAATCTGCTTTACGACCATTGTTATCAGTCAGCGTACCGTGATCCATGACCTGCAATAGGATATTGAAAATATCAGGGTGAGCTTTTTCAATTTCATCAAGCAACAAAACACAATGAGGTTTCTTATTAACCGCTTCCGTTAACAAACCGCCCTGGTCAAATCCAACATACCCTGGAGGCGCGCCAATTAAACGGCTCACCGCGTGACGCTCCATGTACTCAGACATATCAAACCTAATCAGTTCAATACCCATAATGAATGCCAACTGTTTAGCCACCTCAGTTTTACCAACGCCAGTAGGGCCCGAAAACAAGAAGGATCCAATTGGCTTATCGTCTTTACCAAGGCCTGCACGAGACATCTTGATAGCAGATGCCAATACTTCGATAGCAGGATCTTGACCAAACACCACACTCTTCAAATCTCGATCCAAAGTTTGCAACTTACTTCTATCGTCAACAGACACAGATTGCGGAGGAATGCGCGCAATTTTTGCCACAATATCTTCA
The DNA here is from genome assembly GCF_018687515.1 of Polynucleobacter sp. MWH-Spelu-300-X4. NCBI lineage: Bacteria > Pseudomonadati > Pseudomonadota > Betaproteobacteria > Burkholderiales > Burkholderiaceae > Polynucleobacter > Polynucleobacter sp. MWH-Spelu-300-X4. Next base: position 1,497,346 of record NZ_CP061294.1, read on the forward strand.
ATCTCTTGGCGGCCAATAGTTTTCTTTTGTTTAGATTTTGGCAAGATACGTTGTGCGGCACCCGCTTCGTCAATCACATCAATCGCTTTATCTGGTAAGTGACGGTCATTGATATAACGCGCAGATAACTCCGCAGCAGCTGTTAAAGCTGCTTGGGCATACTTAACACTGTGGTGCTCTTCAAATTTAGATTTCAAACCGCGCAAGATTTGTACTGTTTGATCAACCGTAGGCTCAAGCACATCCACTTTTTGGAAACGACGAGAAAGCGCCGCGTCTTTTTCAAAAATGCCCCTGTACTCATTAAAAGTAGTGGCGCCAATACATTTCATCTGACCACTAGATAAAGCTGGCTTTAAAAGGTTACTCGCGTCCAATGTGCCGCCAGATGCAGCTCCAGCACCAATCAACGTATGAATCTCATCAATAAACAAGATGGCATCAGGATTATCTTTAAGATTTTTTAAAACACCTTTCAAGCGCTGCTCAAAATCACCGCGATACTTAGTGCCTGCTAATAAAGCGCCCATATCTAATGAGTAAACAGTCGCTTTGGCCAATACCTCAGGAACATCGTTTTGCGTAATACGCCAAGCCAAACCTTCCGCAATCGCGGTTTTACCAACCCCAGCCTCACCCACTAGCAATGGATTATTTTTTCTACGACGGCAAAGCACTTGAATAACACGCTCAACTTCTCCTTCACGACCAATCAAAGGATCAATACGCCCCTGCCGAGCAGACACGTTAAGATTTTGCGTATATTGCTCAAGAGGGCTATCTTTACTTGCTGCGCCACCCTCCTCACCCTCAGAACTACTCTCGCTAGGCTTAGGTGGCTCTGCTTGATCTTTTCTAATGCCATGGCTAATGTAATTAACCACATCTAAACGAGTAATACCTTGTTGCTGCAAGTAATACACAGCATGTGAATCTTTTTCACCAAAAATGGCAACCAACACATTGGCACCATTTACTTCTTTTTTACCATTGGATGTTGATTGAACATGCATGATGGCGCGCTGAATCACTCGTTGGAAACCAAGCGTTGGTTGTGTATCAACCTCTTCAGACCCTGGAACAATCGGTGTGTTGTCGTCGATAAAGTTTTTAAGGTTACTTTTGAGATCATCTAAATTGACTGCACAAGCTTTTAAAACATCAGCAGCTGTAGCGTTATCAATCAAAGCGCATAACAAATGCTCTACGGTAATAAATTCATGTCTAGCCGCTCGAGCGTCGACAAACGCCATATGCAAGGTAACTTCTAACTCTTGAGCAATCATGCTGCCTCCATCGTACATTGCAAAGGATGACCCGCTTCGCGAGCCCTATCTACTACTTGGTGAACTTTCGTCGCAGCAACATCTTTGGTAAATACACCACAAACTCCTTTACCCTCTAGATGAACCTGCAACATAATTCTGGTCGCACTTTCTTGATCTTTATGAAAATACTCTTGAATGATCATCACGACAAATTCCATTGGAGTGTAGTCATCATTTAATAACACCACCCTATACATTTTTGGCGGCTGAACCCTCTCCGACTGTCTATCCATGACAGTGGCTTGATCTTCCTGAAAATGAGGAAAATTAATCGGATTCGGATTGCGTGGTTTTTGACTCATATTTCCTATTCTAAACACAACTTAGCATTCAAGTCAGAAGGTCTTTTATTTTTATGTTCATAGAAAATCTAGCGGGCCTGCAACGACTGTAGCTACTGAAGTTTTTGTAATTTTTTGCCAAAAAATAATTCCTTCTGATACAGTTACTACCTGTAGTAACCAAGTATTTGCAACACACCTTATATTCAACATAAAGAAACATACAATCATGATCTCAAAATTACTTGCATCTTTGACACTTTCACTATTTGCAGCAGTTGCTTTTGCTCAAGCCCCTGCAGCAGCTCCAGTTGCCCCAGCACCTCAAGCCTCACCAGTCGCTCAAGAACAAGCTACTGAAAAAGCTGGTCAAAAGAAAGCTAAGAAAGCCAAAAAAGCTAAGCATGGCAAGAAGTCTAAAAAAGCTAAACACGCTGCTGAGTAATTAGGAACTAGGTCTTGAAGCGCCATAAAGTCGCTATTGCTTTATTTTTAGCGACGTGTGGCGCTTTTCTTCAAGCAGAACCCCTCCCCAGCATCAGCCTACAAGCTGGCATCTATAAAATCCAGGCAGAAGTAGCATCCACCCCCAGCTCTAGACAGCTAGGATTAATGTACCGTGTTTATTTACCGGCCAACGATGGCATGCTTTTTATCTTTGAGAATAAAGACACCCATTGTTTTTGGATGAGAAATACCAAGATTCCTTTAGCAATCGCTTTCATTGGCGATGATGGGAAAATTGTGAACATTGAAGAAATGAAACCGATGTCGGACGACAATCACTGCCCGACAGCGCCCATTCGCTATGCTCTAGAAATGAACCAGAACTGGTTCTCGCAAAAAGGATTGAGTGCGGGAAATGTCATTTCAGGCATCCCCCGCCGTTAAATAGTCTTAAAACTTTTTAATTAAAGTTACTTAAAGCTATTTATAGTTTTACTACTTAGTTGTAATGCTTAGTTATTTTTTGGTTAATTAACCAAAATGACAAACATAATGAACTGCCTGCTCTGCGCGAATAACAAAATATCCACCAGCCTCTACCGTCCATGATTGGCCAGCAGTAAATGCTTGCTCAGGCGCACCGTTAATGCTCACATAAGCAGTTCCATCAACCACTTCCATGACCTCTTTAGTACTCAAATCAAAACGCAAAGTACTAGGCAAAATAACGCCAACAGACTTTCGCTCTCCACTTGGCAAAGTGACTGTATGTGAAACACACTTACCATCAAAAAACACATTAGCTTTTTTGCCAACACTTACTTGATCAAATTGCATCTTTTTATCCTCAATATATCTATTTATTCTTCATTAAGCGCCACGCTTGCGGCGGGCATTAGCCGCAATACGCATACGCAAAGCGTTTAATTTAATAAATCCGCCAGCATCAGCTTGGTTATAAGCGCCACCATCATCATCGAATGTCGCAATAGTTTGATCAAACAAGGTGTACTTGGAATCTCTAGCAACAACACTTACCGAGCCCTTATAAAGCTTTACTCGCACAAAACCACTCACTGTTTGCTGTGTATGATCAATTAAAGTTTGCAAAGCAACTCTTTCAGGCGCCCACCAGTAGCCGTTGTAAATCAAACTTGCATAACGTGGCATCAAGTCATCTTTTAAGTGCGCTACTTCACGGTCTAAAGTAATACTTTCAATACCGCGGTGAGCCTTCAACAAGATAGTGCCTCCCGGTGTTTCGTAACAACCACGGCTCTTCATGCCTACATAACGGTTTTCCACCAAATCTAGACGGCCCACACCATGTTTACCGCCAATTTTATTTAACTCGGCCAATAATTCGTGCGGCTTATAACGAGTGCCATTAATAGCAACAGCATCACCACGCTCAAACTCAATATCTAAATACTCTGGAGCATCTGGTGCTTGTTCAGCAGACACCGTCCAACGCCACATAGATTCTTCAGCCTCAGCCTTAGGATCTTCTAGGTGACGACCTTCGTAGCTAATGTGCAATAAGTTCGCATCCATTGAATAAGGTGCGCCACCTTGCTTATGCTTCATTTCAACAGGAATACCATGCTGTTCGGCATAGGCCAATAATTTTTCGCGAGACAATAAATCCCACTCACGCCATGGAGCAATAACCTTAATCGATGGCTCTAATGAGTAATACCCCAATTCGAAACGAACTTGATCATTACCCTTGCCAGTCGCACCGTGAGAAACCGCTTGAGCGCCCGTCTGATGAGCAATCTCAATCTGACGCTTGGCAATCAAAGGACGAGCAATAGATGTCCCTAACAAATACTCGCCTTCATAAATAGTATTTGCACGGAACATAGGGAAGACGAAATCTCTGACAAATTCTTCGCGAAGATCATCAATAAAAATATTTTCTGGCTTAATGCCAAATTGAAGTGCCTTTGTGCGCGCAGGCTCCAACTCTTCCCCCTGACCCAAATCAGCAGTAAAAGTAACGATTTCGCAATGGTAGGTGTCTTGCAACCATTTCAAAATAACGCTGGTATCAAGACCACCGGAATAAGCAAGAACTACTTTCTTAATATCTGACATATTTATCTACGATTTTTAAGTGTTAACAAAAATTACAACTTGCCACAAAGCAAGAATTCCATCAGCGCTTTTTGAACATGCAAGCGGTTTTCCGCCTCATCCCAAACAACACTTTGCGGGCCATCAATCACTGAAGCCGAAACTTCTTCGCCACGATGGGCCGGTAAACAATGCATAAAGAGCGCATCCGACTTAGCTACTTTCATCAAGTCATCTGTCACCATCCAGTTTTTAAATGCTTTCAGACGCGCTTGGTTTTCATCTTCATAACCCATGCTCGTCCAAACATCCGTGGTAACCAAATCAACATCTTTACAAGCATCCGCTGGTTTATCAAAAACCTTCAAATGATTCTTCGCATTGGCACTTAACATCGACTGATCTAACTGATAACCTGGCGGAGCGGAGAAATTCACCTGAAAGCCCAATAACTCAGCAGCCTGTATCCAGGTATAAGCCATGTTATTTGCATCACCAATCCAAGCAACCGTCTTACCTTTGATTGATGAGCGATGTTCTGTAAAAGTAAAAATATCAGCCAATACTTGGCAAGGGTGATACTCATTCGTTAGACCATTAATAACAGGGACTCTCGAGTTGCTTGCGAAGCGCTCAATAATGTCTTGGCCAAAAGTACGGATCATGATGATGTCCGTCATACGAGAAATAACTTGAGCAGCATCTTCGACAGGCTCACCACGGCCTAATTGTGTGTCTTTAGTATTTAAAAATACAGCGTGACCACCCAATTGGTGAATACCAGCTTCAAATGACAATCTCGTACGCGTTGAGTTTTTCTCAAAGATCATCGCCAATGTACGATCATGCAAAGGATGCCAAGTCTCATAACGCTTAAATTTTGCTTTAAGAAAAGCTGAGCGCTCCAATAAGTACGCATACTCATCGGCACTAAAGTCGGTAAATTGTAGGTAATGCCTAACAGGAATATTCGATACCATAGTTTTTTAACACCTGATTCATTCAAATATCTATTCAACAACTAGTGAGGCTGATAAAATTCTAGGGTTATCCCTGATTATCAACCTATTTCAACAGCAAAGACATCGTGACGGCCAAACAATTCTTTATACAAGGCTTAACTCATGATGGCAAACCTTTCAGACCCAGTGACTGGGCGGAAAGACTTTGCGGAGTTATGGCTCAATTTCGCCCAGAGGACGACTCCAGCGACCCTAGATTCACCTACTCACCCTACGTTAAGCCCGTCAATATTGCCGGCGTCAAATGCGTGGTTGTAGATGAACGACTAAGAGATATTGAGCCCAAAGCCATGGATTTCGTCAAAAACTTCGCTAAAGACAACAATTTACCAATTGTTGAAGCCTGCGAAATCCCTTCTAAATCCTAAAACCTACAAATAAAAAACCCGCTCCGGATCAGGGAACGGGCTATTTGAATGCCTAAATTAATTAGGCAGTCATGCCTTTTACAGCAGCAGACAAGCGTGATTTTGTACGTGCAGCAGTATTCTTATGCACAACATTCTTGTCAGCGATTTTATCGATAGTAGCTTGAGCAGCCTGGAAAACCTTAGCTGCGGCAGCTTGATCGCCAGCGTCAACAGCCTTACGAACAGACTTAATTGCTGTACGAAGACGTGAACGCAAGCTTGCGTTATGTTCATTTTGTGCAACGGCCTGGCGGGCGCGTTTGCGAGCTTGGGCTGTATTTGCCATGTTTGTAACCTTTAGGGGTATTGCCAAAAGAAAAAGATTATAACTTATCTCGGCCAAGGCTACCACCCCTGAGAAAAATCTGTAAAACTATGCCTGTGAATTTATTATCTGCCGCCGCCAAAGTCAGCAGCCTAACGATGCTCTCCCGCATCACTGGTTTACTGCGAGAAACCCTGATAGCCCGTACTTACGGGGCTTCAGAATGGACTGATGCCTTCAATGTGGCATTCAGAATCCCCAACTTATTACGCAGATTATTTGCTGAAGGGGCGTTTTCCCAAGCTTTCGTCCCCGTTTTAGGGGAAACCAACGCCAAAGAGGGTCAAGAAGGCACTACCTTAATGGTTAGCGCTATCGCTACCCTTCTCTTTTGGGCCCTGGTTTTAACGGTTCTGACGGGCGTTTTCGCCGCCCCCTGGATCATTTTTATGGTGGCTTCAGGCTTTAAAGCGAGTAATGCCCACGATACAAGCCTCATTCTGACCAGAATGATGTTTCCCTATATTGGCTTAATTTCCTTAGTTTCACTGTCAGCAGGCATCCTAAACACCTATAAACGCTTCGCGATACCTGCTTTTACCCCTGTTTTACTCAATTTATCGATGATTTTTTCATCATGGCTTATCGCCCCTTACCTCCAAACACCTATTTACGCTCTGGGTATCGGTGTTATTTTGGGGGGCATCAGCCAATTAGCCATTCAAATACCAGCTCTTAAAAAGATAGGCATGCTGCCTCAGATAGGCCTATCTTGGAAAACAGTTAAAAAAGCATGGCATCACCCAGGTGCTAGAAAAGTTCTAACCCTCATGGGCCCAGCTTTATTTGCAGTATCCGTAGCGCAACTATCCCTCATCATTAATACCAATATCGCCTCTCATTTGGCCGCTGGTAGCGTTTCTTGGCTGTCTTATGCTGATAGATTGATGGAATTCCCAACCGCCTTATTGGGCGTGGCTATTGGTACTGTTTTATTACCTAGCTTAAGCAAAGCGAATGCCTCAGCGAATCAAGAACAAATTGCCGATTTAATGGATTGGGGTTTGAAGCTCACCTTCATTTTGGCAGCACCTTCAGCCTTAGCTTTATTTATATTCGGCGAACCGTTAGCCGCAGTGCTTTATCACTATGGTCAATTTAATGCGACAGACGTCAGCATGACTCAATCGGCATTAGCAGCATACGGTGTTGGTCTGATTGGCCTGATCTTAGTTAAGATTTTGGCGCCAGCCTACTACTCTCGCCAAGATATTAAAACGCCCGTCAAAATAGCCATACGAGTTTTAATATTGACGCAATTGGCCAATATTATTCTTGTTCCTTGGCTCAATCATGCAGGTTTAGCCCTGTCTATTGGCTTAGGCGCCTGCTTGAATGCTTGGATGCTTTGGCGCGGTCTATCCAAATTAGGCGTTCTCAAAAAGAATGCGGCTTGGCTGCCATTTTTATGGAGGCTAGGCCTTGCATTAATCAGTATTGGCCTTATTTTGTATGTTGGGGCACACCAGCATAACTGGATTGAGCTGCGTCATACGCCTCTGATTAGAATTAGCTTATTGACTGGATGGCTTGCGGTCGCAGGCGCAACTTATCTTGGCGTTTTGTGGATACTAGGATTTAGAACAAAAGATTTTTTATACAGAACAGAATAAATTAGATTATTTATGCCAACCCAACAATTAGACTATTTCACATCGCTAGTCGCAGAGGATGAACATTTCCCTCTAACAGAAGCGGCTATTGCTATTGCTCAGCATGCCTATCCAGATTTAATTGTTCAAAATGTCATGGATGAGCTGGATTTACTCGGCGACAAGTTAAAGCACCGTATTAGCAAAGAAATGCCTGGGTTACAGAAATTGCAATTGCTTAAATCGTATTTTTATAAAGATTTAGGCTTTGGCCCAAACCGTAACGATTACTACGATCCTGATAACTCCTACATTCATAGCGTATTACAAACTCGCCGCGGCATTCCTATTTCACTGGCCCTTATTTTTATGGAGCTAGGCCAGCAAATCGGTCTACCTATTAAAGGGGTTTCCTTTCCCAATCATTTCATGATTCGCATATCACTCCCTCAAGGAGAGGTCATCATGGATCCACTAACGGGCACCTCTTTATCCAAACAAGAATTGCAAGAAATGCTAGATCCTTATTTAGATGCTCAAGGTTATCGGGGTGAGTATCAATTGCCACTCGCGGCATTTTTAAGATCCTCTAGTCCAAGAGAAATTCTTTCAAGATTTTTAAGAAATTTAAAAGCCATCTACACCCAACATGATCGCTGGGAAAGATTACTAGGCATTCAACAACGCTTGGTTATTTTGCTGCCAGAGGCTCTTGAAGAAGTAAGAGACCGTGGTTTAGCTTTAGCTCAACTCGATTACATTCGCCCTGCCATCGAAGATATGCAACGCTATATTGATGAATCGCCGGATGCTAGCGATCAAGATGAAATTCGTGAACAAATCATGCAGCTTGAGCAACAGTCGCGTCATCATTAATTAAGGACTTATGAGACAAGCGATTGCGGCGCTGCCGGATACATTAATTAGTCAAATTGCCGCTGGCGAAGTTGTTGAAAGGCCGGCATCTGTTGTTAAAGAAGTTCTTGAAAATGCTATTGATGCAGGTTCAAGAGCGATTACCATCAGACTCGAAGAAGGCGGCATACAACGCATTTCTATTCAGGACGACGGCCAAGGGATCGCCAACCAAGAACTAACACTCGCAGTTCAACGTCACGCCACGAGCAAAATAAGATCTTTATCAGATCTTGAATCAGTGGCATCGCTTGGGTTTCGTGGTGAAGCACTTGCCTCTATAGCATCAGTTTCCAGATTATCAATTACAACCAAAACAGCAGCTGATGAGCATGCTTGGCAAATTCAAGTGAATGGCGGGCAAACCGTTGGTGCTATTAGCCCATCATCTGGCCCATTAGGAACGACCATTGATGTGCAAGATCTCTATTTCAATACACCAGCTCGAAGAAAATTTTTAAAAAGCGCCGCCACCGAACTCGGTCATTGCCTAGATGTTATACGTAGAATCGCGCTCTCAAGACCGGATATTGCTTTTGCCATTTGGCATAACGGTAAAGTAACTGAACGCTGGACTTCCGGCAATATCGAGCAGAGAGTCGATGCCATTCTAGGAGAAGAGTTTCATGAATCTCGCATTCCTATAGAAAGCATCTCCGGGCCACTCACATTACGAGGCTTTATCAGCAAACCGACCGCTAGCCGAGCAAGAGCGGATCAACAATTTAGTTATATCAATGGTCGTTTTGTTAGAGACAAGGTTGTTCAGCACGCCATAAGGAGCGCTTATCAAGATGTGTTGCATGGTGATAGGCAACCGATGGTGGTGCTGTCGCTTGAAATAGATCCCACATTAGTAGACGTCAATGTTCATCCAGCAAAAACAGAAGTGCGCTTTAGAGAAAGTGGTGCTGTCCACCAATTCATTTACAAAGCGATTCAACATGCCTTAAGTGTTGGAGGGGGCAGCTCATTACAGCCGATAAGCTCACCATCCAACTTTGCAACACCTGAAATTTCTGCCCCCACCTGGTCAAACAATGTGGGAAATCAACATCTACCGTTAACATCAGGCACAAAAGCTAATCTTGATAGCTTTTTTTCAAGAACTGATAACAGCCATCTATCTGCCAGCCTACCAAGCCATCAATCCACGCCGAACACCCATGAGCCTGAAGAAGAACTACCTCTAGGCCATGCAATCGCACAAATACATGGCATTTACATCCTCGCGCAGAACAAACACGGCTTGGTTTTAATTGATATGCATGCCGCGCATGAACGCGTGCTTTATGAGAAATTAAAACAAGATTTGGCCAACGGTATCAAAGTTCAGCAAATGCTAGTTCCCGTTGTCATGCACGCTTCAGAATTAGAAGTTAGTAAAGCCGAAAGCCACAGAGAGATTCTGAATCAAATTGGTTTTGATGTAGCCACATTGTCACCAACACAATTAGCCATCAGAACCATCCCAACCCTATTGCAAAGAGCCGATCCAAGCACCCTATTAAGAAACTTACTATCTGAATTGGACGCCACAGGATCGCAAGCAGTATTAGATGCTGCCCAACATGAACGCTTAGCCACTCAAGCATGCCATGCAGCCGTGAGAGCTCATAGATTACTAACCCTCACCGAAATGGACGCCCTGCTACGGCAAATGGAACAAACCGAGAGAGCGGATCAGTGCAATCACGGTAGACCAACCTGGGTTCAATTAAGCATTTCTGATTTAGATAAGCTTTTCTTACGCGGCCGATAAGTAAATGACCCATCATTCAGTGATTGCGATTGTTGGCCCAACCGCAAGTGGCAAAAGCTCCATGTCGATGCGCGTAGCACGTCAGGCTAAGCAGCATGGTAAAACGGTTGAATTAATCAGCATGGACTCTGCCTTGGTTTACAGGGGCATGGATATCGGTACGGCTAAACCAAGTGCAGAAGAGATGGCTGAAGTTATTCATCACGGTATTAACATCTGCGAACCAGAGACGCCTTATTCAGCAGCTAGATTTGCAAAAGATGCAAAAAAATGGATTGGCGAAATTAATGATCGCGGAAATATTCCAATCATTGTTGGGGGCACCATGCTTTACTGGAGAGCATTAGTGCATGGCTTATCTGATATGCCGCCTGCGTCACCGGAAATTAGAGATTCAATTGAAAAACAAGCCGCTCAATTAGGTTGGGCAGCCATTCATGCTGAACTCATGAAAGTAGACCCCATTACCGCCGCTCGTCTAGAGGTTAATGATACGCAGCGCGTTCAAAGAGCTTTAGAAATTTTCCTAGCCAGCGGCAAACCGATGTCTAGCTGGATTAATGAATCACCCAAAGATACCGGGCGGCATAATAGTGAAATCCCTCTTAATTTCCGTTTGATATCAATCGAACCCTCGGACAGAGGCATCCTTCATCAACGAATCGCCGAACGTTTTGACATCATGATGCAGCAAGGATTTTTAGAGGAAATGCATCTCCTGAGGAAGAATGAAGCTCTAACACCAGAACTACCCTCCATGAGAGCGGTTGGCTATCGCCAAGCCTGGGAGCACCTTGACGGAAAAATCAATCTTCAAGAATTCAGGGATCAATCGATTGCAGCCACTAGGCAATTAGCTAAACGCCAACTTACCTGGTTACGCGGCATCGCAGATAGAGAAATATTCGACCCATTAGATCCAATCGACATGGATCGATGTGAGCAAGTATGCCTTGCTCACTATTCAATTATTTAAGTAATTTAAATAACAATCGTTTGGTGAGCACCAGCCGGTCTAGCCTTGATTTCACCTAGTTGGTAAACAGTCTCACCAGTTGACTCTAATTGGGCTTTAGCAGCTGCCGCGTCAGCAGCATTCACAATCACCACCATACCAATACCGCAATTAAATACACGATGCATTTCTGCATCCTGAACGCCGCCTTTTTCTTGCAACCATTGGAATAGCTTTGGCATCGCCCATGCATTGCGGTGAAGCACTGCTTGCGTATTTTCTGGCAAAACACGTGGTACGTTTTCAACCAAACCGCCACCCGTAATATGAGCCATACCTTTTACAGTCAATTTAGACATCAAGGCCAACATGGATTTCACATAAATACGAGTTGGGGCCATCACCACATCACTTAATGTCTGGCCATGAAAATCATCTGTAGGGCGAGCACCGGCTCTATCAATAATTTTACGAATCAATGAATAACCATTCGAGTGCGCTCCACTAGAAGCCAAACCCAAAATAACATCACCTGGAGCAATAGTTGTGCCGTCAATCATGCCGGACTTCTCAACAGCACCCACGGCAAAACCCGCTAAATCGTACTCACCCTCAGGGTACATACCCGGCATCTCGGCAGTCTCACCACCAATCAAAGCACAGCCAGCTAATTCGCAGCCCTTAGCAATACCACCCACAACAGTCGCAGCGGTATCTACAGATAATTTGCCACAAGCAAAATAATCCAAGAAAAATAATGGTTCAGCACCCTGCACCAAAATGTCGTTGACACTCATAGCCACAAGATCTTGACCAACCGTATCGTGACGCTGCCAGTCAAAAGCTAACTTAAGCTTAGTGCCAACACCATCTGTACCAGAAACCAATACAGGTTCTTTATAGCGTTTAGGCACCTCAAAAAGAGCTCCGAAACCTCCAATACCAGCTAAAACACCCTCACGCATCGTCTTTTTGGCCATAGGCTTAATGCGCTCGACAAGGGCATCACCAGCCTCCATATCAACACCAGCATCACGGTAAGATAGGCCCTGAGTTTGAGAAGAATTTGTAGAAGACATAGGTATAAACGTATTTGATCAGTAGAATCCTAGAATTCTAGTGGATACGCTATACCTATGGCCTCTTTATTAACAACTTTCTTAGCTGCTTTTATCCTCGCCTACGCCCTAAGGCCTGTAACTGCGCGCCTTCAGAGGTTTGGCCTTCATAAAAACCTATCTGCGATTTTTACTATTTTTTTTGGTTTTTCCCTAATTTTGGGCTTAATCCTACTATTTGCCAGTGTTTTACAAAAAGAAATTCCAGCCTTACGCGAACAATTACCCATTTGGCTCAATCAAGGGCAAACAACACTAACCCCTTTGCTAAACCACCTGCCAATCGACCTCAGCTGGCCTGAAATTCAAAAAATACTTCAAAATAAAATTAATAGCCATCTCTCTAACAATGCGGATACCCTTGTCACCACTGGTCTAGAAACACTTTTAAGCTCTGGTCAAAATCTGATATCAGGGTTTTTAAATTTTGTATTAATTATTTTTGTCATGTTTTATCTACTAGCTCAGTGGGAAGGTTTTTTAAAACATATTAGCTGCGTTATTCCACCGAGATATAAACAACAGGTGACACAAATTTTTTGTGAAATCGATGCGCTACTCTCCCAATACTTACGAGGTCAAGTCTTCGTCATAGCATTATTAGCCCTTTACTATGCGTTGGGACTTCAACTGTTAGGGCTAGCAGGGGCATTCGCCCTAGGTATCTTCACAGGCATCGCTATCATCATTCCATACCTTGGTTTTGCCGTAGCTCTATGTTTGGCCCTCCTATCTGTATCCCTACAGGGTGATGGCATCCAAATAGGTTCTGTTTTGATGCTTTACCTTGCTGGGCAAATTTTGGAGGGATTTTTCTTAACACCCAAATTAGTTGGTGAAAAAATTGGGCTACACCCCGTTTTAGTTATTTTTTCTTTAATGCTATTTGGTAGTTGGTTTGGATTTTTCGGTGTCTTGCTAGCACTACCTATCAGCGCCATTGCTTTAGTGCTCAGCAAACATGGTTTAGCCAAATACCAAGCTAGCGCTTGGTATCGCCAGTAAAATCCCCTCGTGACCAAATCTAAAGTATTTCCACGCCAAACCACCCTTGACTTAGGCCATGCGCCCGAAGTCAGATTAAGCACATTTATTCCAACAGGTAATGAAAACTTAATCAGCGCTCTACAAGCCCTAGGAAAGACTTGGGAAAGTGCAACATCATCAGCCCCTCGATTTGATCAACGCTTAATTCATGCATGGGGGCCTAGTGGCTCAGGAAGAACTCACATTCTCCAAGCGATGGTCGCCAAGGCCAATGATTTGAATATCTCCGCCTCTTCACTAAATCACAGCAGTACACCAGATGAATGGCGCGCTGCAAGCCTAGAACTAGAAAACTCTACTGAAAAAATCGCCCTGCTATGCGTCGACGATGTGGATCATTTAGATGAATTTGGCCAAGGGGCCTTATTCAGAATCCACAATCTCATCAAAGACTCTCGACTACAAGTCTTGATCACCACAAGTTCGCTGCCTCCGGCAAGCCTAAGGCTTAGAGATGACTTAAGAACTCGTTTGGCATGGGGTTTGGTGTTTCAAATGCATACCTTAGCGGATGCAGAAAAATTAAATGCTTTAGAAAAAGCCGCAAGTGCTAGGGGACTTAATTTATCTAGCGATGTGGCGCCTTGGCTATTAAGGCACTTTCATCGTGACATGCCAAGCTTAATGGCTCTTCTAGAAGCTCTTGATGTCTACTCCCTAGAAACCAAGAGGGCGGTTACCCTGCCGCTAGTAAAAGAAATGCTAGCTCCTAAAAATGAAACATAATTACGGGATATGACACAACTAGCTTTATTCGATTTAGACCACACCCTCCTGCCCGTTGATAGTGATCACGAGTGGGGACGCTTCCTAGTCAAGATTGGGGTGGTTGATTCTGATCATTACGCCCGTGAAAATGAACGTTTCTACGCTGACTACAAAGCCGGTCGCCTTGATATATATGGTTTTCTTGCCTTTGCACTAAAACCACTATCGGAGCACAGTAGAGAGCAATTAAATATTTGGCATCAACAATTTATGCAAGAAATTATCTTGCCGAATTTACGCCAAAGCGCTTTAGATTTAGTTAAAAAACATCAAGATCAAGGTGATCTATGTTGTGTTGTAACAGCTACCAATAGTTTTGTTACAAAACCAATCGTCAAAGCATTTGGTATTAATAATTTAGTTGCCACTGAACCAGAGGTCATTGGCAATCCTGAAACCGGTAATTTTTCCGGGAAAGTTTCAGGTATTCCTAATTTCAGAGAAGGAAAAATAACGAGGGTTGAGAATTGGCTTGCATCCAAAAATCTCAACTGGGATAGCTTTAACGATAGTTATTTTTATTCCGACTCGATTAATGATTTACCGCTCATGGAAAAGGTTAAGCAACCAATACCCACCAACCCTGATGAGCGTTTAAAACAAGAGGCGATTGAGCGGGCTTGGCCAATTTTGGAGTTGTTTGCATGATTCGCCGTTTCATTGATCGCATTTTTAGTGCATCGCCCAAACAAAGGAAACTGATTCACGGTCATCAAGTCACTCCCAAAAAGATTGCTAAACGCTCCCATCACATCAATCCTGATTTACTTTCAAAAAATGCGGTCAAAGTAACTGCTGTTTTACAAGAGGCAGGTTATGACGCTTATATCGTTGGTGGCGCCGTTCGCGATTTACTATTAGGCATAGCACCTAAAGATTTTGATGTAGCAACCGACGCAACCCCGGAAGAAGTACAAAAATTATTCCGCCGCTCTCGCGTCATTGGTCGACGCTTCCAAATTGTTCACGTGACTTTCTATGGCAAAGATCGACCAGAAATCATCGAGGTATCGACTTTTAGAGCGCATGTTCAAGCCGATGAGGCTCATGTGGCAGCTAGTGGTCGCATCTTACGAGATAACGTATGGGGCAGCCAAGCTGAAGATGCCACCCGCAGAGACTTCACCATCAATGCGATGTATTACGACCCTCATACTGAAACCGTGTTGGATTACCACGGGGGTATGCAAGATATTGAGGCAAAGACCATTCGTATGATTGGGGAACCCACCCAAAGATATCGTGAAGATCCTGTCAGGATGTTAAGAGCTATTCGTTTTGCAGCGAAAACAGGGTTTGCGATTGAACCTAAAACTCGAGCTCCACTAGAGCAGCTAGCCAACCTCATTCAGGATGTGCCTAGCGCCCGCCTATTTGATGAAATTCTCAAATTATTAATGTCTGGCCACGCTTGGTCATCCATTTCACAACTACAAGCAGCCGGTCTTCACCATAAGATATTGCCTTTAATTGATGAAATTACCAGTCATGAAGATCGCCTAACTTTTGTTAAGAAATCTTTAGAAAATACAGATAACCGCATCAAATCGGGCAAGCCCGTTTCTGCAGGCTTTCTTTTTGCTACCTTGCTTTGGCACGATGTCCAAGAAGCTTGGGCTCGATATGAAAATAACGATATGCCTACAATACCAGCATTACATGCTGCGATTGATGAAGTACTAGAATCACAAAAATCTTTCCTGGGAATGCAACGCCGTCACGAAGCTGATATGCGAGAAATCTGGACCATGCAACCCCGCTTAGAAAAAAGAGTTGGTCGCTACCCATTCAGATTAGTTGAAACGAATAAATTTAAAGCTGGCTATGACTTTTTGCTATTACGCGCGGAAGTGGGTGAGGTATCAGAAGATTTAAGTGAATGGTGGACTAATTTCTGGTTGG
Organism: Polynucleobacter sp. MWH-Spelu-300-X4; assembly: GCF_018687515.1. Lineage (NCBI taxonomy): Bacteria > Pseudomonadati > Pseudomonadota > Betaproteobacteria > Burkholderiales > Burkholderiaceae > Polynucleobacter > Polynucleobacter sp. MWH-Spelu-300-X4. Next base: position 1,513,297 of record NZ_CP061294.1, read on the forward strand.
GTGATGATATCCAACGACAAGAGCTTATGACATTAGCCAAATCAGAATCTACTGAAACCAGTTCTACCAATAAAAAAAGGCGTCGACGCACAAGATCAAAAAATGCGAAACCAAAAGCGCCCGAGCAAACAAATTAAAAAAAAGATAAAGTACGGTTAATAAAGAAATAAGGAAGGTTTTACATGGCACTGGCCTTTATTGGTCTTGGCGGCAACATTGGTGATGCGAAACAACTCATCAAAGATGCTATCGTTTGCTTAGCTCAGCGCCCGGAGCTAAGAGTAAAAACACGCAGCTGCATGTATAAAAGCGCGCCTGTAGATGCTACTGGAAATGATTTCATTAACGCGGTTATTTCCATTGAGACGGATATCCAACCTAAAGAGTTATTAGCTATTTGCCATCAAGTAGAAAATCAATTTGGTAGAGAGCGTCCTTTTTTAAATGCCCCAAGAACCTTAGATCTAGATTTATTAATCTACGATCAAGTAGAACTAGCTGATGAATTTTTAACCATTCCGCACCCCAGATTAACTGAAAGAGCATTTGTACTTTTGCCACTTTTAGAAATATCGCCCGATCTTAATTTGCCTACCCTGGGTGAACTTTCACAATACCTTAAACAAGTTGAACATCAACGCATTGAAAAAGTTCAAGGTTGTTGTTGCCCAAGCAATACCATTTAAGGGTTAATATTCGCCCATGAGCTATTTACAAGACACTAGCGCACCCCGTGCACAAACAACTATTTCTCAACTGAACACCATGTATCAGTCTGGTGAAAAAATTGCCTTCTTAACAGCTTACGAAGCCAGTTTTGCAGCTCTCATGGATCATGCGGGTGTTGATGCGATTCTAGTAGGTGACTCATTAGGTAATGTGATTCAAGGTCACACCAGCACAACCCCTGTCACTATCGAAGAAATGGTGTATCACGTTGAGTGTGTCGCAAGAGGTAATCAATCAGCTTTCTTAATGGCGGATATGCCGTTCGCTAGTTACTCGACGCCTGAGCAAGCCATGGATAACGCCGCTCACTTAATGCGAGCCGGCGCACAAATGGTCAAGCTAGAAGGTGGTGAATGGCTAGCGGAGACTATTCGATTTTTAGTTGATCGTAGCGTTCCTGTATGCGCTCACTTAGGGCTCATGCCTCAATCAGTTCATACCCTCGGTGGATTTAAGGTTCAAGGTAAATCTCCAGAAGCGGCAAAGAAATTGATTGCCGAAGCCAAATTACTTCAAGATGCTGGCGCACAAATGCTTTTATTAGAAGCTATCCCATCTGATTTAGGTAAACAAGTTACTCAAGCAATCCAGATTCCAACGATTGGAATTGGCGCTGGTCCAGATTGCTCTGGTCAAGTATTGGTTATGCACGATATGTTAGGCGCCTTCCCAGGAAGAACACCTAAATTTGTAAAAAATTTCCTTGAAGGTCAAGGATCCATTGAAGGGGCCATTAAGGCCTACGTTAAAGAGGTCAAGGCGGGAACTTTCCCCGCCCCTGAACACTGCTTTAAATCTTAATTAAAGAAATCTTTAACCTTATTGATCCAGCCCTTCTGCTGAGGGTTATGCTTGGCGCCCCCTTCTTGAATACTGTCATCAAACTGCTTTAATAATTTCTTTTGAGCGTCCGTTAACTTAACAGGCGTCTCAACCAATACATGGATATATAAATCTCCAGGCAGCGCCGTTCTTAAACTCTTAATACCTTTTGAACGCAACCTAAATGTTTTACCACTTTGAGTACCCTCTGGCACATCAAAGCTAGCCTTACCAGACAAAGTTGGTACTTCTATCTCACCACCCAAAGCTGCGACTACAAATGAAATCGGCATCTGGCAATGCAAGTCTTCACCATCACGTTCGAAAACGGCATGAGGTTTAATGTGAACTTCCACATAAAGATCGCCACTAGGCCCACCATTCACACCAGGCTCGCCGTTACCGGCTGAACGAATTCTCATACCGTCATCAATACCTGCTGGTATTTTGACTTCAAGTGTCTTCTGAGACTTTAGAGTACCTACGCCATGGCACTTCTTACATGGCTTCGGAATATATTTACCGGAGCCGCTACAACGAGGGCAAGTTTGTTGCATAGAGAAAAACCCCTGCGCAACTCGAACTTGGCCAGCTCCGTGACATGTCGTACATGTTTCAACTTTTGAACCTGGCTCAGCACCGTCACCGCCACACGAGTCACAATGTGACCAACTTGGCACACGTATTTGCGTCTCATGCCCCAAAGCAGCTTCCTCAAGCGTGATTTCCATGCTGTAACGCAAATCGGCACCACGATAAACTTGAGGACCACCTCCGCGACCACCGCCACCTCCGAAAATATCACCAAAGATATCGCCAAAGGCATCTGAAAAACCACCAAAACCTTGACCGCCACCACCAAAGCCACCCATATTAGGGTCCACACCAGCATGACCGTATTGATCATAAGCAGCGCGTTTCTGAGGATCGGAAAGCATCTCATAGGCCTCTTTAGCCTCTTTGAATTTTTCCTCAGCCTCTTTACTATCAGGGTTGCGGTCTGGGTGAAATTTCATAGCCAACTTACGATAAGATTTTTTAATCTCATCATCAGTCGCATTCTTAGCTACACCCAGAATGTCATAAAAATCGCGCTTGTTAGCCAAAACTAATCCTTACTTCTTATCGTTTACTTCCTTGAAATCGGCATCAACGACATTGTCGTCTTTTGGCTTAGCTGCATCACCAGGCGCCCCAGCAGCAGCTTGTTCTTTAGCAGCCATTGCAGCATACACTTTTTCACCAAGCTTTTGACTTACTTTGCCAAGCTCTTCAGTCTTAGAAGTAATCGCATCTTTGTCAGAGCCTTTGCTTGCTTCTTCCAAGTCTTTTAGAGCTGCTTCAATTTTCTCTTTTTCATCAGCCTCAAGACTTGCGCCATGCTCTTCCATTGCTTTCTTAGTTGAATGAACCAAAGCTTCAGCAGTATTTTTGGCATCTACCAATTCGCGCAACTTACGGTCTTCATCAGCATTCATCTCCGCATCTTTCACCATGCGTTGAATTTCTTCCTCTGACAAACCTGAGTTAGCTTTAATCGTGATTTTATTTTCTTTACCAGTAGCTTTATCTTTTGCGCCCACATGCAAAATACCATTGGCATCGATATCAAATGACACTTCAATTTGAGGTGTGCCACGAGCAGCCGGTGCGATACCTTCCAAATTAAACTCACCCAAAACCTTATTGGCTGAAGCCATCTCACGCTCACCCTGGTAAACCTTAATAGTTACAGCAGGCTGATTATCTTCAGCGGTTGAGAATACTTGAGCATGTTTTGTTGGAATCGTGGTGTTTTTCGTGATCATCTTAGTCATCACACCACCCAAAGTCTCAATACCTAAAGAAAGAGGGGTCACATCCAATAACAATACATCTGTACGATCGCCAGACAATACCGCACCTTGAATAGCCGCACCGACAGCTACAGCCTCATCAGGGTTCACATCTTTACGTGGCTCTTGACCGAAGAACTCTTTAACCTTCTCTTGCACCTTAGGCATACGAGTCATACCACCCACTAAAATCACATCGTGGATATCGCCAACTGAAACGCCCGCATCCTTAATCGCTGTACGACATGGTTCAATCGTACGAGCAATTAAGTCCTCAACCAAAGACTCCAACTTGGCGCGAGTCATCTTGATGTTCAAGTGTTTTGGACCAGAAGCATCAGCTGTAATGTATGGCAAATTAATGTCTGATTGCTGGCTTGAAGAAAGCTCGATTTTTGCTTTTTCAGCAGCTTCTTTTAGACGTTGCAATGCCAACACATCTTTTGAAAGATCTACGCCTTGCTCTTTCTTAAACTCAGCGATGATGAAATCAATAATACGTTGGTCAAAGTCTTCACCACCCAAGAATGTATCGCCGTTTGTAGACAATACTTCGAATTGCTTCTCGCCATCCACATCGGCGATTTCAATAATAGATACGTCGAAAGTACCGCCACCCAAGTCATAAACAGCAATCTTACGATCGCCTTTTTCTTGCTTATCCAAACCAAAGGCTAACGCTGCTGCTGTTGGCTCATTAATGATGCGCTTAACTTCTAAACCAGCAATACGGCCAGCGTCTTTAGTCGCTTGACGTTGGCTATCGTTGAAGTAAGCTGGTACCGTAATAACAGCTTCTGTTACCTCTTCACCCAAATAATCTTCAGCAGTTTTTTTCATCTTACGAAGAACTTCTGCTGAAATTTGTGGAGGAGCCATCTTATTACCGCGAACCTCAACCCAAGCGTCACCGTTATCCGCTTTAGCGATTGTGTAAGGCATCAAGTCGATATCTTTTTGAACTTCTTTTTCTTCAAATTTACGACCGATCAAACGCTTCACCGCATACAAAGTATTACGTGGGTTAGTCACGGACTGACGTTTTGCTGGAGCGCCAACCAAAATTTCGCCATCTTCCATATATGCAATGATGGATGGGGTTGTACGCGCACCTTCAGCATTTTCAATTACTCTAGGTGTATTACCTTCGATAACTGATACACATGAGTTAGTTGTACCTAAGTCGATACCAATAATTTTTGCCATGCTCTTAAACTCCTAAAAATGTTTTATATATTTAATTTGGGGACTTGATACTGTTTTTCAAGTACCCCATGAATTACTTGGGCTGACTAACCGTCACCAATGCTGGTCTTAAAACACGGTCAGCAATCAAATATCCTTTTTGTAAGACTGTGACCACTGTATTAGCCTCTTGCTCTGCCGGCACCATGGCTATAGCCTGATGACGATGCGGATCAAATTTTTCCCCAACAGGATTAATTTCTAGAACACGTCCTTTTTCCAAGGCGCCTATCAACTGCTTGAGGGTTAACTCAATACCTTCCTTCATCTTGGCTAAATCTTCACCACCATCTAATAAAGCGGCATTTAGGCTATCCATGACAGGCAACAAATTCTCAGCAAACCCCTCAATAGCAAACTTATGGGCTTTCGCTACTTCTTCCATAGAACGTCTGCGAGCATTTTCCACCTCAGCCTTAGCACGCAAAAACTGATCTTGATGCTCCTGAATTTGCGCCTCTAAAGCTGCAATAGTTTCCTCTGGCGTCAATGGCGCAGCAGAAGCTGCTTCAGCTGCAGGCGCTGAATCCAACTCATTGTTTTCTTTAGATTTTTCTAGATTATTTTCTTCGCTCATACGGTATTTATCCATTCAACAAATACCGATATGGGGGCTAATGAAGGTATTTCAAGCCCCAAACCCTAAATTATTCTTTAGAGCCTAATGCTTTCGCGCGCCGCGTCCTAACATCCAATTCCTGCAAAGTATCCAACTGTGTTGGCCATTTACCCAAATGGTCAACAGCAATAGCGTCCAAACCCGCAACCCAATGGGCAGAATCATTTAAACAAGGGATATAACGATAGTCTTTACCACCTGCCGCCAAAAACTCATCCCGCACTTCCAGCGCGATCTCCTCTAGCGTTTCCAAACAATCAGCCGGGAAACCTGGGCAAAAAACATCAACACGCTTGACATGATTTTTAGCAAAAGCTTCTATCGTAGGTGCTGTGTACGGCTTTAACCACTCAGCCTTACCAAAACGCGACTGGAACGTTACCAATGCCTGATCTGGTGTTAATCCCAAGGCCTCACGCAATAATCGCCCAGTCTTATGGCACTCGCAATGGTAAGGGTCGCCTTTATCTAAAGTCCTCTTAGGCACACCATGGAAAGAAAATACCAACTTGTCGCCTTGTGCAAAGTCTGGTCTGCCATTCAATTGCCAAGAAGCTTCTACCTGCTCTTTTAACGCTTGGATATAAGCAGGATGATCGTGATAGTGCTTCACCAACCTCAACTCTGGTTGATTACGCCAAGTCGCAAGAACTCTAAATATTTCATCGAAGGTTGAAGCAGTCGTCGTTGCAGAATATTGTGGATACAAAGGTAGCACCAATAACCTACCAACACCTGCATCACGCAGTTTCTTTAATACAGATTCCAAGCTAGGCTTGCCATACCTCATGGCCAACTCAACCATAACCTCCTTACCTTGAGACGAAAATCTTTTCTCAAGGGCGAGGGCTTGGTTTTTTGAATGGATTAAAAGTGGTGAGCCAGTCTCTTGGCCCTGCATCCAAATGCTGGCATATTTTTTAGCTGAGGCTTTTGAACGAATCGGCAAAATAATGAGATTTAGAATGCACCACCAAATAACGCGGGGAATTTCAACCACGCGCGGATCAGATAAAAATTCTTTGAGATAGCGTCTCACAGCACTAGGCGTAGGCGCATCAGGCGTGCCCAAATTAACCAATAAAACAGCTGTGCGCTCCGACTGTTGATGAGGTGCCATAAAGGTCCTATTCCCTATTATTTTTTTGAAATATCACTACTTAAAGCGCTAGAAAGTAACTTTGCTGTTACATCGACGATCGGAATCACTCGTTCATAAGCCATTCTAGTTGGCCCAATAACACCTAAAGTTCCAACAATTTTGCCGTCAACGTTATAAGGTGCGGTAATGACTGCCATATCTTCCATGGGCACCAACTCACTCTCGCCACCAATAAATATTTGCACACCATCTGCGCGAGAAGACACATCAAGCAACTGCAGCAAGCTCGTTCTTTCTTCAAAAATTCCAAACAAGCGCTTCAACTTATCCATATCAGAAGATAAATCACCCACACTTAACAGCCTGCGCTCACCGGAAATCACAACCCCCGCATCAGAATTTGAGGTTTCCGTGCCCGCCTTAACAGCGGCTTCCATCAAGGTAGCGATATCTGCCTTTAGCCCCCTTAATTCCTGTCGCAATCGTTCTTGTACGGCGTAAAAACTTAAACCAGCAAATTGAGCATTAAGGTAATTAGCGGCTTCCACCAACTCGGACGGCTTGTAATCTCGATCCGTCAAAATGATTCTGTTTTGCACATCACCATCTGGCGTTACCAAAATTAATAAAATTCGTTTTTCTGACAAGCGCAAAAATTCGACCTGCCTGAATAATTCAGATCGTCTAGGCGTCAAAACCACGCCAGCAAAAGAAGATAAATTGGATAAAACTTGAGCTGCCGCTGTTACAACCCGTTGCGGAGCATCTGCGTGAATAGCATCCTGAGCTTCGTTAGCAATCAATTGCTCAATAGGCTTAACTGAAAGCATCGTATCGACAAACAACCTATATCCCTTAGGGGTTGGAATACGCCCAGCTGAAGTATGAGGGCTAGAAATAAACCCCATTTCCTCAAGATCCGCCATTACATTACGAATCGTAGCTGCAGATAAATCCAAACCAGAAAATCTGGAAAGCGCACGGGAGCCAACAGGCTGCCCATCAGCAATATAGTGCTCAATCAGAGTTTTAAGTAAGCTTTTTGAACGTTCATCCATCATTTACTAATTGTAGGGCTAATTGGGCTATGGTTTAATCAACAACATGTCAAATCTTAAGACAAAACCAGTAAAAAGCCATTTCAAGAAAATTGCCTTAGTCGGTAAATATCAAGCGGATGGCTTTGCAGAGATGCTAAATACCTTAGCAAAGGCCCTAAAGTCTTGGGGATGCGAGGTATTTGTCGAAACGGAAACTGCTCGACATACTGGTATTTCGGATATTAAAACCGTTGAAGCGCGTGACTTTAGCTCGACCGTTGATTTAGTGATTGTGCTTGGCGGTGACGGCACCATGCTAGGTATTGCCAGACAAATCGCGGGTGAGAACATCCCTTTGATTGGCATCAACATGGGAACTTTGGGCTACATGACAGATATCCCACTTCAAGATGCTGAATCCGTTCTAAAGGATATGATCAATGGTCAATATGAATCAGATACTCGTAATCTTCTAGAAGCGGATGTATTTCGAGATAATGAACTGATTGGCTCTGGGTTAGCGCTTAATGATGTTGTAGTCAATCGTTCCGGTATGTCAGGCATGGTCGAACTTTCAGTTCATGTGAATGATCAGTTCATGTACAACCAGCGTTCAGATGGCTTAATTATCGCAACCCCAACTGGTTCAACTGCTTACGCTATGTCCGTCGGCGGCCCCATACTCCACCCATCTGTTGAAGGCATTGTTTTGGCACCTATTGCACCGCATGCGCTATCTAACAGACCCATTGTCCTCCCCCATGATGCCCGTATCGCCGTAAAACTGGCTGGCGGCAAAGATGTTAGCGTCAATTTTGATATGCAATCTCTTACTAATTTACAGATTGGCGATCAAATAAAAATTAAACGATCAACTAAAACAGTGACTCTTTTACATCCGTTTGGTCATAGCGATTACTTAGCCCTGCGGAAAAAGTTACACTGGAATGAATACCCGTCATCTTTCTAAATATGCTGTGCAGTCTCTCCATTCGCGACTTCGTCATTGTCGATGAGCTAGATATTGATCTGGAAAAAGGATTCACCGTCCTAACCGGAGAAACAGGCGCAGGCAAATCTATCTTATTAGATGCCTTATCGCTTGTTTTAGGAGAGCGCGCTGACCCTAGCCAGATTCGCGAAGGCAAACAAAAGGCTGAAATATCTGCGATTTTTTCTTTAAGCGGAAAACTTCAACAATCCATTAATACCTGGCTTGAGAATGAAGGTTTTACTGCAGAGGATGACGGATTAACGCTTATTCTTAAGCGCGTTATTGATTCAGGCGGCAGAAGTCGCTCCTTCATCAATGGCGGTACAGCAACCCTCGCACAATTAAAAGATTTAGGAGATCAGTTAGTTGATATCCACGGGCAACATGCTCATCAACTGCTTTTAAAGAGTGGAGCACAACGCGACCTATTAGATAACCAAGCCAACTTATCAGAATTAGGCCAACAGGTAACTCAGCTATTTCATCAATGGGACGCTGCCAGAAAACAATTAGAAAACGCTCAAAAAGCTGGCGAAAACCTGCAACGAGAACAAGAGCGATTAACGTGGCAACTTGAAGAACTAGATGCCCTAGCCCCCAAAGAAGGTGAATGGGCTGAAGTTGAAATAGAGCACGCTCGCCTAGCCAACGCAGCCAAATTGATAGAGGGCTCACAAACAGCCCTGCAATTAATTGAAACCCAAGAAGGCAATGCTGAAGAATTATTAGCTAAAGCTTTTGGCGAAATTGAAGACTTAGCCAGACTTGATAGTAATTTAGAAGACGCCAAAATTGCTATTGAATCTGCTCAAATTCAACTTAGTGAGGCTGGGCATAGCCTCAACCGTTACTTACAAAAAATTGATGTGGACCCAGAACGGTTAGCTGAAGTTGAAGAACGTCTAAAAGCTTTACATGCTGCAGCAAAAAAATTTAAGGTTACGCCCGAAGAACTCCATCTTACTTGGCAAGACATTCAAGAAAAAGTTACAGCCATCAAAGATGCACAAGATTTGGAAGCATTAGAAAGCACTGTAAAGGCAGCCCATACCGCCTACTTAAAAGATGCCAAAGTTCTTAGCGCTCAACGCGCCAAAGCAGCCAAAGCACTAGAAATCGCCGTTACCGCAGCCATGCAAGATTTATCAATGGCTGGAGGGAAATTTGCGATAGAGCTCGTAAAACTTCCTAATGAAACCTCTCATGGCTTAGAGCAGATTGAGTTTTTAGTAGCCGGTCATCCGGGCGTTTCACCCAAGCCTTTATCAAAAGTTGCATCTGGTGGTGAGTTAGCGCGTATCAGTTTGGCTATCAGCGTCATAACCTCTGAGCACAGTCAAGTACCCACTTTAATTTTTGATGAAGTTGATTCAGGGATTGGTGGAGCAGTTGCTGAGACTGTTGGTAAACGCTTAAAAGAACTTGGTCAAATTCATCAAGTACTTTGCGTCACACACTTAGCTCAAGTAGCCGCTCAAGGACATCAACACTGGAAAGTTGAAAAAAATAGCATTCATGGCATAACCACTTCTAGCATCACCAGCCTTAATAGAAATGATCGCGTGGAGGAAATTGCCAGAATGTTAGGTGGTGCTGAAATAACAGACACCACCAAACGCCATGCCCGCGAACTTCTCGGCAATTAAATCATTCGCTAAGCAAAACTAAACGCCATAAATCCTGGACGGCAAGTCTTGCCGACTTTAGTCGATCATCCATCTCTTCCAATTTAATACGCGTCTTGTCAGCGCCATCTAGACGAATACGATGTTGGTATTCACGATACAAACGATACGCATCAGCTACTGCTTGCGCCATTTGATTTGGAATCAAACCAGCTTCACCCGCATTCAATAACAAAGCAATATTGCCCCAATTACCCAATAATTTTTGATGATTATGGCTAAATTGCAAAACTAAATACTGAACAATAAATTCAATATCTACCATCCCACCACTGTCATGCTTGATATCAAATTGACCAGAATCATTGGGATGTCCATCCATTACCTTTTGGCGCATAGACAGGATCTCTTGTTTTAAGGCGACCTTATCCCGCACCTGACTTAAAACAGCATTTCTTATCTCTTCGAATTGTTGGCCAATGACTTTATCGCCCGCACAAAAACGTGCCCTCGTTAAAGCCTGATGCTCCCAAACCCATGCCGAATTATTTTCTTCTCTTAGCTGATAGCTTCTGAATGAATCAATATTGGTGACCAATAAGCCAGCGGTTCCGTTAGGCCTTAAACGTGTGTCAATCTCAAATAAAACGCCCGCTGAAGTAGCTGTGGTTAACCAAGCAATCAAGCGCCTAGCAAACATCGCATAACGTTCGGAGGCCCCCTGATCTTCCTTGGGCGCATCGTATAAAAACACAACATCTAAATCAGATGCGTAACCCAATTCTTTACCGCCTAACTTTCCATAAGCAATGACTGCGAATTTAGGAGGCGCTGAAATATCCAGTTGATATTTCTTTGCCACGGACGGCCAAACCCTCTCTAATGCCAATCCTAAAATCAAATCTGCTAAAGCAGAAAGTCGATCACTCACCTTTTCGATAGGTAAAGGATTTTCTCTCCCAATACCAAGTTCGGCCAATAAGGTTAAAAAAGTTTCCGTGTGATGAACCTGCCTTAGAACATCCATGGCTTGATCGGAATGATCCCCTTGCTCAATAGCATCATCTAAAAGAATATTTGTTTCTGCTCTGAGTCTTTCCCAATAAACCTCAGGATGGTCCTCTGGAGAATATTGCCCCTGCCCAGTCAGCAAATCATCCAATAAGTGCGGATGCTTAATGAGATATTCAGTCCCCCACTTAGATGCAGCAATGAACTGAATTAAACGGCCTAATACATGAGGATATTCACTTAATAATGCCAAATAAGATGAGCGCCTTGACACGGACTCAAGCAAATTCATCATTCTGACTAAGACTTCGTCAGATCTCAAAGCCCCCCAATTTTTCTGCTGAATATATTCAGCAGAATTAGCCACCAATGTAATAAATCTTCTTCTAGATACATCTGTCAAAGACCGATAGCGCGCGCTACCTAACCACGCTTCCCAACGCTCCTTAACTTCCGGATGTTCATTAGACGGCGCCCAGGTGGTAATAGATTCGCCGACCTGCTCATTCTCATCATTCATTTTTTTCAAAACAAATGCATTGGCAAATAACTGAGCAACATTACCTCGATGAAAAGCTAAAGTTGTCCTGAAATTCTCCAGATTTTCATGACCCATGGCTTTAGCTAGGCGTGCTTGAGACGCATCATCACCAGGCAAATGATGAGTTTGAGCATCCTCCCAATACTGAAGACGGTGCTCTAATTTCCTGAAGTAGTCATAAGCTTGAGTTAATTGCTTTAAATCCACCTCAGACAATAATTGGCGCTCATAAACTGCATGAAGAACTTCTAAAGTAGGTCTGATTCTCAATCCCGGATCTTGACCCCCACGCACTAACTGAAACATCTGAGCCATAAACTCAATTTCTCTAATACCGCCTCGCCCCAATTTAATATCAGCCGCTCTCTCAGGATGTGCCAAACTTCTTTTTTCAGCCTCTTGCTGAATCTGCCCATGAAGCTCACGAATAGCAGCAATGACACCAAAATCCAAATAACGACGATAAACAAACGGGCGCACTAAATCTTGCAGACCTTTAAATAAGCGTGGGTAGGCTGCATCTTGCTCTGGCGGGTAAATCATTCGCCCCTTAATCCAAGCGTAACGCTCCCACTCACGGCCTTGCACACTGAAATATTCCTCCAACATACCCAAGCTGCAAACCAACGGCCCAGAATCACCATTGGGCCTTAAACGCATATCTACACGAAAAACAAAACCCTCAGCAGTTAACTCAGATAGCAAAGATATTAGTTTTTTACCTAAGCGGGTATACCACTCATGATGGGAAATGCTTTTAGTGCCGCCTTGGGTATCGCCCTCATCTTCATAAACAAACACCAAATCAATGTCGGAAGAGACGTTTAACTCACGGCCTCCCAACTTCCCCATTCCAACAACCATCAGCGGCACATAAGTTCCATCTGCGGATAAAGGCTCACCCACCAGTGGCTTCATATCAATGCGTAAAGCCTCAATAGATATCGCAATGGCCTTTTCTGCAAATAAACTAATCCCCTCGGTGACCTCCTTAAGATCAGCTAGCTCATTTAAATCTCTATAAGCGGTCAACAACATAAAACGCTGACGGGCCAAACGTAATTGGGAAGAAAAAGCTTCTAGATTAATAGGCTGCTGAGATAGCAATGCTTGAGCCTCAGACAAAATATCGTCGATAACCCGCTCGTCAATGGGGGCTACCACCCTGCCGGCCAGGTCAGCAAGCCAGCTCGGCTGAGCGTTTAACCAGCGATTAGCATATGAAGAATGCTCACGAAGCGCCAAAAAACCACTATCATTAATTGTCATAATATCTATGTTATAGCTATCAATACCTGCTTGGCTATCGCATAATTACAAAATGTCTTGGTCACAAATTTCCACCGCCATTAACACCCTGCTTCAGCTTAAAGAAAAAGCAGAACAATGGCCCTCTTGGAAAAAGAAGCTAAAGTGGCTGACCGTCCTATTTTTCAGCATTTTTCTAATAACCCATCTAACGGTTAGATTCATCATTTGGCCTAAAGTTGAAGAAAATAAGACCTACTTTGAGCAGGCCTTAAGTAAAAACATTGGTGCTCAGGTAAAAATTGGCGAAATTAAGACGAATTGGTCTGTGCTATGGCCAGCATTTAGCATCAAACAAATCTCCATTGTTGATAAACAACATCCACAACAAGAGCTATTAAATATTCCCGAAGTTACTGGAAGATTGTCATGGGAAAGTATTTGGCATTTAAAACCTTTCTTTCACAACCTAAAATTTGATAACGCTCGTATTGAAATAAAAAGAGGGCAAGACGGAAATTGGGATATTGCTGGCATTAAATTATCAAAAGATTCAGCAGGCTTTACGTTCGGCAATTGGCTTTTTGACCAAGATAACGTCAATATCACTAACGCCAAAATTATATGGCTTGATCAATTCAAGCAAACAACTTCCCACACCATCACCGTTAATAGCCTGCAACTCAATAACTCTTGGTTTAGTCATGAAATTCAATTAGCTATCGATAGCCCTTGGCATGAAAAAACCGCCAATATTCAAGCAAAATTTAGGCATGGATTTTTAAGTGATACCGGGAATTGGGAAAATTGGAGCGGTAAATTAGCATGGGACATCCAAGGGATTGATCTAAAAAAAGTAAATCAAATCTTTGATACTTCAATCAAAATTATTGATGGCCAAATCACCGTGACAGGTGATGCCTATTTAAATAATGGCATCCTTGATGGTGGCCAAACTATCTTACAAGGCCATAATCTTCATTTTGATTGGGAGCGCTTTAATAAACCACTCAAAATTGAATTTATTGAAAGTCGCCTAGAGCAAAATACACAAGGCAGCACTATGACATTAAGCGCGCCGCTCCTGAAATGGCGCGTCAATAATCAATCATCCCTACAAGAATTAAATGATTTAAGTCTTTATTGGAAAATTGCTCCGAATATTGAATCCGTAAAAAGTGTTGGCATTAAAGCCGCACACATCGATATTGAATTATTTGAACAATTAGCAAAACAATTTCCATTACCCAAAGATTTAAATGACTTCATCAAACAATACCAAGCTGCAGGTGAGTTGCAAGATCTAGATGCCAACTGGAACGCTGATACTTTTAAATTACCTTTCAATTTAGAAATTCCTGGATTCCATCAGTCACACTACAAGCTATCCCTTAAATTCAACCGTTTATTCCTAACACCTTATAAAGCTAATGAATTAGCTGTTGCTAACTTAAAGGGCGAGTTAACTGCGTCTGAACTAGGTGGAGAAGTTAAATTAGATAGCAATGCCTCAGTCATCACGCTGCCCAAAATGCTAGAGAATGATCTTCTAGAATTAAATCAAGCCAAAGGCTCAATTAAGTGGCAAAAAACTAATGGCGCTTGGTCTTATGAGTTAAGCAATATACATCTTGATAACTCTGATGCATCCGTAGACTTTGATGCTGCTTACAGCCCTCAACACGGAGCAAGCTCTGAAAAAATAAAAGTCAAAGGCAATATCAAAAGGGCCAAAGTGGCTGGCATTACGCGCTACTTCCCCATCGCCATGTCACCAGACGCAAGAAAATATATTAGGCAATCATTACTAGATGGCCAAATTAATGATGGCTCTATTCATATTGAAGGCGATCCCGAGAAAATTCCATTCAATACGAAACATCCAGGAATTTTTAACTTGGAACTCCCTATTGAAAACGCCAATTATTTGCCCGCGAAAGAAATATCTAAGACAGGCGGCACATGGTCAGCATTTTCTCGCGTTAAAGGTGTCGTTATATTTAAAGGACCCCGCCTTGAGCTCGACATCAAAGAAGCAAGCTATGAAAGTGTTCAACTCAAAAAAATAAAGGGGCATGTCGATAATATCGTCAGCAAAAATGCGACACTCATCATCGACGGGCAAGCGGAAGGTCTTGCTAAAGATTTGCTGTACTACTACGCAAGCAGTCCCTCCGGGAAAAAAGTTACTGATAGCTGGGACAAAATCAAGGCCGAGGGTAACGCGCAACTTAACCTTAAGTTAGAAATTCCTTTTGAAGATGTAAGCAATTCAAAAATTCAAGGCGAGATCGAATTAAATAAAAACACCATCAACATCAACAATCAAATTGATGTGAAAGATATAACAGGGCAGATTCTTTTCTCAGAAGAAAAAATCATCGCTAAAAACTTAAAAGCTCAGGCTCTAGGTGGCACCATATCCATCAATGCCCCTGCTCAGTTGCCATGGCATTCTCAAAATGAAATGCGCGTCACTGGAAGTGCAAAAATTGACGCTCTTAGCGAATTACTGAACGACGGCAATAAAGATAGTCTTAATACAAGCCTTTTAAAACAATTTGAGGGGCAATTTAAGTATGACGGCAAACTATCTATTACAAACAATGGTTACAAATTAAACCTAGGGCTGCAATTAAATGAATTGAGCTCACAATTACCAGCGCCACTCAATAAGAAATTAGGCACAGCTATGAGTGGTCAACTCTTAGCTGAGAATATCTCTGTCAATGGAAAAACTGAGCATCTCGCTACACTAAGAATTGAAAAATTACTTGAAGCTAAATTTGCATTTAAAAATAGTTATCCAACCCGGATTAGCTTAGGCATTAACTCACCAGCCACCCTCCCAATGCAAGGCTTCTCATCAACCATTGTTTTAGACAAGCTAGACCTTGAAGCTTGGCAGAATTGGGGCGATAAACATTTGCCAGACTCCCCCACTAGCAATTCCCCAAAATCAGGTGGCATTCAACTAAATACTCTTTCAGCATCCATTGGCTCGGTGAAAGTTGCCAATAAAGAATTAAAGAACATCACGCTATCAGCAACCCATGATCAAGATCTATGGCATGCCAGCATTAACTCATCGCTAGCAGTTGGTTTAGTGCAATGGAAATCACCTCAAGCAGGCCTACCCCAAGGCAAGTTAACGGCAAAACTGCAGAAACTTATTATCGAGAGCGAAGCGTCCGATGAAACCATTACGAAGAGCATTAACCAACGGATTCAAAAAATTCCCGCTTTAGATATTCAATCAGAACTATTAATCATTAATGGCAAACCTTACGGGAAGATGGAGTTGCTAGCTAGTAATGATAAGAATGATTGGAAGATCGAAAAGCTCAACTTAAAAACTCCTGATGCAAAATTAACCGCATATGGCAAATGGATATTGGCTCGTCAAGGGAATCAACCTTCTTCAGGAAGAACAGAGCTAACTTTTGACCTAGATATTGATAACGCAGGCTCACTTCTAAATAACCTTGGCTTTCCTAAAACCATTGAAGATGGCGCCGGAAAACTCGTAGGCACTATTCATTGGCAAGGTGAGCCGTATAAATTTGACATCAAGTCTTTAAAAGGTGACATGTCCTTGGATTTAGCCAAAGGCACCGTTCTACAAGTTGAACCAGGCATCGCAAGACTATTAGGGGTTCTTAGCTTTCAAGGGTTAAGCAGAATTGCCACGTTAGATATTGGGGGCGTATTAAAACCCATCGTAACCCAAGGCACCCCTTTTGACCGGATTACTGCTAAAGGCACCATCAATAATGGCATAGCGCTTATTCAAGATCTAACCATGAAAGGCCCCCAAGGAAATGTGCGCTTAACGGGGCAGGCAAATCTGATCAATGAAACCCAAGATATGCGCGTAACTGTTGTGCCCAATCTAAATGCTGGCTCCGCCTCAGTTGCCTATACCTTCATCAATCCAATTATTGGCTTAAGCACACTGGTTGGGCAATACCTTATTGCCGATGAAGTAAGCAAGTTGTTCCAGATGGACTACCTTGTTCAAGGAACTTGGGCCACGCCGCAAGTGATTGCTTTAGATAGCAAGGGCAAACCTATCAACGAGAGCCAATTAAAAGAAATTAGAGATAAATCTTTGCTGCGCCAACAGCAAAATCCCAATAAGCAATAGAATGAGGGCATGACCTCATCCGCACAGCTATCCGTTGCCAGCATACAAATGGTGTCTTCACCATCTTGGGAAGATAACCTTAGCTCTGCCACACAGCAAATATCTGCTGCTAAATCTGCTGGGGCTAACCTGATCGCCTTACCCGAATATTTCTGCTTAATGGGTCATTCAGATCAAGATAAAGTCAAAATATGCGAACAGTTTGGAGATGGGCCTATACAGGACGCCCTCAAAAATTTAGCCATCAAATACCAGGTCTATTTAGTTGCAGGAACCATCCCACTGGCATCAACTGATAAAAACAAAGTGAGGAACTCAACTTTGGTGTTTAGTCCATCTGGCGAAGTCATTAGTCGTTACGACAAGATTCATTTATTTGGATTTAAGCAAGGTGACGAGAACTATCAAGAATCCAATACGATTGAGCCCGGTACAACACCTACAAGTTTTACGATCACTCACCAAAATACCGAATGGAACATTGGACTATCTATTTGCTATGACATGAGGTTCCCAGAGCTATATAGAGCGATCGGAGTTGTAGATTGCCATGTCATACCAGCAGCATTCACCTACACGACCGGTAAAGCTCATTGGGAAATATTATTACGGGCCCGCGCTATTGAAAATCAGTGTTATGTCTTAGCCAGCGCTCAAGGTGGAAAACACAATAACGGTAGAAGAACTTGGGGGCAAAGCATGTTAGTTAACCCCTGGGGAGAAATCGAATCAGAATTAAAGGATGGTGAAGGCTTCGTCATCGGCCATCTTAAGAAAGAGCTGATTCATGAAATACGTACAAAACTACCCGCCCTACAGCATCGCACTCTTTAATTAGTTTTATGAACTCACACTTAGCCCTAGAAAATTCACTTTCACTTAGTCGAGCGGAGGCACTAAAAATTGCCAAAGATATACTCTTGGCACCCGCGGGCATTACTGAGGAAGACCTTCAAAAGACTTTATCCCACATGCATTTGCATCACTTAGATGATGCGGATTTATATTTTCAAAGAACCTTAAATGAGTCTTGGAGCTTAGAAGAAGGTATTGTCAAATCAGGAAGCTTTGGAATTGATCAAGGTGTTGGGGTAAGAGCTATTAGCCAAGATAAAACTGCTTTTGCTTATTCTGATGAAATTAGCGCCCTTGCTCTTAAGCAAGCAGCGGAAGCAACGCGGGTCATTGGACCTAAAAATCAAAAAGTGCATGTATCCCCTAAATGGGCAACGCCACCAACCCATGCTCTATATCAACCTTATGACCCACTTGCTAGCCTAGACGCCAAAGCCAAAATTGCCTTACTTGAAGACATTGAACGCAAAGCCAAAGCGAAGGACCCAAGAATTGTTCAAGTGATGGCGGGTTTAGCTGGTGAATTCGATATTGTTTTAGTAGCAAGAGCTAATGGCGTTTTGGCTGCAGATATCAGACCACTAGTCAGAGTGTCGATTACCGTTATTGCCGAACAAAATGGTCGGCGTGAAGTAGGCTCCTCTGGCGGCGGTGGTCGTTTTGATTATCACTTTTTCGATGCCGGAAAAATTGACCGCTGGATTGATGAAGCCGTGCATTCAGCCCTAATCAACCTAGAATCTCGACCAGCTCCAGCCGGCCCAATGACAGTTGTTTTAGGGCCAGGTTGGCCTGGCGTATTACTGCACGAAGCTATTGGCCATGGGTTGGAAGGCGACTTTAATAGAAAAGGTTCATCTGCTTTTTCAGGAAGAATCGGGCAAAAAGTTGCGGCTAAAGGCGTCACAGTTGTAGATGACGGCACCATCTCAGGTAGAAGAGGATCTTTATCGGTTGATGATGAAGGTAACCCCACCCAATGCACCACGCTGATTGAAGACGGCATCCTAAAAGGTTATTTACAAGATAGCCTCAATGCCCGCCTCATGAATATGCCCGTGACTGGCAATGCTAGGCGCGAAAGCTACGCCTCTCTCCCTATGCCACGCATGACGAACACTTACATGTTGGGCGGCAAAGAAGATCCTCAGGAAATTATTAGCAGCATCAAAAAAGGGTTGTATGCAGTGAACTTTGGCGGAGGGCAAGTCGACATCACTAGCGGCAAGTTTGTTTTCTCCGCATCTGAGGCCTATTGGGTCGAAAACGGCAAAATTCAATATCCAGTCAAAGGCGCCACCATTATCGGTAGCGGCCCAGAATCGCTAAAAGACATCAGCATGATTGGCAATGATATGGGGCTTGATAGCGGCATTGGCGTTTGCGGAAAAGATGGTCAAAGCGTCCCAGTCGGTGTTGGTCAGCCCACCCTTAGAATTGACAACATGACAGTTGGCGGCACGGGATAATTGGACAAGTAAAAAAACTGTGCTACATTAGCTCTATGCGTGCAATTAATTTTTATTTCTTTTATTTTTGGTTCTCAGGCCACGGCGGTCGAGAGGCAGAAATTCAAGCATAAATTTCTAGCACTCAATCAAACCGCCGAATACCTCGGCGGTTTTTTTATACCTTTAAATTTCATAAAAATAGCGGAATTGGAGTGAACAACATGAGCAAGAAAACTCTAGGCAACATAGATAACTGGTATGCAAGCGTCGATAAAACCTCAGAGACCGACGATGAACGCATTCAGGAAATTACCGTGTTACCACCCCCAGAGCATCTCATTCGCTTCTTTCCAATTCAGGGAACCGCGACTGAAAAACTAATTAATAGCACACGTAAAAAAATACGTAACATCATGCATGGCGACGATGACCGCCTATTAGTGATTATTGGACCATGCTCCATTCATGATCCAAGCGCCGCTATTGAGTACGCTAATCGCCTACTAGAACAACGTCAAAAATACGCTGGCGAACTAGAGATTGTGATGCGCATCTACTTTGAAAAACCAAGAACAACTGTTGGTTGGAAAGGTTTAATTAACGACCCTTACCTAGATGAAAGCTACAAAATTGATCAAGGCTTAAGGATTGCCAGACAGTTACTCATTGAAATCAATCGCATCGGCATGCCTGCCGGCAGTGAGTTTTTGGATGTTATTTCCCCACAATACATTGGCGACCTCATTTCATGGGGAGCTATTGGCGCCCGCACAACCGAAAGTCAAGTTCACCGTGAACTAGCTTCTGGTATTTCAGCGCCAATTGGTTTTAAGAATGGCACAGACGGCAATATCAAAATTGCTACGGATGCGATTCAATCAGCCAACAGACCTCACCACTTCCTATCTGTTCATAAAAATGGTCAGGTGGCGATTGTTGAAACAAAAGGCAATTCAGACTGTCACGTTATTTTGCGCGGCGGCAAAACACCCAACTACGATGCAGAGAGTGTGGCAAAAGCATGTGCCGAACTAGAAGCGTCAAAACTACCCGGCACCTTGATGGTTGATTGCTCACATGCCAACTCAAGCAAACAACATGAACGTCAAATTGAAGTAGCTAAGGATATTGCCAACCAATTAGCCTCTGGTTCAAAACAGGTATTTGGCGTAATGATTGAAAGTCACTTGAATGAAGGTGCCCAAAAGTTCACCCCAGGAAAAGATGATCCTGCCAATCTTAAATACGGCACAAGCATCACAGATGCCTGCATCAACTGGGATGACTCATTAGATGTTTTAGAAATTCTCGCGCAAGGCGTTAAAAAACGTCGCACACAGAAATAAGAACTAAACCTAATAAGCCTCTAAGCTTGAGAACAATAAAAAAGACCCTTAAGGGTCTTTTTTATTGCCTTGGATTAACTTTGTTTTCTATTTAGGCTCTTTTTTATGTTTCCATAAAACGTCTGCGCCACCACCAGACTGATTTAATACTCTAGCTATAACAAATAACAAATCCGACAAACGATTGACATATTGCCTAGGGCTATCATGAATAGCTTCATGTTTACCCAACTTCACAATAGATCTTTCAGCCCGGCGGCAAACAGTTCGACAAACATGCGCTTGCGCAGCTGCTCTTGAGCCACCCGGCAAAATAAATTCTTCCAACTTAGGCAGCGTGGCGTTGTATTTAGCCAACCATCCATCCAATTGAGCCACTTGCTCTTCTTTTAGGAGGGTGTAATTGGGGATACATAACTCACCCCCAAGATCGAATAAGTCATGCTGGACCTGAGAAAATAATTCTCTTAATTCAACAGCAACACTTTCAGGAATATCTTCAGTAATTAGAACCCCAATTTCTGAATTTAGCTCATCCACATCACCCATCGCACAGATGCGTAAATGGTCTTTATCCACGCGACTACCATCACCCAAACCAGTGGTTCCTGTGTCACCCGTACGCGTTGCTATTTGTGTCAATCTTTTGCCCATGACACCGATTATATGGAAATGGCTAGAATATAGTAAAACCACAATAAATAGAGACAAATGGACACAACCTTACCCCCTACTCCTGCCGAAATTTTGGCCAAGCAAAAAGAGCTCGTAGATGCTCTTAGACCTTTACTCCCCCAAGAGTCATTGCTTTGGGAACCAGAGGATACGATTCCTTATGAATGTGACGGCCTAGCCGCTTACAGACAAATGCCTCTAGCAGTTGCCTTGCCTGAGAACCAAGAACAAGCAGTGGCGGTGATTAAGGTGTGTCAAAAACTACAAGTTCCAATTGTTCCGAGAGGATCTGGCACCGGCCTATCTGGTGGAGCAATGCCAATAGCTCAAGGATTAGTACTATCCCTAGCTAAATTAAAGAAAATTATTCATATTGATCCAATTGCTAGAACTGCTGTCGTACAACCTGGCGTTAGAAATTTAGCTATTTCAGAAGCAGTAGCAAAACATGGTCTGTACTACGCACCAGATCCATCATCACAAATCGCCTGCTCTATTGGCGGTAACGTTAGCGAAAACTCTGGCGGCGTTCACTGCCTTAAATATGGCCTAACCTTACATAACATTCTTAAAGTAAAAGCCATTTTGATGAATGGCGAAGTCGTTGAATTTGGGAGCCTAGCCCCTGACGCACCCGGACTGGACTTACTCTCCATCCTAGTGGGTAGCGAAGGCATGCTAGCTGTTATCACGGAAGTAACCGTCAAATTAGTTCCCAAACCTCAATTAGCTCAAGTCATCATGGCTAGTTTTGATGATGTAGAAAAAGGTGGCAATGCTGTTGCAGCGATTATTGCCGCAGGCATCATTCCCGCAGGCTTAGAAATGATGGATAAAGCCGCTACTAGAGCTGTTGAAGAATTTGTTCATGCTGGATACGACATTAATGCGGAAGCCATTCTGCTATGCGAATCCGACGGCACTCCGGAAGAAGTCGCTGAAGAAATCGGGCGCATGACCGATGTACTCAATCAATGTGGCGCCATTAGGATTCAGGTATCTCAAAGCGAAGCTGAGCGCCTTAAATTTTGGAGCGGTCGAAAAAATGCTTTCCCTGCTGCAGGCAGAATCTCTCCTGACTATTACTGCATGGATGGCACGATTCCAAGACAACATATCGCGACTTTATTAAAGCGCATTCAAGATATGGAGAAAAAATACCAATTACGCTGCATGAATGTCTTCCATGCAGGCGATGGCAACATGCATCCATTAATTCTATTTAATGGGTCCGACCAAGATGAATGGCATAGGGCCGAAGAGTTTGGCAGTGATATTTTAGAAACCTGTGTTGAATTAGGTGGCACCATTACCGGTGAACACGGTGTTGGCATTGAAAAGATCAACTCTATGTGCGTTCAATTTGGCGAAGCCGAGAGAAATATGTTTTGGTCGGTAAAGGCCTCTTTCGATCCGGAAAAATTATTAAATCCAGATAAAGCCATTCCAACATTAAATCGATGCGCCGAGTATGGGCGCATGCGCATTACAGGTGGCGCCCTACCTCACCCAGAATTGGAGCGCTTCTAATGAGTCAATCCACCTTAAATCACTTCAAAGATCAAATTCTTGAAGCAAGCGCATCAAAAAATGTTTTACGCATTACTGGCTCTGGGTCAAAAGATTGGTATGGCAATAATTTAAAAGGCACGCCACTTCCAACAAAAGATTACCAAGGGATTATTGATTACCAACCCGATGAATTAGTCATTACAGTTAAAGCAGGCACTTCACTTAAAGAAGTGGAATCTGCTTTATCTGAAAAAAATCAACAATTCGCATTTGAGCCCCCTCGTCTTGATGGCGCAACCATTGGCGGCATGATCTGCTCTGGATTAGCAGGCCCAGGAAGAGCTAGCGTTGGAGGATTAAGAGACTTTGTTCTTGGCGCCAACATCATGGATGGTCAAGGTCAAATCATGAATTTTGGTGGTACCGTCATGAAGAACGTAGCCGGATATGATGTCTCTCGCCTGCTACCAGGGTCCCTTGGAACCTTGGCATTACTTCTTGATGTATCTATTAAAGTCTTACCGAAACCCGCTGCAAGCGCGACACTTCACGTTAGCATCGAACAAGGTAAAGCGATTGCCTTAATTAATCAACTAGCCAGTCAACCATGGCCCATTAATGCGAGCTGCTGGATTGGCGAAGCTGTGGGCACGCTATATTTAAGATTAAGCGGTGCTAAGGCGGCAGTTCAAACAGCCATCACATCATTTAAAAAAGAATATGGCATGCAACTATTAGATGATGAAGCGGCTCACATTTTTTGGGATAGCATTAGAGACCAAAAGCATGACTGGTTCAAAAATAATTCTGAAAAGCCACTCTGGCGTCTAGCCATTCCTTCAACAGCAGCGCCATTAAAACTAGCGGGTGAAACCCTTGTCGAGTGGCATGGTGGACAGCGCTGGTGGAAAGGTGAAATTGCCAGCCAAGAAATCAAGGCCCTCGCTAGATCACTAGATGGCCACGCTAGCATTTTTAAAGCTTCTGCCAAAACAAGTGATATGTTTAGCTCGCTAAAAGATAACCCGTTAACAGCTGCGTTAGCTCCGATTGAAGAGCGCCTCAGAAAATCATTCGATCCTCACGGTGTATTTGCAACAGAAAGACTTATCTAAAATGCAAACAGAACTAGCTCCCCAACTTGCTGGAACACCGGAAGGTCAAACTGCGCAAGCTATTCTCAATAAGTGTGTTCACTGCGGCTTTTGCACAGCGACTTGCCCCACATATCAACTACTTGGCGATGAATTAGATGGCCCAAGAGGTCGCATTTATTTAATCAAACAAATTGCGGAAGGCAAACCTGCCACCGAAAAAACAAGGTTACATTTAGACAGATGCTTAACTTGTAGAAATTGTGAAAGCACTTGCCCAAGTGGGGTTGATTACGGGCACCTCATTGATATAGGGCGCAAATGGGCGGAAGAACAAACTAAACCAAGACCATTTATCGAGCGCACCATAAGAAAAATACTAGCAAGTGGACTAACCAATAAACCATTATTCGATAACGGCATGCGCTTAGGTAGACTGCTTAAACCATTGATGCCCGCCGTTATTAAAAGCAAAATACCCACAGGAAAACATCCTGGCACTCGACCAACCCTTGGTAAAAACAAAACAAAAATGCTCTTGCTCGAAGGTTGCGTTCAACCAGGCATGCTTCCTAATATCAATAACGCCACTATTCGAGTCATGCATCGCTTAGGCGTAGATGTTTTATCCGCATCTAAAGCAGGCTGCTGTGGCGCACTCAAATACCATCTCAATGAACAAACTGCAGGACTTGATGATATGCGTCGAAATATTGATGCGTGGTGGCCTTTTATTACAGGCGAAGCACCTGAATGCCAAGGTCAAAAAGTCGAGGCAATTCTTATGAATGCTTCAGGGTGTGGCGTCACAGTCAAAGAATATGGTCACCTTCTTAAAGATGATCCTCAATATGCTGAGAAAGCAAAAACAGTCTCAACGCTTTGCAAAGATTTAATTGAAGTTATTCCCAATTACAGTAAACAGTTAAAAGGACTACTTGGTTCATTCAATAAAAAACTGGTTTATCACCCTCCCTGCACACTACAACATGGTCAAAAAATTAAAGGTGTCCTAGAGAGTTTTTTAGAAGAACTAGGTATACATACAGAGCTTTGTAAAGATAGCCACCTTTGCTGCGGCTCTGCGGGGACTTATTCAGTACTTCAACCCAAGTTATCAAAAAAATTAAAAGAACAAAAATTAAACAATCTATTAAATGCTGTGGGTGAGAATGGCGCAGAACGAATTGTGTCCGCTAATATTGGTTGCATTACCCATTTGCAAAATAACCAAACTCCTGTTGAGCACTGGATTGAACTCATTGATACCTCATTAGGAAACAATCATTAATTTATGAGTTCCATCCATGAAAACCTGAATGCCGTTAAAGAACAAATCTCAGCAGCAGCGAAGGCTGCTGGGCGCTCACCCAATGAAATTAATTTATTGGCCGTATCCAAGACATTTCCTCCAGAAGATATTAGAGAGGCCCATCAATGGGGACAAAGAATGTTTGGAGAAAATTACGTTCAAGAAGGCGTTCAAAAAATTGGCGACTTAAAAGACTTAAGAGCTGATATTGAATGGCACTTCATTGGCCCAATTCAGAGCAATAAATCTCGGGATGTTGCGGAACATTTTGATTGGGTACACAGCATTGACCGCCTCAAAATTGCACAAAGACTTAATGATCAACGCCCAGATCATTTGCCACCTTTAAACGTTTGCATACAAGTTAATATCAGCGGTGAAGAAAGTAAAAGTGGCATTCAGCCAAGTGAAGTTGTAAATCTATGTTTAGCTATCGCCCATATGCCCAAACTCAAGTTGCGTGGCTTGATGAGTATCCCCGAACCCACAGACAATGAGGCAGAACAAAAAGAATCACACCGTGCTTTATTTACAATTTTTCGCAATTTAAAAGAAAACCCAGAAATTCAGAAATTACCGGTGCAATTAGATACGCTTTCTATGGGCATGTCCTCCGATATGACCGCAGCCATTTCAGAAGGTAGTACGATGGTACGTATTGGCACAGCAATATTTGGCAAAAGAACCTATTTATGACATCTCTTTCAAATTTAAAAATTAGCTTTATCGGCGGCGGCAATATGGCTAGCGCGCTTATTGGCGGCCTCATTAATCAGGGAGCTAAGGCTTCAAATATTTTTGTAGCAGATCCATTTGAAGGCACTCGGGCACGTTTAAAAACAGAATTTAATATTGCCTCAAAAGAAAGTATTTCAGCTTTATCAGAACAAATTAAAACTTCTGATGTTCTGGTTTTAGCCGTTAAACCACAGCAATTTAAAGAAGCTGCCGCAGAACTAAAATCTACTCTTGAAACTTCAGAGAAAAAACCTCTTTGCTTAAGTGTTGCGGCAGGTATTCGCACGCAAGACATGGGTAGATGGTTAAACCATCAACGTCTCATTAGAGCCATGCCTAATACTCCCGCACTCATTGGCCAAGGTATGACTGGCTTATATGCCAGCAAAGACGCTAGCAAGGAAGACCGACTGAATGCGGAAAATATTTGTTTGGCCGTTGGAAAAATCACTTGGGTTGATGACGAAAAGCAAATTGATGACATTACAGCCGTATCAGGTAGTGGCCCAGCTTATGTTTTCGCATTTCTAGAAGCCCTAGAGAGTGCAGGCGTTGCGCAAGGACTAACGCCTGAGCAGGCTCGCTTATTGGCATCTCAAACCGTTATAGGGGCTGCCACCTTAGCGACCCAATCAACAGAAACACCCGCAGTCTTAAGAGAAAGAGTGACCTCTAAAGGTGGCACCACTTACGCTGCGCTACAAGTTCTTGAGAAAAAACAATGGGCTGCCATTTTAGGAGAGGCCATTGCTGCAGCAAGCGCGCGCGGACAAGAAATGGGTGAAGAGTTTGGCAAAGACTAAACAGTCTTTATTAGGAAACTGCGATCGCTATAAATAAGCAAGCTCCCAACCAATTATTTTGCTTAAAAGCTTGGAAGCATTTAGCTCGATCGCGCGTTTTCACCAACCGATAATAATGCGTAACTAAAACAAGGCCCAAACTCCAGAAAACCCAAAAAGCGCTTGAGAAATTTAACCGAATAGCCAAATAAGCAAAGCCGCTAAATAGCAACAAATAGCACAACATAATTGCTAAAACTTCATATCTACCAAAAGTAATAGCAGAAGTTTTCATACCTAATTTCAGATCATCATTTTTATCAACCATGGCATAGGCTGTGTCATAAGCAATTGCCCAAGCGATGTTGGCAAAAAATAATACCCAAGAATATCCAGGGATTTCATTTTGAACTGCCGCAAAAGACATGGGTATACCGAATGAAAACGCAACGCCTAGAACTGCCTGGGGAATTGAAAAAAATCTTTTTGAGAATGGGTAAATAATGGCAACAAACAATGCCGGCACTGATAATAATTTCGTATAAGTATTTAACGGTGTAATTAATAAAAAAGCTAAGGCAGCTAAAACTCCTGCAACAGCAAGAGCCTCCCACGACTTAATTCTGCCGGAAGTAACAGGCCTTTCCTTGGTTCTTTCGACATGTAAATCAAAACCCCTATCGGCATAATCATTGATAGCGCAACCCGCACTTCTCATCAAGAATGTGCCAATAACAAAAATAGAAAAATATAAAAAGCTCGGATGGCGATCGGTAGCGAGCCACAAACCCCACAAGGTTGGCCATAAGACCAATAGGGTTCCAACAGGTTTATCAAATCGAATAAGAGATAAATAAGCAGCTATTTTTGTACGTATCATAGGTAGAGCATATCAAGCTTTTATGTAATCAATCTTATGGCCCAACCAACGATTTAAATGTTTAACCACCAAATCGGGATGTTGCGCCAACAATCTAGCTGATAAATCTTTGGTTTTTTCAATCAAACCATGTTCTTGTTGCAAATCCACAAAACGTAACATGGTGTCGCCCGATTGTTTGGCGCCCAATAATTCTCCAGGCCCACGCAGCGCTAAATCTTTCTCAGCGATTAAAAATCCATCCTGAATCTCTTTCACATTTTGCAATCTTTCTTTAGCAGCCATCGATAATTCATGCCCGTATAAAAGAATACAAACTGATTGGGCTGAACCTCGACCAACTCGCCCTCTCAATTGGTGTAGCTGAGAGTAACCAAAGCGTTCAGCATGCTCAATAATCATCAATGAGGCATTAGGCACATCAACACCAACCTCTATCACGGTTGTTGCCACTAGGACTTTTATATCCCCAGATACAAAAGCTTGCATCACTGCATTTTTCTCATCCGACTTTAATCGGCCATGCACTAAACCAACTTTAATATTAGGCAAAGCTTGTTGGAGCGCTTGATGCGTATCAACAGCGGTCTGTAGCTGTAGAACCTCAGACTCTTCAATTAACGGACAAACCCAATACACTTGAGTACCCTTATCAACTTCATGCATCAAACCAGCCACCACCTCATCACGCCGCTCACTTTTAACTAATTTTGTGATCACAGGCGTACGACCAGGAGGCAACTCATCAATAACAGACACTTCCAAATCAGCATAAAACGTCATCGCTAATGTTCTAGGTATAGGTGTGGCAGACATCATTAATTGATGGCAATCAATTTCAACATCATCAATTTTTTGCTGAAGCTGGAGACGTTGCTTAACACCAAAACGATGTTGCTCATCAACAATAACCAGCCCTAATTTGGAGAACTCAACACCGTCTTGTATAAGCGCATGAGTGCCAACAATTAACTGCCCCTCACCACTCGCCATCAGAGCTTGAGCCTCACGTTTTTCCTTAGCTTTTAAAGAGCCTGTTAACCACACAATTTGAATGCCTAATGGCTCTAACCAGGCTTTTAATTTTCTATAGTGCTGCTCAGCCAAGATTTCTGTTGGAGCCATGATGGCCGCCTGATAGCCATGATCAATACAGTGCATAGCCGCTAAAGCAGCCACAATCGTTTTGCCACTACCCACATCCCCCTGCAGCAAACGGTTCATTGGATAAGGATTTGATAAATCCCCCATAATTTCCTGCCAAACACGAACTTGAGCAGACGTTAGTTGAAAAGGTAGATGAGATAAAAATTGACTCAAGATGCCATTAGGTCTTGGCTGCGGGTCCATTTGTACAGCACGTCTACTTAGACGTTTAGCTCTAGCCTGCTGTAAAGACAATTGCTGCGCTAACAGTTCCTCTATCTGGATTCTGCGCCAAGTGGGGTGCGTCCGATTTTGAATAGACTCCATGTCATCCGTTTTGCTTGGATGATGCAAAGTTGTAATAGCACTCAACAAAGTAGGCAATGATTGATTCGGGAATATCTGATCAACCAAACTCTTAGGAAGAATTTCAGCCAACTGCGCTGTTAAATCAGGATCCTTTAAAGCGTTACTTATCGCTTTACGAATAGCTAGCTGACTCACACCAGCAATTGTTGAATAAATAGGCGTTAAAGTATTAGGTAAAGGCGCATCAGGCGCTACGGCTCTAACAGTGGGATGCACCATCTCAGGACCATAATAGCCTTCACGGACATCACCCCTCACCCTTAGATGCTGCCCAACAGCCATCTGCTTTTGTTGACTAGGGTAAAAATTTAGCCACCTCAGAAATAGCTCATTACCAGCATCATCGGCAATCACCACCAAAAGCTGTCTACGTGGCCTAAACATGACATCTTGACGAATAACGTAACCCTGAACTTGAGCAGTTACCGCGCCAAATGCATGAATTACCTCTCCAATAGTTGATAATTTAGTCTCATCTTCATATCGAATAGGCAGGTGCAATGCGCAATCCAATGAGGAACGCAAACCTAACTTTTCAAGAGGAGTTGAACTGGATTTACTAACCATGTTTAGAATCTTAATGTTCCCATGGTATCGCGATGCGCCTTTCTGACTTTAATTACAACTTACCGCCTGAGCTAATTGCCCAGCACCCCTTGTCCAACAGGACTTCTAGCCGACTTTTAGAAGTTGGTAAAGATGCCCATGGCCAACTTTTGCTTAACGATAAACGATTTACGGATGTCATTGAGTTAATTCAACCAAATGATTTGTTGGTATTTAATGACACAAAGGTCATCCCAGCTCGTCTTTTCGGCAAAAAAGAGACAGGCGGTTCCGTTGAGGTGCTTTTAGAACGTGTCACAGGCGTTGATACTGCGCTAACTCAAATCCGAGCATCCAAATCACCTAAGGCCGGCACCAAGCTACTGATGGGTAGTTTGGAAGATCCTTTTGAGATTGAAGTTTTAGGTAGAAGTGAAGATTCCCAAAATCCTTTTTTTGAAGTGAAGTTTCCTGGACCTTGCATTCCATTACTAGAAAAACATGGTCAATTACCGCTCCCTCCCTACATTACGCACACGCCAGACGAAGAAGATCAGAAGCGCTATCAAACTGTTTTAGCCAAAAATCCCGGCGCAGTGGCAGCACCAACGGCAGGCCTACATTTCGATGAAAAAACACTAGAACTACTGGCCCAAAAAGGAGTGCAACACACCACACTCACGTTACATGTGGGCGCAGGCACTTTTAGCCCCGTTAGAACTGAAAATTTATCAGAACACAAAATGCATAGCGAGTGGTTCTCTATTCCTGGTGAAACTCAAAAATTAATCCAACAAACAAAAGAACGTGGGGGCAAAATCATAGCCGTTGGCACAACTAGCCTAAGGGCGTTGGAGTCATCAGCAGCACTAAACCTCCAGGAAGGTGAGACCAGACTATTTATCACCCCTGGGTATGAATTCAAAGTGGTTGACTGTCTCATTACCAACTTTCATCTACCCTGCTCCACTCTACTCATGCTAGTTAGCGCTTTTGCTGGATATGAATCCATTAGAAAAGCTTATGATCACGCTATCAATCAACAATATCGCTTTTTCAGTTACGGCGATGCCATGTTTTTAAGTCGTCTATGAAACCTTTAAGTTTTGAATTAATCAAAAAAGATCCTCGTACTCATGCAAGACGAGGCCGAGTGAACTTGCCTCATGGCGCTGTTGAAACTCCTATATTTATGCCAGTTGGCACCTATGGCACCGTTAAAGGCATGACGCCTCGCGACCTAGAAGAGGCGCAAGCTCAAATTATTCTTGGCAACACCTTTCATTTATGGCTTAGACCAGGGCTAGATGTCATCAATAAACATCATGGCTTGCATGACTTTATGGGCTGGAAAAAGCCAATCTTGACAGACTCTGGTGGGTTTCAAGTATTTAGCTTAGGGGCTTTGCGGAAAATCACGGAAGAAGGTGTTGCTTTCGCTTCGCCAGTCAACGGCGACAAACTGTTTATGTCTCCAGAAATTTCTATGGAAATTCAGGCGACACTTAATAGTGATATCGCTATGCAGTTTGATGAATGCACCCCTTATGAAGTCAATGGTGTAGCTACTGATGAGAAAACCGTTCGAGAATCACTAGAACTATCTCTTCGCTGGGGTGCGCGATCACATCAACGATTTAAAGAGCTTGAAACTGGCAATGCTTTATTCGGCATTGTTCAAGGCGGCATGTATGAGCATTTACGAGAAGTCTCTTTAGCTGGCGTTGCAGAACAAGGTTTTGACGGTATTGCCATTGGCGGACTCTCTGTTGGCGAGCCAAAACCTGAATTTGAGCGTATTTTGGCCCATATAGGACCCCAATTACCCCCAGAAAAGCCTCACTATTTAATGGGGGTTGGTACGCCAGAAGACCTCATTCTTGGCGTTAGCCAAGGTATTGACATGTTTGACTGTGTCATGCCAACTAGAAATGCCCGCAATGGCTGGTTATTCACTAGATTTGGGGATTTAAAGCTTAGAAATGCAGGGTTTAAGGAAGATACGCGTCCGCTCGACCCTACCTGTACCTGCTATACCTGCCGGAACTTCTCCCGCGCCTATTTGCACCATCTCCAAAAGGCTAATGAAATACTGGGATCTCAACTCAATACCATTCATAACATTCATTACTACCTAAATCTCATGAAAGAGGTACGGGAAGCATTAGATCAAGACTTATTCCCTGAATTTGTTAAAGAATTCCATAAAAACAGATCCGTTGGCGTGATGGATGCCACAGGGTAAAATCCTCCTTTCTAATTGGAGGAAACAAAATGTTTATTAGCAACGCTTACGCACAAGCCGCTGGAGCCGAAGGCGGTGGAATTATGGGCTTTTTGCCACTTATTTTAATGTTTGTGGTTTTGTACTTCGTCATGATTCGCCCGCAAATGAAACGTCAAAAAGAAGTGAAGAACATGTTAGACGCATTAGCAGTTGGCGATGAAGTTGTAACAGTTGGCGGATTAATGGGTAAAGTTACCTCTATCAAAGATCAATATCTTTCTGTGGAACTATTGCCAGGTACTGAAGTCAAAATGCAAAGAAACGCTGTGACTGCAGTATTGCCAAAAGGCACGATCAAAGCTATTTAAGAAAGTTACGTATGAACCGTTACCCGCTGTGGAAGTACCTTGTTATCGTCGTGGCACTTTTAATTGGCGCCATCTACACGCTCCCAAATTTTTTTGGGGAAGCGCCAGCTGTACAAATATCAGCGGGTAAAGCAACGGTTAAAGTTGATTTAGCCACTCAAGATAGAGTGGCTCAAATTTTGGCTGATGCCAATATTGAGAGTAAAGGCATTCAATTTGAGCGAGCTGGCAGCAATGGCACCATCAAAATTAGATTAACTAATACGGATAATCAGCTCAAAGCTAAAGATGTACTTCAAAAATCTTTAAACCCTGACAGCAATGACCCAACCTATGTTGTTGCTCTCAACTTAATCTCCAATACCCCAGCATGGCTTAACTCAATGGGTGCCATGCCGATGTATTTAGGCCTAGATTTACGTGGCGGCGTACATTTCTTATTACAAGTAGATATGCGTGGCGCGCTACAAAAGAAACTTGAAAGCTTAACGAGTGATACAAGAACGCAATTAAGAGAAAAATCTCTGCGTCACATGGGTATCGAGCGTCAAAACGATCAAATCGTCATCAAATTTTCAAACCAAGACGATGCCGCTGCAGCGAGATTATTGCTCAACAAAAATCTCGCTGATTTAGATTTCAATGTTGAAAGAGCTGCTGATGGCTTTAAGGTTATTGGTAAATTTAAGCAAAACGCAATTAAAGAAGTTCAAGAAAACGCTGTAAAGCAAAACATCACTACATTACATAACCGCGTCAATGAACTAGGCGTTGCCGAACCAGTAATTCAACAACAGGGTCAAGACCGCATCATTGTTCAATTACCTGGCGTACAAGATACAGCTCGCGCAAAAGATATTATCGGCCGCACAGCAACACTTGAATCACGCTTAGCGGACCCAGTTAAAACATATTTACTTTCCGGAGAGACTCCACCCCCTGGCGCCGATATTTATAGAACAGGTGATGGCAGACAAGTTGTTTTTAAACGTTCTGTTATTTTCAGTGGTGACCGTATCACCAGCGCTTCAGCAGGATTTGACTCCAACCAACGTCCATCTGTGAACATCACACTAGACTCCGCTGGCGGCAGAGTGATGCAAGAAGTTACTCGTGAAAACATTGGCAAACCAATGGGTATGATTCTTTTTGAAAAAGGTCGTGGCGAAGTATTAACTGTTGCAACCATCCAAAGTGAATTTGGCTCTAAATTCCAAATCACAGGCCAGCCAAGTACTGAAAGCGCGAATGACTTAGCTCTATTACTCAGAGCTGGATCGCTAGCCGCCCCAATGGAAATTATTGAAGAACGTACGATTGGCCCAAGCCTTGGTGCAGATAACATTGCTAAAGGTTTCAACTCTGTTATTTACGGCTTCTGTGCCATTGCTATTTTCATGATGGCCTACTACCTATTGTTTGGCTTCTTCTCGGTCATCGCATTGGCAGTTAATCTGTTCTTATTGGTTGCAATTCTGTCTATGCTACAAGCAACCTTAACCTTGCCTGGCATTGCCGCTATGGCACTTGCTCTAGGTATGGCAATTGACTCTAACGTTCTAATTAATGAGCGTATTCGTGAAGAACTTAGAAATGGTGCAAGCCCACAAGCAGCAATTGCGGCTGGCTTCGAAAGAGCTTGGGGCACGATTCTTGACTCCAATATCACCACGCTTATCGCAGGCGTTGCCTTATTAGCATTTGGTTCAGGCCCAGTTAGAGGTTTTGCGGTCGTTCATAGTTTAGGCATTCTTACTTCGATGTTCTCTGCGGTATTTTTTGCTAGAGGTGTTGCAAACCTTTGGTATGGCCGTCAGAAGAAATTACAAAAACTATCTATTGGCCAAGTTTGGCGCCCAACTGAATAAAAGGATTCAAGACCATGGAATTTTTCCGCATCCGTCGTGACATTCCGTTTATGCGCCATGCTTTGGCGCTGAATATTGTCTCCGCATTAACTTTTGTTGCAGCTGTTTTCTTCTTAGCTTTTAAAGGCTTGCACCTATCCGTTGAATTTACAGGCGGCACGGTTATGGAGGTCAGCTACTCTCAAGCAGCACCACTAGACTCTATTCGCTCAGACCTATCAAAACTTGGCTATCAGGATATTCAAGTACAAAACTTTGGCAGCTCTAAAGATGTACTTGTACGTTTACCTATTCAAAAAGATGCTACAGGCACCATCATCTCTTCCGCTCAACAAAGCGAACAAGTACTAAACACACTTAAAGCATCTAATGCAGATGTTTCTTTAAAGCGCGTTGAATTTATTGGCCCACAAGTAGGTAAAGAACTAGCTACTGATGGCCTTCTCGCCCTTCTCTTTGTAGTATTAGGTATTGTTATTTACCTATCCGTTCGATTTGAATGGAAATTCGCTCTAGCCGGCATCATCGCTAACTTACATGACGTGGTTATTATTCTAGGATTCTTCGCCTTCTTCCAATGGGAATTTTCATTATCAGTACTAGCGGCGGTATTAGCAGTGCTTGGTTATTCAGTTAACGAATCAGTGGTTATCTTTGACCGTATTCGCGAAAACTTCCGTAAGTATAGAAAAATGGATACCGTTGCCATTATTGATAACGCGATCACAAGTACAACTAGCCGTACCATCATCACTCACGGCAGCACACAAATGATGGTTTTAGCCATGTTGTTATTTGGCGGTCCAACGCTTTACTATTTCTCTCTTGCTCTGACTATTGGTATTTTGTTTGGTATTTACTCTTCAGTTTTCGTTGCCGCAGCTCTTGCGATGTGGTTTGGCGTAAAACGTGAAGATTTACTCAAAGCTGAGGTTAAACAAGTGACCCCTACTGATAAACCTGAGGACCCCAACTTTGGAGCACAGGTATAAATAACATGCTCATTTAAGATTGATAACAGACCAATCTACGAATTGAATCAATAAAAAAGCCCCTTTACGGGGCTTTTTTATTACTTGCATCTCAGTATTAGTATTGATGCACAACATCCATAATTTTTCCCGTAGCCCCCATGTGCTGCCCAGAAAAATCAATGGCATTTGCACTCATCTTTTCACGTAACTGCTTATCGGATAGAAGCAACGCCATCGCTTTTGAAAGCTCATCTACATTTGCAACACGAATGGCTGCATGAGCATCAATGACATCTTGGCTAGCTTGTTGGAAATTGAATGTATGCTCACCCAAAATAGCCGGACAACCTAAACTACAAGCCTCAATGAAATTCTGACCACCCAAGGGAAGCAAGCTACCTCCCATCACAACCAAGTCAGACAATGCGTAATAAAAACTCATTTCCCCCATGGAGTCACCAAGAATGATGGCATTTTTATTTAATGCATCAGCAAAAGACAACTCATCTGCCAACTGAGATTTTCTGGCTACCAAAGATGCGTTACTTTGTAATAGTTGATGAACTTCATCAAATCTTTGGGGATGTCTTGGCACAATAATTAGACGTGCCGTTTTAGCTAAGTCAGGATGGGCTTTCATTAAAGATGCCCATGCTGCGATAACAATCTCTTCTTCCCCGTCACGCGTGCTAGCCGCACAAACAATCTGCATCTCTGCTGATAAATTTTTTCTTAAATTAACAGCTTCATCAATTTGCGAAAAATTAGGTGCGACATCAAACTTTAAATTACCAGTCACGGTTACATGGTTAAGACCTAAAGATTCATAGCGTTTAGCGTCAATGGATGTCTGAGCCAAGATTTGATTAAAAGATTGATAAATATCTTTTGCAATAGAACCAAATTTCAAAGTTTTTCTAGCGCTACGCTCTGATAATCTCGCATTAACCAATAACAAAGGTACATGTGCTTTAACCGCTGTGCGCAATAAAACAGGCCAAATCTCCGTTTCCATAACGAGGCCTAATGTGGGTTTAAATTTTCTTAAAAATGCGCCTACCGCCCAAGAAACATCGTAAGGTAAATACGCCTGTTGCAGTTGACCAGCGGCAATCGCTTTAGAAAAAATTTCTAAACCAGTCTGTCTACCCGTAGGTGTCATGTGAGTTAACAGAACTTGATATCCGTCAGACAATAAAGCTTGTACGAGTGGCGCAGATGCTCTAGTTTCACCAACAGAAACTGCATGAACCCAAACCAGCTTGTTAGAGCCCACCCGCTTCTTATAACAACCCAAGCGTTCTAATATGTTTTGGCGGTACCCACATTGGGTACGCCCCTTCCAATACAAACGCAACAGCACCACTGGCAGCAAAAGATGCCAAAAAAACTCATAGAGCCCTAAAGTTACGCGCGTTAACAAACGCGGCGGAGATCTATGGTTTTTTACTGTCACTTCTTAAGACGTTCCGTTAAAGCAATCGCCTTACCTAGATATGTAGAAGGCGTCATTTCTAACAAAGATTTTTTTGCATGCTCAGGAATATCCAAACCTTGAATGAATGTCTTAAGACCTTCAGGCGTAATACCTTTACCGCGAGTCAACTCTTTTAACTGCTCATAAGGATTAGGCACACCAAAACGACGCATCACCGTTTGAACTGGCTCAGCTAACACTTCCCAGCAATTATCCAAATCTTCCGCCAAACGAGCAGGATTGGTTTCCAACTTACCTAAACCACGCAATGCGCTGTCATAAGCCAATAAGCTATGGCCTAAAGCGGTACCTAAATTACGCAAAACAGTTGAATCTGTTAAATCGCGCTGCCAACGTGAAACCGGCAACTTCTCTGATAAATGCTTTAGTAATGCATTGGCAATACCTAAATTACCTTCGGAGTTTTCAAAATCGATAGGGTTCACTTTATGAGGCATCGTTGAAGAACCAATCTCGCCAGCTTTAGTTTTTTGCTTAAAGTAACCAACTGAAATATAACCCCAGATATCTCGGTTCATATCTAACAAAATCGTATTAGCTCTAGCAATGGCATCGAACAACTCAGCCATATAGTCATGTGGCTCAATTTGAATTGTGTAGGGATTGAACTCAAGACCCAAGCGTTTCTCAATCACTTCTTTAGAGAAGGCTTCCCAATCTACATCTGGATAGGCTGATAGATGGGCGTTGTAGTTACCAACCGCACCATTCATTTTTCCTAAGAAAGATACTTTTTCAATATTGGCAATCGCTCGCTCTAAGCGCATCGCGATATTAGCCATCTCTTTACCCAAGGTAGTTGGAGATGCTGGCTGACCATGCGTACGAGACAACATAGGTATAGATGCATTTGCAAGGGCTATTGCTTTTAGTGCGGCCAATACTTCTCTTAGTTTAGGCAAAATAACTTCTTGGCGGGCACCTTTTAGCATCAAGCCATGAGATGTGTTGTTGATATCTTCAGAAGTGCATGCAAAGTGAATAAACTCACTGGCTTTTTCTAATTCAGCATGACCAGCTACTTTTTCTTTCATCCAGTATTCAACAGCTTTAACGTCATGATTCGTCACAGCTTCAATCGCTTTAATACGCTCTGCATCCGCATCTGAAAAATTCTCAACCAATGCTAGAAGCACTTTTTCGGCTGCCTGGCTAAAACTTGGGAAATCTGGCAATTTAGCTTGAGACAATGCAATCAACCAATTAACCTCTACACGTACACGCTGTCTCATAAAAGCTGCTTCTGAAAGCCATGGGCGTAAAGCATCGGTTTTAGAGGCGTAGCGCCCGTCTAATGGGGAAAGCGCACTTAAAGTAGAGAGTTGAGTAGTCACAGCTAAATCCTAAAAAATCACTTAAAACATGATTTTAGTCGTTCTCTAGACTTTCCCTGAAATTACTGTTTTTTCTTGAAAATCATCACTTAAGATGTGATGATGCCACCGCCTAAACAACGGTCACCATCATAAAGAACCGCCGATTGGCCAGGTGTTACCGCCCACTGAGATTCTTCAAAGTGCAATGAGAAATTTTGCTCATCAACGCTAACCAACTGACACGGAGCATCAGTCTGTCTGTAACGGGCTTTAGCTGAATAGTTACCTATTTTAGGTAAGCCGTCAAAAGTCCAACTCATCTGAGATGCTTCAAGCACTGGGTTCAACAGCCAAGGGTGATCATGGCCCTGCACAATGTAAAGCGTATTGTTAGCCATGTCTTTTTTCGCCACAAACCATGGCTCACCATTACCATCTTTACTGCCACCCACGCCAATACCCTTGCGCTGTCCTAGCGTATAGAAAGCCAAACCAACATGTTCGCCAACAATTTTTCCATCCTCTGTTTTGATGGGGCCTGCTTTGGTAGGTAAATAGCGATTTAAGAATTCACGGAAAGGTCTTTCACCAATAAAACAAATGCCGGTAGAGTCCTTTTTAGCTGCATTGGGTAAACCAATTGCTTGGGCAATCTCCCGAACGAGGCTTTTTCTAATACCCCCCAAAGGGAAAATAACATGTTGTAACTGCGCTTGGCTTAATCGATACAGGAAGTAACTTTGATCTTTTGTTTCATCAATTGCTTTTAGCAAATGAACTTCATTGCCAACTCGAGCTGTTTTTGCATAATGCCCTGTAGCGATCGCTTCAGCTCCCAAACTCATCGCATGGTCTAAGAAAGCCTTAAATTTAATTTCCGCATTACATAAAACATCAGGATTAGGGGTTCGTCCGGCAGAGTATTCACGCAAAAACTCTGCAAACACGCGATCTTTGTACTCTGCGGCAAAGTTAACGGCTTCAACATCAATGCCAATTAAATCCGCCACAGAAACAACATCCAACCAATCTTGGCGAGATGAGCAATATTCACTATTGTCGTCATCTTCCCAATTCTTCATAAATAGGCCAATGACCTTATATCCCTGCTGCTTCAATATCCAAGCAGCTACTGAAGAATCAACCCCTCCAGACATACCAATAACCACCGTTGCGGGCGGTAAAACAGGCGCAGCCTCTAAAAAACTGGTGTCAATGGCAGGAAAATTCATAAATCTGATAAAAACAATCTAATTAATACAGTCACTTAGATGTCTTTTATAGGCAAAAAAATATCTAAAAATGGGGTTTACTAGGGTTAGAAAAATCTCGGAATTATAGTAATCTTAATCCTTTACAAAATAACTGGGAGAAACCCATGCGCATTGGCGTGCCGTTAGAGATAAAGCCTAATGAAACGCGTGTGGCTGCAACACCAGAAACTGTGAAGAAATTCATCAGCCAAGGTCATACAGTCATCGTTCAAAGTAATGCAGGTACCGCAAGCAGTCAACCAGACTCTGCCTATGAAGCCGTAGGCGCGACGATTGGTTCTGCAGCAGATGCATTAGGTGCTGAAATTGTTTTAAAAGTGAGAGCTCCTGAAGCTAATGAGTTAGCTCAAATGCAAAACAATGCTGTTTTGCTAGGCATGCTCGATCCTTTTGATAGTGCTAACAATGCCGCCATGGCTGCAAAAGGTATTACAGCTTTTGCGATGGAAGCTGCACCACGTACGACACGTGCGCAAAGCATGGACGTTTTGTCATCACAAGCCAATATTGCTGGCTATAAAGCTGTGATGGTTGCTGCTAATGAATATCAACGCTTTATGCCTATGTTGATGACAGCTGCTGGTACCGTTAAGGCAGCTCGCGTATTAATTCTTGGTGCGGGTGTGGCTGGCTTGCAAGCGATTGCTACAGCGAAGCGTCTAGGCGCCGTTATCGAGGCATCTGATGTGCGTCCTGCCGCTAAAGAACAAATTGAGTCTTTAGGCGCGAAATTTGTTGATGTGCCTTTCGAAACAGATGAAGAGCGTGAAATCGCTCAAGGCGTAGGCGGCTATGCACGCCCAATGCCAGCTTCATGGATGCAAAGACAAGCAGCGTTAGTTGCTGAACGTGCTAAACAAGCTGATATCGTTATTACGACTGCGTTAATTCCAGGTCGCAAAGCTCCAACGCTTTTGCATACCGAAACTGTTCAACAAATGAAACCTGGCTCAGTGGTAGTTGACTTGGCTGCAGGCAAAGGTGAAAACGGTGCCGGTAACTGTCCATTAACAGAGGCAGATAAGGTTGTTACTAAGCATGGCGTTACTTTAATTGGTTACACCAATTTAGCCAGCATGGTAGCGGCAGATGCCTCAGCACTCTATGCGCGCAACTTAATGGACTTCATGAAACTCATCATTGATAAAGAAGCCAAACTAGTTATTCCAGCAGATGATGACATCGTGACAGCATGTTTAATGTGCCAAAACGGTCAAGTTCTTCGTCAGAACGCATAAGGCTAAAAGGAAAAATTATGGAAATTAGTCACACTATTTACAACCTGATTATTTTTGTTCTAGCCATTTATGTTGGTTATCACGTGGTTTGGAACGTTACTCCAGCACTCCACACACCATTGATGGCTGTAACCAATGCTATTTCCGCCATCATCATTGTTGGCGCGATGTTGGCTGCCGCCTTAACGGAAGGTGAATTAGGTAAATCAATGGGTACGATTGCAGTTGCTCTAGCAGCAGTAAACGTTTTCGGCGGATTCTTGGTAACAAGACGGATGCTGGAGATGTTTAAGAAAAAAGATAAAAAAGCTAAAGGAGAAACAGCATGAGCTTAAATCTCGTTACTCTTTTATACCTTGTAGCTTCTATCTGTTTTATTCAAGCTCTAAAAGGTTTATCTCACCCAACCACGTCTATCAAAGGTAATCTATTTGGTATGACAGGTATGGCAATTGCGATTGCCACTACGGTAGGCTTGATTGTGATGTTAGCGCAAGAAAGCGCAACCAATGGCTTAACGTATGTTCTTGCAGGTCTTGTTATTGGCGGCGGCGCTGGTGCCATTATGGCCAAGCGCGTTGAAATGACAAAAATGCCTGAACTAGTTGCCTTCATGCACAGCATGATTGGTTTGGCTGCTGTTTGTATCGCAGTTGCTGCTGTCGCAGAACCTCATGCATTTAATATCGCTCCAAAAGGTTCACCAATTCCATTTGGCAACAGACTAGAACTATTTATCGGTACGTTTGTTGGCGCGATTACATTCTCAGGCTCTGTCATTGCCTTCGGAAAACTATCTGGCAAATATAAGTTCAGATTATTCCAAGGTGCGCCAGTAACATTCCCTGGTCAGCATTTATTAAATCTTGCGCTAGCGATTGTGATGGTTGGCAGCGGCGTGATGTTTGCGATTGCTCCAGGTGCAGAACCAGCATGGAACTATTTTGTTGTGATGACTGTTGTCGCGTTCATCTTGGGCGTATTGATCATCATTCCAATTGGTGGCGCTGATATGCCAGTAGTTGTGTCTATGCTGAACTCATACTCTGGTTGGGCTGCAGCCGGTATCGGTTTCTCATTAAACAACTCTATGTTGATTGTTGCGGGTTCACTAGTAGGTTCTTCTGGTGCAATTCTTTCTTACATCATGTGTAAAGCGATGAACCGTTCATTCTTTAACGTGATTCTTGGTGGTTTTGGTGGTGATGCAGGATCTGCAGGCGCTGCTGGCTCACAAGAACAACGTAATGTGAAATCTGGTTCAGCTGATGACGCGGCATTCTTAATGACCAATGCTGAGACTGTCATCATCGTTCCTGGTTACGGTCTTGCAGTTGCACGCGCACAACATGCCCTAAAAGAGTTAACTGAGAAATTAACTCATGCTGGTGTCACAGTTAAATATGCAATTCACCCAGTGGCAGGCCGTATGCCTGGTCACATGAACGTATTGTTGGCTGAAGCTGAAGTGCCTTATGACCAAGTATTTGAGATGGAAGATATCAACAGTGAGTTCGGTCAAGCGGACGTTGTGTTGATTCTTGGTGCGAACGACGTTGTTAACCCTGCAGCAAGAACTCCTGGCAGCCCAATTTTCGGCATGCCAATTCTAGAAGCATACAAAGCGAAGACTGTGATCGTTAATAAACGTTCTATGGCTTCTGGTTATGCTGGTCTAGATAATGAGTTGTTCTATATGGACAAGACCATGATGGTCTTCGGTGACGCTAAGAAAGTTATTGAAGACATGGTGAAAGCTGTTGAAGTTTAAGTTTTTATCAGTAGAAACAAAAAGTTAGGAAGGCGAAAGGGTAACCTGTCCCAATCCTGTCCCAATCAAGAAATAAAAAACCACCGCGAGGTGGTTTTTTATTGTCTATAACTAATTAAAGATTAGTTATTACTTGCGCTTGTTAACAGCGTCTTTGAATGCTTTACCAGCTGTGAACT
Organism: Polynucleobacter sp. MWH-Spelu-300-X4; assembly: GCF_018687515.1. Lineage (NCBI taxonomy): Bacteria > Pseudomonadati > Pseudomonadota > Betaproteobacteria > Burkholderiales > Burkholderiaceae > Polynucleobacter > Polynucleobacter sp. MWH-Spelu-300-X4. Next base: position 1,555,674 of record NZ_CP061294.1, read on the forward strand.
TAACAGTTTTAGCAGCAGCAATTTTGATAGCTTCGCCAGTTTTTGGGTTACGACCAACACGTGCCGCACGCTTACCTGAACCAAATGTACCGAAACCGATCAATTGAACTTTGTCACCCTTAGTAACAGCTTTGATGATTGACTCAATAGATGCATTTAATGCACGCTCTGCTGATGCTTTAGAAATGTCCGCACCTTCTGCAATTTTTTCTACTAATTCTGCTTTATTCATAACTTCTCCTTAATTAAATTTACTTACTACATTTAAGGCCACCTCATGGTGGCCTCATAGAACATCAAACTAGATTAGAAACCAACTGTGTAAGTTGCCAAAACAGATGTTGAAGATGTTGACTCAAATGCTTCTTGTCTTACTGTCGCATTAACACCAAGTCTTTGTGTCTTATCGAGGTCATAGTAAACACCAGCAGAAACTACCGGGCGAGTCTTTTGTGGATTAGCATTAAATACTGTTGCATTTGAGCCAGCAGAGTACTGACTATTATTTGTATTTAAGTCTTGCTCAACTCCAGCAGAAACTACAGCAAAAGTTTGTGGATCAATCTTACCTGTGAACTTAACACCAGCAAGAGCTGCTGTTGTTTCTTGACGAAGTGTGTCATAGGTTAAAGGACTTGAACCGCCCTCTACATAACTACCACGCTTTAATGAAGTGTATTTCACGCCAACATAAGGAGCAGCAATCCAGTCGCCATCGATTGCAATACCGTAGCTAGATACTGTTTGAAGACCTCTTGATTGAACCTTTGAAGAGCCTTCGTTTGTTGAAGTGCGAGTTACTGTAACGTCTTTATCACCATAACCAGCAGATACCTTCACTTCATAGCCTAAGCCATCGTTACGCTCAGACCAAACACCAAATGCGCCAAATAAAGGCTGGCTATTGCTTAACTTAATGCCATCAACATTCTTTACAGATAAGTTTTGGTCAACCCAAGCACCTAAACGAATGTTCTTGTCATATTTATAAGAACCAATCAACAAACCTGATGTAGTAGTAGTTTCTGGTGAGTTAGTTACTGAATAACGACCACCTGTTGATAAGCAGACACCTTCTTTATCAAAGACATTACAGTCATAAGACAAACCAGCATTCAAAGCAGCTGACTGAACGTTGTATACAGAGCGAAGTGCGTAGGCGTTAGGGGTTAGGTCAACTGATGATGAGGAGTTAATATTTGACGTAGAGCATGCATCAGCTGCATCACATAGAATAATATTTGATAATGTAGGAGCGCCACTACCAGGATTGAAACTAAAACTATTAAATGCGGATGAAGCAGTGAATGCCCATGTATTTGAACCTACTGAAACTGATTGGTTCGTAGTCCATCCAGCAACCATGAATGCCATTGATCCATTCATATTAAACATGAAAACACTAGCACCCTGAGCAACAGCTGCACTACTATTAAATGATAGTAAGTAAGAGCCTCCAGAAGGAACTGTACTAGTTGTAGATAAGTATGTATTGTTATTCGTAGGGAACGAATATCCTGTAGCACTTGAATAATATGTAGCCGCAACTACTTGAACAGTAAACATACTTCCAGCTACTAAAGCTGAAGCCAAAGCAATATTCTTTAATTTCATAGTTTTCTTATTTGTTAGGTTATTGAAAGTGTTGTTAGCTTTTAGGCTAAATTTTTAACAGGTGCGATTTTCTACTATTTAATATAAGGAATCTGACACTTTCTGACGGAGCTCTTATTAGGTATATTGCTGTTATTAAATGAAAATTATTATTAGTCTTTCTCTATGAATATTAAAAAGCGCCTTTCCTTAGCTCAAATTAAACGGCAGGCTCTTCTCGTCGCAGGTATACCTCCTAGCGGTTACGGCAAAAAGAAAGCGACGAGCGTTATGAGCAATAGGAAGAAAAAATTAAATACCCGAAAGCAAAAACATAAATCTATTTCGTTTGATTAGTTTTTTGTTTTTTAGGTTTTTATCTTTTAGATTTTTATTTCTTAGATTTTGGTTTTTATTGGCATAAAAAAGGCGCTCTGTTGAGCGCCTTTTTTGTGAGCTGGGGGCTCAATTACATCATGCCGCCCATACCACCCATGCCACCCATACCGCCCATATCAGGCATTGCAGGAGCATCATCTTTTGGTGTTTCAACAACAGCGCAATCAGTTGTTAACAACAAGCCAGCAACTGAAGCAGCGTTTACCAAAGCTGTTTTAGTTACTTTAGCTGGGTCGATAACACCCATTTCCACCATGTCGCCGTACTCACCAGTTGCAGCGTTATAACCATAGTTAGCTTTACCAGCTGCTACGTTATTAACTACCACACTAGCTTCGTCACCAGCGTTAGAAACGATGATACGTAATGGCTCTTCCATTGCGCGTAGAACAATGCTGATACCAGCGTTTTGATCAGCGTTATCGCCTTTCAAACCAATGATAGCTTGCTTAGCACGTACAAGAGCTACGCCACCGCCAGGAACAATACCTTCTTCTACCGCAGCGCGAGTTGCATGCAACGCGTCATCAACACGTGCTTTTTTCTCTTTCATTTCAACTTCAGTGGCTGCACCAACGCGAAGAACAGCAACACCGCCAGCCAATTTAGCTACGCGCTCTTGTAGTTTTTCACGATCGTAGTCGCTAGTTGCTTCTTCGATTTGAGCACGAATCTGTTTAACACGTGCTTCAATGTTTTTAGCATCGCCAGTACCGTCGATAATGGTTGTGTTTTCTTTACCAATCTCAACACGCTTAGCTTGACCCAACTCTTGTAGAGTTACTTTTTCAAGTGTCAAACCAACTTCTTCAGCAATCACTTGACCACCAGTCAAGATAGCGATGTCTTCAAGCATAGCTTTACGACGATCACCGAAACCTGGCGCCTTAACAGCACAAGTCTTCAAGATGCCGCGGATGTTGTTAACCACTAAAGTTGCAAGTGCTTCACCTTCGATATCTTCAGCGATGATCAACAATGGGCGACCAGACTTAGCAACTTGCTCCAATACTGGTAACAAATCACGGATATTGCTGATCTTCTTGTCGAACAACAAGATGAATGGGTTTTCTAAAATAGCAACTTGCTTTTCTGGGTTGCTGATGAAATATGGAGATAGGTAACCACGATCAAACTGCATACCTTCCACAACATCCAACTCATCCGCTAAAGACTTACCATCTTCAACAGTAATAACACCTTCTTTACCCACTTTTTCCATAGCTTCAGCAATACGCTCGCCGATGCTGTAATCGCTGTTAGCAGAAATAGAACCCACTTGAGCGATTTCTTTAGTAGTTGTGCAAGGCTTGCTGATCTTTTTGATCTCTTCGATTGCAGCAGCAACCGCTTTGTCGATACCGCGCTTCAAATCCATTGGATTGTGGCCAGCAACAACAAATTTCATACCTTCACGAACAATTGATTGAGCCAATACAGTTGCAGTTGTTGTACCGTCACCAGCGTTATCAGCTGTCTTAGACGCAACTTCCTTAACCATTTGCGCACCCATGTTTTGTAGCTTGTCTTTAAGCTCAATTTCTTTAGCAACAGACACACCGTCTTTTGTTACTAATGGGCCACCGAATGAACGCTCCAATACAACGTTACGACCTTTAGGTCCTAGAGTTACTTTAACTGCGTTAGCTAAAACGTTAACGCCTTCAACCATGCGCGTACGCGCGCTATCACCAAAAAATACATCTTTTGCTGCCATTTGAATTCCTTTCGATGTTTCTTTTTAAATTACTTCTGAACAACAGCCATGATGTCTTCTTCACGCATTACTAGAAGCTCATTGCCATCAACTTTGACTGTTTGACCAGCGTATTTACCAAACAAAACACGATCGCCTACTTTTACGTCCATAGGGATTGTTTTGCCTGAGTCATCTTTCTTACCTGTACCAACTGCAAGAATTTCACCTTGATCAGGTTTTTCAGCTGCAGTTTCAGGGATAACAAGACCTGACGCTGTTTTTGTTTCGTTATCCAAACGCTTAATGATCACGCGATCATGCAAAGGGCGTAGATTCATATTGACTCCTTCAATAAGTTAGTAAGTATTCACTAGTTAGTTAGGAAATTTAACTAATTATAATTTCCATAAATAGTTTTCACTATTTATTAGCACTCTAACTGGTTGAGTGCTAATTATAAGGATGGCTCCTAGGTATTTCAAGAGTCAGGCAGCCAGTTTCCTTAAATAAAGAGCCTAAGCAATGCCTGTATTAACCATCTGGTAATGCTTAGAGACCCCGCCAAAGAGTTAACAATCCTTGGATTTTTTATAACCAATTGTTTTTAATAGAGATTATTAATGAAACCTAAATCACGTTTGTATGCTTTAGTTAGAAATTGGACCAATAAGCCTATCCAAGTAGTTAAGGAGGCTCCTCAAAATAATCTGAAAATTAACTCTTCGGTTGGCGAACCGGAAATCAAAGATTGGCTAGCTAACCAAGAGCTTAGCTATCAAGCCATCCTTTCGATCAAAGATCTGAAACTACATTCAGTCATCCTCAAAGAATTGAATGAATGCCAAGAGGAAGATGTCATTCGTCTATTTAGGCAAGGTATTAGCGCTGCGAATTATTGGCAAAGCTCAGCCAAGCCCGTTTCAATTGTGCTTCCCATGAAAACTGCATGGCTATGCAGTAAACATATCTTAAATAGCATTCAAAATGCTCTACTCAATTGCCATTTACCTATTGGCCTTATTAATGTCGCCTTAATAGATAGGCCGACTCAAGCAGAAGAGCCTTTGCTTCAAGAAGCTCTTATCAAATTACAGCGCATTGGCATCTTGCTTCATTTGCAAAATTTTGAAGCGGATGAGTATGACTGCCTACTGCTGCAACAACACTCATTTACCGCCATCTATATCTCTAGCCAATTAATTCGATTAGCAGTGCCAGGGAGTGAATGCGAGAAAAAATTGGCGAAAATATTAAGCATCGCGAAGAAAAATCATTACGTATGCATCGCCGGCCCACTAAAACTATTACACGATAGTTCGGTAGTTTTAAAACACGGCTTTGATGCACAGTATGGGCCGATTGTGATGCCAACAATGACGCTACATCAAATACTCAAGCTCAATGGCAATGCGATTCAGAAAGCAGCGATTCGCTCCCACCTAAATGATCACGAGTAATTAAGCCTATGAGAAAAAGAGTTTTATTAGCTGATGATCACCCAGCCATGCTTTGGGCTCTCAAAAGCATCATTCAGGCGCAAGCTCACTTTGAAGTAATAGGTGAAGCTTCCAACGGTGAGGCCTGCCTGGAAATTACTAAAACCCTTCAACCAGATATCGTTGTTTTAGATATCGATATGCCTAAAGTAGATGGCTTAGATGTCATCCGACGACTATCGATTCAGGCGCCACACATCAGAATTTTAGTGGTCTCAAGTCTGGATGCAAAAATCTATGGCAATCGCGTGCGCAGCACAGGTGGGCATGGTTTTATCAACAAAACAGCTAACTCAGACATCATCATGGCTGCCTGCCTTGCAGTTTCACAGGGATATACATTTTTCCAAACGACTCAAGATGGCAAATCTCCTGACAGCGATGAAGAAAAAATATCCTCGTTCTCACCTAGAGAATTTCAAGTTCTTAAATATCTGGCATCTGGCTTTGGCAACAACGACATATCAGAGTTTCTACATATCAGCAGCAAAACTGTATCAACTTATAAACACAGGCTATACAAAAAAATTGGCGTCAACAATATTGCGGATTTAATTGCCTTCTGCAAAATTAATAAGATCACAGATGACTGAAACCTCTATCACGCACTCCATCTTGATGGCATGCTTGGTTAGCCTATCTATATATCTGCATATTCAAAATAGATGGCTAATAAAGCGAGCCGGAAAACTATCGGCCAAAAACCACGCTTTAGAAGAGCTCAGCACACTAAAAAGCACACACCTCTCAACCATCAGCCATGAGATTAGAACGCCCATTAGCGCTCTTATTGGGATTCATCAAAAAATATTGCGCAATCAATCTCTGCCTTTGGAAGATAGGGATCTTCTAGAAGGCGCCAATGCATCAGCAAAATCTTTACTAGAAATTCTCAATCAAAATTTAGATTTTTCAAAAATACAGGCTGGCAAATTCGAAATACGTGAAGAGCCCTGCGATTTAAAAAATATCCTTAGCAGCATCTATAGGAATTTCTCAGAATCAGCAAAGCAATCTCATATTGAATTTGATATTTATATTTGCAACCAAATAGCGCAAAGCTTATTAATAGATGCTATTAAATTACGCCAAATATTGCAAAACCTCATCAGCAACTCCATTAAGTTTTCCAGGAATGGCTGCGTAAGAATCAACGCCAAGGTGATTGCAGATGATCACTTTGCCCAAATAATATTTTTTGAAGTAGCCGATACGGGTAAAGGCATACCTCATAACGAAATTAATCGACTTCGAGAGCCATTTGAGCAACTAGTGAACATGAAACGAGGCGGCCAAGAATTGGGCACAGGACTTGGCTTATATATCACAGAGCATCTTTTAAGCTTGATGGGTAGCACGCTAGAACTTGCTTCGGAAGAGGACCTGGGTACGAGCGCCTCATTTACCCTGGCCCTAAAGAGGTCACTTGAACAACCCAATTACATCTCAGAATGTACCCTACAGAAAAATATTCGTCCGATTGAAAGAAACAAAACAGTTCTCATCATTGATGACCACGCAGCAAGCCAGCTCATCACAGCTTCACAGTTCAAAGAAATGGGCTACTGCGTTCACACGGCAGATCATGCAGGAATGGCCTTAAATATGCTCGCAGAAATCGAGTTTGATATGGTCATTACTGATTTCTCCATGCCTGATATGAATGGCATGGAGTTAGCCAAGATCATTCATGAGCAATATGATGGAAAAGCAAAGATTTTTGGCCTCACCGCCTACATCGATGGCCCAGAAGAACTGCTCAATGAGCAGACGGTCTTTCATGCCATTCTCACAAAACCAGCATCTATTCATGATTGGGAAAGAGAAATTCATTTAGAGGAAAGATATATACAGTCTTTAAGCAATATCAGCCTAGATAAAAATATTCAAATCAATATATCTAAAGAATTGCTGGCAACCCAAGTTGCTAGTATTCATTACTTAGCGGCGGCCAATTGGAATAGATACTGCCCAATCAATGAAAAAGAATTAAAAACTCATCTACACAAGATTAAAGGTGGGTCTAAATTGGTGGGAGATACTCATCTTGAAAAATCTTGCCAATCAATTGAGCAACGCAGATATTCATCACTACCTGTCGCAGAGAAAAATTTACGGGTTGCTTTAGCCAAATCAAACAGGATTTTAAGAAAAATTTCTAATTCGTCATAACTATCTATAAATTTCTTAAAGCTATAAAATTTAGCCATGCTAAATAAATGCCTAAGAACAATCATCTTCAGTAGTGGATTATTTCTACACTCGTTGATTGCCTATGGACACAATATTCTTCCAGAATCGGTAGAACAGCTAATTAAGAAAAGTTCCATTTCAAAGGAAGCCATTACGGTTTCAGTTGAAAAAATTTCTCGCCAAAATACTCCCAGCTCCAAATACATATCTTCTGAAGTCTTAAGTTGGCAGGAAGATAAACCCATGAACCCAGCTTCCACCATGAAGCTAGTTACAAGTCTAGCTGCCATGGAAATGCTAGGGCCGCAATATCGCTGGAAAACAGACTTGTTCACTAATGGGCAAATACAAGGCGACACCTTAAAAGGTGATTTATTACTAAAGGGTAGCGGCGACCCCAAGCTAATTCCCGAAGAAATCAACAAACTACTATCCAATCTCAAAGGATTAGGCATTAAAAAAATATCTGGCGATTTAATTTTTGACAGAACCGCCTATGAAAAACCACAGAAAGAGTCATCATTTTCTGATGGAGAAACCCAAAGATCCTATAACACATCACCTGATGCTCTTCTATTTGCATTTAATAGCCTAAGCTTTCAGTTCTTTCCTAATACTGATAATGACTTAGTTTTAATTAAGCAAACACCAAGACTAGCCAACTTAAAGATAGATAACAATTTAAAGGTGGTTGATAACCCTTTTTGTGTTGACTGGAAAAAAGATATTCATATGTCTTTAGATCGCCAAACAAATGGCTCATGGCTTGCGACTTTCAACGGCCTATACCCAAGCGGATGTAAAAGTGCCGCTTGGAATGTAGTGGCGAGTGATATTGATTCGTTCTTGGCGCAAAGTGTCATTGCAGCTTGGGAAGATGCTGGCGGCATATGGCTTAAAACACCTACCGTTAAAACTGGCAATTTGACTAAGTCATTCAGACCCATCATGACGCACTTTGGCATACCCCTTTATGAATCAGTCAAAGATATTAATAAGCTATCTAATAATGTGATGGCAAAACAACTTTTCTTAACAATCTCTTTGGAAAAATCAGGCAAAGCTAGTAATACTGAAAATAGCGAAAAAATTGTTAGGGATTGGTTAAAAAAATCTAACTTAGACATGCCAGAGCTTGTGATGGAGAATGGCTCAGGCCTATCACGCATAGAACGCATCTCCTCTAAACATCTCAACGATATTTTAGTTCTCGGATTGAATTCTGAATCAAGAAGTTATTACACCGAGTCGCTACCAATTGCTGGCGTTGATGGGACGATGAAACACCGCTTGCTAGATAAGATTAAAAAATACTTACCTAACAAGAAAGAAAATAGCCTTTTAAAGACCAATACCCAAGGCTTTCCTGAGACGCTGCAAAAATATGGTGCCTATATCAAAACAGGCTCGTTAATGGATGTTAGAAGTATCTCTGGATATGTGGTGAGTAGAACAGGCGAAGTGTATGCAGTGACTTCTTTCATCAACCACCCTAATGCAAATACCGGTAGAAATATTCACGATGCCTTATTGGCATGGCTTTTAGATGATGGTCCAGCTTCTAAATAAGGCCCGAGCCAACAGCTGCACGAGATAATCGATCTCGCACAGCATCCCACTCGCTACCGAGCGGAGGTGCTTGGAAAAGAATAAGGTCGTAATCAGATTTATCCAGAGATCGCAAAGTTGCATATAAAGCCTTAGCGAGCTCAACTGGATTATTCGGAATGATAAATTCAATGTATGCGCTTACTGATTTATCAACCAGTTTTTTACCATCGTCTAAATGCACCCATGCAATCTTCTTAGCTTGCTTGATGACATCATTATTTAAGCTCATATCATCACGATATAAAACCAGTTTTGTTTTAGGCGCGTAATGAGCACTTAAACTTCCAGAAACTCTCGGTGTGGCTTGTGTTGATGTGGTGATTGATCTAACTTCCAGTGGCGTTATTAGATTGAGAGTTGCACTCAGCACCTCGTGAATTTGCTCTTGAGATATAGCTCCGGGCCGTAATATCGTCGGACCAACAGTATCCAAACGACTCAAGTCAACAATGGTGGACTCAATACCAACCTCACAAGCTCCACCATCTAAAACAAGCAACCCAGGGAATTCATCTTGAACATGTTCAGCTGTAGTCGGTGAAATATGTCCAAACTTATTAGCCGATGGCGCTGCCAAACCTCCATCAAATCTTCTTAACAACTCTAACGCCACTGGATGATTAGGGCATCTAATGCCCACAGTCTCTTGGCCGCCTGTAATTTCTGATAAAACATTTTTAGCTTTTGGCAAAATCATCGTCAGAGGACCTGGCCAAAATGCCTCAGCTAATAGCAACGCTTCACTAGGAACATCTCGAGCCCATAAAGCCAGTTGCTTTTCCCAAGCAGCATATTTTTCTTCCTGATTAAGCTTCTCAAGAACAGGCTTAGCAATATGCACAATTAAAGGATGACCAGTAGGCCTACCTTTTGTGGCAAATATTTTATTAATAGCAATTGGATTGGCTGCATCTGCAGCAAGGCCATAAACAGTTTCGGTCGGGATACCCACCAAATGACCAGACTTCAAAGTCTGAACTGCTTGCCCAATTAAATCAGTCATGTTTAGCGTAATTAGCGTTGAATACGCAAAACCTTTATAGCTTCAGCACAAGCCACATCCACTTCAGATGGGTTGTTACCCACAAAATTAATATGGCCCATTTTTCTAGCTTGACGTGGCTCAGCTTTGCCATACAAATGTAATTTTGCAGAATGATTTTTCAAAACAATATGCCACTTCGGCTCAGAACGATCACCATCTACCAACCACTCATCACCCAGAATATTTAACATCACGGTTGACTGAATTAATTTCGTGCTACCCAATGGCAACCTAGCCATTGCTCTAACCTGTTGTTCAAACTGACTAGTCACACAAGCATTTTGTGTGTAATGCCCAGAATTATGAGGACGCGGTGCAATTTCATTAGCGACAATTTCACCACTCTTTAATACAAAGAATTCAACGCATAAAACACCCACATAATCCAAGCGACGAATAATCGCCTTGGCAGCTTCGATAATTTTTACTTCTTGGTCAGCCTTTAATGAAGGTGCTGGCACAGTTGTTGTATGCAAAATGCCATTTTTATGAATATTTTGAGCTACCGGATAGGCCAAAACTTCATCATCATGACCGCGCACAACAAGCGCAGACACTTCAAAATCTAATTCCATGCGTTTTTCTAAAACACATGGCACCTGACCAAACTCTTGCCAAGCAGCCGTCAATTGTTCTTTATTGGATACAGTTATTTGGCCTTTGCCGTCATAACCCATACGAGCAATCTTCAAAATACCCGGATATAAGTCAGCCGCAACATGATCAATATCTGTGGCATGCTCAATCACAAAGTGCGGCGCAGGCCCAATCCCTGCCTCAGCCTTCCAAGTGGCTAAAAATTTCTTTTCGGCTACGCGATTTTGCGCGACAGAAACGCCACCACTTCTAGGTGCAACATAAACGCCCAAGGCCTCTAATTCATCCAAAGCTTGAGCGGGAACATTTTCAAATTCAGTGCTAACTGAACTACAACAAGCTGCCATTTCTTTAAGCGCTTGATGATCAACATAATCTGCTTGAATATGTTTTTCAGCGACAGCCCCTGCCGGGCTATTCGCATCTGGATCTAAGACACAAACTTTATACCCCATTGCTTGCGCAGCATGCGTAAACATCCTGCCAAGCTGGCCGCCTCCAAGAATTCCTAAATAAGAACCGGGTAATACTGGGTCTAAACGGTCAGCCATAAATTAAGAATGTCCTGGCAAATTCATCGCACGAGCTTTTTCTGTTTGAGCAGAACGGAAAGCCTCCAACTTCTTAGCTAAAGCAGCATCATTAACAGCCAAATTGGCAATCACATGCAAAGCAGCATTAGCAGCGCCCGCCTCGCCGATAGCAAAAGTGGCAACCGGAACGCCTTTTGGCATTTGCACGATGGAGTAAAGAGAGTCTTCACCTCTCAAATACTTAGAAGCTACTGGTACACCAAAAATAGGCACAATTGTTTTTGAAGCTAACATACCTGGCAAATGGGCTGCACCACCTGCGCCGGCAACAATAGCTTTTAATCCTCTTGATAAAGCCTGTTCGGCGTAATCGAACATATCATCAGGCATACGATGAGCTGAAACCACTTTTGCCTCATAGATAACTCCAAACTCTTGGAAAATTTGAGCAGCTTGCTGCATGGTTTCCCAATCTGAATTTGAACCCATCACGATACCAACTACTGGCTTTTGGCTCATCATCTTTTCCTTTTAAATAACGCGTCACTCAATTTATTTAAGCCGTTAAAGTTTCTAAAGCTTCACGGTATTTTGCTGCGGTTTTCTCAATCACATCAGCTGGCAATTTAGGCGCCGGCGGAGATTTATCCCAAGGCTTACCATTAACAACCGCCAACTCCAACCAATCACGCACAAACTGTTTATCAAACGACGGTGGGTTTGACCCAACTTGATAAGAACTTGCTGGCCAGAATCTTGAAGAATCAGCTGTTAACACTTCGTCCATCAGAACTAAATTCCCAGCCTCATCCAAACCAAATTCAAATTTAGTATCAGCAATGATGATGCCCTTAGTGGCGGCAAACTCAGAAGCTTCTTGATATAACCGAATGCTTACGTCATGAATCTTTTTCGCTAATTCAGCGCCAATTTTCTTTTCAACTTCAGCATAAGAAATATTTTCGTCATGCTCACCTACTTCAGCTTTAGCAGCTGGCGTAAAAATAGGTTCAGGCAATTTTTGCGCATTCTGCATGCCAGCCGGCAACTGAATGCCACAAATAGCACCAGTCGCTTGGTAATCCTTCCAACCACTACCAGAAAGATATCCGCGCACAACAGCCTCAACCAAAATAGGTTTAAGACGCTTAGTCACAATCGCGCGACCAGTTACCTGAGCAACTTCATCAGCGGCAACCACTGTTTCAGGATTAATACCAGTTAAATGATTAGGGATCACATGCGATAACTTATCAAACCAAAAGTTAGCCATTTGATTAAGAACGATTCCCTTACCAGGAATAGGCTCCCCCATCACCACGTCAAATGCGGATAAACGATCAGTTGTGATCATCAACAACTGATCATCACCAATCGCATAAATATCTCGAACCTTACCTTTAGAAATTAAAGGCAAAGACTTAATAGAAGATTCGTAAAGCGCTTGCATGAATACCTTATCTAACTAGTTGAGCGAGTTGGCCATTTTTATACTGATCCGCCATTTTTTCTAATGGCATCGCTTTAATTTTTGACGCTTGACCTTCACAACCAAAAGCAAGGTATCTTGCCTTACATAAATTCTTAGCAGCCTCACGTGCAGGCTTTAAGTAATCGCGCGGGTCGAATTTGCCAGGGTTTTGGAATAAATACTGACGAATAGCGGCGGTCATAGCCAAACGAATATCTGTATCAATATTAATTTTTCTAACGCCATGTTTAATGCCCTGCTGAATCTCTTCCACAGGCACACCATAAGTTTCCTTCATCTCACCGCCGAATTCGCGAATAATCGCCAACAACTCTTGAGGTACGCTTGATGAACCATGCATCACCAAATGAGTATTTGGGATACGCGCATTAATTTCTTTAATGCGATCAATTGCCAAAATGTCGCCAGTAGGCTTTTTAGTGAACTTATAAGCGCCATGACTTGTACCAATAGCGATAGCTAAAGCATCACACTGGGTTTTTTTCACAAAGTCAGCAGCCTGCTCAACATCAGTTAATAGCTGCTCACGTGTCATAGCACCCTCAGCACCATGACCGTCTTCTTTGTCACCCATCATGGTTTCCAAAGAACCCAATACACCTAGCTCGGCTTCAACAGTTACGCCAATAGAGTGGGCGAACTTTACAACCTCTTGAGATACAGCAACGTTGTAATCATAAGTGGCGACTGTTTTACCATCATCCATCAATGAACCATCCATCATGACGGATGTAAAACCTGAACGAATCGCAGCCATACAAACAGCTGGGCTTTGGCCATGGTCTTGATGCATCACTACTGGAATATGAGGATAAGCTTCTACGGCTGCATCAATTAAGTGGCGCAAGAAAGCTTCGCCAGCATATTTACGAGCGCCTGCCGAGGCTTGCATAATCACCGGTGCATTAACCTCATCAGCCGCAGCCATAATGGCTTGCACTTGCTCAAGATTATTAACATTGAATGCTGGTAAACCATAAGTGTTCTCAGCAGCATGATCCAATAATTGGCGCAATGAAACGAGTGCCATAACTATTTCCCTTAATTAAAAAAATTACTTCACATTAACAATTTTTAGCGTATTAGTTCCGCCAACTGTTCCCATAGGCTCACCAACGGTCAAAACAATCGCGTCACCTGACTGAACCACACCCAAATCTTTCACGCAAGATTCAGCTTGGTTTAATGCCGTATCACGATCATCACTAGTCTCCAATTGCTGGGGATGAACGTTACGATACAAAGCCATAGCTCTCTGACTTGCCACTTTTGTAGTTAAAGCAAAAATTGGCACTTGAATTTTGTGACGGCTCATCCATAAAGCCGTTGAACCAGAGTCTGTTAAAGCAACAATGGCCTTAACCCCCAAATGGTAAGCGGTAAAAAGAGCACCAAATGCAATGGACTGATCAATACGCGTAAATTTTTGGTCAAAGAAATCAGCGTCCAAATGATGAACTTCTGTTTTTTCAGCCTCTTTACAAATTGCAGCCATTTGCAAAACTGTTTCTACTGGATATTGGCCTGAAGCAGTTTCTGCAGACAACATCACTGCATCCGTACCATCTAGAACAGCATTAGCCACATCACTCACTTCTGCACGTGTTGGAACCGGATTAACAATCATCGACTCCATCATTTGCGTAGCTGTAATCACAACCTTATTCGCTTCACGCGCCAACTGAATCATTTTTTTCTGCAAAGCTGGTACCGTTGCATTACCAACTTCAACAGCCAAGTCACCGCGAGCAACCATAATGCCGTCGCTCACTTCCAAAATACCTTCCAAAACACCTGGCAAAACAGCTTCAGCTCGTTCAATCTTGGCAATCAACTTAGCCTTATGACCAAACTTTTGACTTGCCTGATTAGAAAGCTCGCGAGCGATTTTCATATCCTCAGCATTTTTAGGGAAGCTAATGGCGATATAGTCGGCGCCCAAACCCACGGCAGTTAAAAGATCTTCTTTATCTTTTTCAGTTAACGCTGGAGCGGTTAAACCACCACCCGCACGATTAATACCTTTGTTATTGGACAGCTCGCCACCCAACTCAACAACCGTATGAATACAGCTACCTTCCACAGCCTCTACACGAATAACCAATAAACCATCATTCAAAAGTAGCTTATCGCCAACTTTGACATCATTAGGTAAATTTTTGTAATCCAAACCAACACAAGTTTGATTACCCAACTGGCAATTAGCATCTAAAGTGAAGCGCTCACCGGCTTTTAGAATAATTTTGTTATTTTCAAATTTACCAACACGAATCTTAGGTCCCTGAAGGTCGGCCATGATCGCGACTTCACGACCCGCTGCTTTTGAAACTTCACGCACCAACTTTGCACGCGCCTGATGATCAACAGCAGTACCGTGAGAGAAATTCAACCGCACAACATCAACACCAGCATCGAATAACTGCTTTAGGATTTCAGCACTACTAGATGCAGGACCTAATGTTGCAACGATTTTTGTGGCACGCATTATTTTTCAGATCTTTCACTCAAAATTTCAAAAGCGGGCAAAGTTTTACCTTCTAAGAATTCTAAGAAAGCGCCACCACCTGTAGAGATGTAATCGACTTGCTTCTCAATGCCATATTTAGCGATGGCAGCCAATGTGTCACCACCACCCGCAATCGAAAATGCAGGTGAATGAGCGATAGCAGCCGCCAACATTTTTGTACCGCCCCCGAATTGATCAATTTCAAAAACACCAATCGGGCCATTCCATACAATCGTTCCTGCATGAGCCACAATTCCAGCTAACTCAGCGGATGTCTTAGGTCCCACATCCAAAATCATGTCATCAGACTGAACATCCGTAGAAGCTACTCGGTTGGCACGCGCCAAAGGTGATAATTCATTAGCAACCACTACGTCCACTGGAATAGGCACGCTAGCACCACGCTTAGCCATCACATCAATGATGGCTTTGGCTTCATTCACCAAATCAGGCTCAGCTAAAGAGCGTCCAATCGGTAAACCAGCTGCCAACATAAATGTATTAGCAATGCCACCGCCCACAATTAACTGATCTACTTTTTCAGCCAATGATTTAAGGATGGTAAGTTTTGTTGAAACTTTTGAACCTGCAACAATCGCCACTAAAGGACGCTTAGGATCTGTTAGTGCTTTACCAAGAGCATCCAACTCAGCTGCCATCAAAGGACCTGCACAAGCGATGCCAGCATATTTAGCCATACCATGAGTAGTTGCTTCAGCCCTATGTGCTGTACCAAAAGCATCATTCACATAGACATCACAGAGTTTGGCCATTTTTTGAGCCAACTCTTCATTATTCTTTTTCTCGCCTTTGTTTAGGCGGCAGTTTTCAAGCAAAACCAAATCGCCAGGCGTTACCTCAAAGCCACCATCAACCCAATCACTGATCAAGGGAACCTTACGCTCTAATAATTCAGCGATACGATCAGCCACAGGAGACAAACTATCTTCTGGCTTGAATTCACCTTCAGTTGGTCTTCCCAAGTGAGAAGTCACCATCACCGCCGCGCCAGCATCCAAGGCTAACTTGATGGCTGGAATTGATGCACGGATACGCGTATCTTCAGTAATATTTCCTGCTTCATCTTGGGGAACGTTTAAATCAGCGCGAATAAAAACACGCTTACCTTTTAGTTGACCAGTAGCTGCTAAATCCGAAAGACGATTAAATTTAAGTTTTGATGTGCCAGGCATGATGACTAGAGATTTGAGTAAAAAGCTAGAAAGTCAGATTTTACCTTTTTACTGAGGCAAATCTCGCTTTTTTGACCTCAAAAATACCATCTAGCGCAGGTAAAGCCCACCATCCCCAAAATGATTGTTAAAACCATGCTTCTAGTAAGCAAAAAACCTCCCATGGCGACCAATCCACCCCAAAGATGGGGGTTTTTCCACTCAAAACTAGCCACAGAGCCAGTTTTAAGCAAAAAGATCTCGGGAACGACGATAGCAACCAAGGCAGCAGCTGGGGCGTAACGAATAGCTCTCTGAACAGAATCCGGCAGCTCAACCCTAGTCCCCATGAGAAGAAAGAAGCCTCGGGTTAAAAAAGTAATCACCATCAAACCTAAAATAGAAACCCATATCTCTAAAGTGCTCATAAAACGCCCTTTTTAGATGGCTTCTTGGCGTTATATTGATCCATCAACATACCCACAATAATCGCCGTTAAAACTGATAAGACAAGATTTAACTTAAATGGCAAATTAACCGTCAACAAAGCCACAATCGCGGCAGCAATTGCTGTAAACATGGCCGAACCATGATCGACCATCGGTAACAAAATCGCTATCAATGCCAAAGTACCCGCAAAACCCAAGCCCCAAGCTTCTGGAATCAAACTAGCCAAATAAATACCCAACATGGATCCGGTTTGCCAAATACACCAATTGGTTAAGGACATCCCCAAAAAGAAAGGTAAAGCGAAACGATCCCCGTGAGGGTCGGGGTAGCGCGCCATAAAAAAAGCGAAATTTAAATCGCCATTCAAATACCCCAAAACCGATCGCTTCCAAAAAGCCCGATCCTTGAAGTGCGGCTGAATACCAGCGCTAGAAATCACAAAGCGTAGATTAACAATCGCTGCGGTTAACCAAATGGTCCAGATAGGAAAATTACCGGCAATTAAAGGCAAAGCAGCCAATTGTGCTGAACCCGCATAGACCAAAAAGGACATCCCCACGGCCTCGCCGGTAGTTAAACCAGACTTCGCCATAGCCACCCCAGTCACTAATGCCCAAGTGAATATGGCAAAACCAGACCTAGACATGGTTCTAAAACCATCCCAAGCAGCAGCACGATGTCCATCAGACCAGGCCAAACGATCCTCGTTTTTAAGATTAATTGCTCAATTATAGGTAGGGATAAGAATCCATGCGTAGCCATGGACAGTCGCCTGTTTTACAATAGCAATTCAACCAATTTTTCTCAGAATTTAGGAAATACACCATGTCAATGGCAAATCGTGATGGCTTTATTTGGATGGACGGAAAACTTATTCCATGGCGCGACGCCAACATCCATGTTCTTACTCACTCACTTCACTATGGCATGGCTGTGTTTGAAGGCGTGCGCGCTTACAAAACCGATAAAGGCACTGCTATTTTTAGGCTGAAAGAACACACACGCAGACTATTTAACTCTGCAAAAATATTTCAAATGCCGATGTCTTACACAGAAGAGCAAATTTCAGAAGCAACACTAGCTGTTGTTAGAGAAAATAAATTAACTTCTTGCTATATCAGACCGATTGTTTGGATTGGCTCCGAAAAATTAGGTGTATCAGCTAAAGGCAACACCATCCACTCATCAATTGCAGCCTGGGAATGGGGTGCTTACTTAGGTGAAGACGGCATTAACAAAGGTATTCGCGTTAAAACATCGTCATTTACACGTCACCATGTCAACGTATCACTAGTTAGAGCAAAAGCTTCTGGGTATTACATCAATTCTATTTTGGCTAACCAAGAAGTAACGATTCATGGTTACGATGAAGCGCTATTACTTGATACAGACGGTTATGTTTCTGAAGGCTCTGGTGAGAATGTGTTCATTGTTAAGAATGGCATTATTTACACACCAGATTTAGCTTCTTGCTTAGACGGTATTACACGTGACGCTATTTTTACGATTGCAAAAGACCTCGGTATTGAAGTTCGTGAAAAACGTATTACTCGTGATGAAATGTATTGTGCTGACGAAGCCTTCTTTACAGGTACAGCTGCCGAAGTAACGCCTATCAGAGAACTTGACGATCGCGCGATTGGCAAAGGTGTTCGCGGCCCAATTACAGAAAAAATTCAAAAAGTATTCTTTGATGCTGTAGCTGGTAAAAATGATAAATACAGTCACTGGTTAACTTTGGTGTGAGATAGATATGACTCAAGATAAGAACATTGTTCAAGTAGATGGGCATAAAGATTTACCACTTCATTGCCCTACTCAAGCAGCCTGGAATTTACATCCTAGAGTTTTCTTAGATGTTGTCTCCACAGGTTCTGCAAAATGTCCTTATTGCGGTACGCAATATCAACTCAAACCAGGCACAGCGCCTCACGGTCACTAAAAGAATATGGCTAATATTCTCATCATCGCACCCAATTGGATTGGTGATGCGGTGATGGCTGAACCTCTGATCACAGAGGTTAAGAAACAACACCCCGATAGCGAAATACATGTTTTAGCAACCCCGTGGGTTGCTTCGGTGATGCGAGCAATCCCAGCCGTTAGCCAAATTATTTCAGCGGATTTAAAACATGGCTTACTTCAATGGGCAGAAAGAAAAAAGCTGGCAGCTGATCTCAAGAAATCAAATTACAGCCACGCTTACATACTTCCTAATAGCCTAAAGTCTGCACTCATTCCATGGATGGCAAATATCCCTGTTAGAGTTGGTTACAAAGGGGAAATGCGCTGGGGCTTAATTAATCGTTTATTAAAAAACCCGTCCAAGTCTCATCGCCCACCGATGTCGAGCCATTATTTAGCGCTATCCGGAAATAAAAGCGCAGAAGTACCCCACCCACATCTAGCAGTAAACACTGATTTATCTGATTCGATAAAAAATAAATTACAAACCACATGCCCGCATCAACAATTATTTGTTCTTTGCCCTGGTGCGGAATATGGCCCTGCCAAACAGTGGCCGGCAGAGCATTTTGCGAAACTAGCAGAATTAATTGTCACCCAACATCCTGATAGCTTAATTTTAATTTTGGGTAGCAAAAAAGAAGCTGCGTTAGGCGAGCAAATAAAACAACTAAGCCAACACCCTCATCAGGCTCTCAACTGGTGTGGTGAAACATCACTCGATGAAGCTATGGCATCTATTAGCGTGGCAGATGCGGTCGTTAGCAACGATTCAGGTTTAATGCATATCGCAGCGGCCTTAGGACGCCCCCAAGTTGCTATTTTTGGCTCTAGTGATCCAAGGCACACACCGCCGCTATCCTCAAAGGCAACGATTCACTGGCTACACTTAGAGTGCAGCCCATGCTTTAAAAGAAACTGTCCTTTAGGTCACACAAAATGTTTAATGGACATTTCCCCTAAAGACATCCTAAACTCACTATCTACAACCACTCAATAAATTCGCCATGCCACGTCAAGCCCGCTTATTTCAAATGCCAGAAGAAGTTCTAGAAGCTTGGCGCGACTCACTGCATCACAATGATCTCGATGGATCCATTGATTTATGGATGGATGAAGATTCAATCACTTGCATCCTCCCAGGCGGTAAACGCTTAACAGGCCACGTGGAATTGAGAGAAGGTCTTAAAAAAATATTAGCTGACCATTTCTTATGGCTCGACCCTATTCAAGCAATTGGCCATACTGCGATGGGAATCGCATTCTTTGACACTACCGAAGCCGTTCGCTTGGAAGCAAAACAAGTTGAACCAGAATTTTTCCTCAACTTCACTTACGCTTTGGTGCAAGGACCTATGGGCTGGAAAATAGCTCACATCCATGCAAGCCCTGCGCAAGAAGAACATATCCAACTACCTAGCACCATTCACGGATTCCATTAAACATGGATGAACAGGTATTACGCTCACTCATTAAGTGGCCGTCTGTACCTGAATGTCGAGGTTGGCTAGCGCTTGACCGCAGAGGCAATTGGAGAATGCGTAATGAATTCGCGCAAAAAAATCATCTCCCAGGAGACATCATCCAGCACAGTGGACTTGTCTCATTTATTGAAAGAAATTACGCCACCAATGAAGATGGCGAGTGGTTTTTTCAAAATGGCCCGCAAAGAGTTTATGTCGACCTAGATTACACGCCACTAGTTGCACGGTTTTATCCCGATAAAGAAACTTATTTATTAAAAACAACAACTGGCATACCAATCAAACCAACTCAATGCTTAATGGATGAGAAAGGGCAAATTGTCCTTACTGCCCACATTGAAGTTCAATATGCACCGACCACCAATGAAACTCTGTTTTTGAAAGAAACAAAAGAAGTCCATGTGTTACTTCACAATCATGATCTTGGCATATTTTCAGAGACCGCTGAAGTTCAACATGCTTGCGGCCTATTAGGTCACTGGAATTGGCAAGGTCAAAAAATTGCCGTTGAATCAGCAACATCTGCTGACATTAAAAAAATTTATTGCACCTTACCTTGATCTTTTAGCTCTTGACGATACAACTCTTGTATCTGTCTTGCGCGCGCATCAATCTCCGAAGATTGATAAAAATCGGCATCCCCTGAAGCTTTCGCCAAACGCATTTGTTCCATAGCAGCAACCCAAGCACCATCAGCAACATACTTCTCTGCCATGCTTGCATGTTGAAGAGCAATCTTGCCAGACTGCGCATAGGCCATGGACAAAAGACCCCACCACACAGAATCATCCGAGTACAACCTGGTTTGCCTCTTTAGCCAAGTAATCGCAGGCTCAAATTGTTTTAGCTTCAGCTGCGCTTCAATTGTTAATAAATTAAATGTTCGAGAACTAGGATGGCCTGCTCTTAATGTATTTAACTGTTTTAATGCCGGCTCATACATTGACTTAGCAAACATGATGTCAATAGAAGTTGCTTCTACCGCTAAGCTCCAACGCTGAATTGGTGAACCGTTCGCAGTAAGTGCCTGCAAAGCATTTCTTGTTTTCACAAGATTAGCTTCCGCATCAGCAATTTTTTGCTCTTTGAGATTCAACAGAGCCAAGCCGTAATACCCTTCTATCTGCTTAGTTAAATCAGGTTTACGACTCAAACTTTCATAAAGTTGACGCAAGTCTGGATAAGTACTCGTACTAGTCGCCTGAATTAATCTAGCCCTAGCCTTTAATAAATAAAACTCTACTGAAGATGGTACTTTTCGTGAAGCGATACCTCGCACACGATCTTGCATATCAGCAATACGATCCGTCGTTAATGGGTGCGTTCTAACATAACCAGGCACACCACTTTCCATAATGCTATTAGCACGCTGCATACGATTGAAGAAATCCGGCATGCCTTGAACATCGAAACCACCCGCTTGCAAAATCTGGAATCCCACACGATCTGCCTCACGCTCGGCATCTCTAGAGTAGGCTAATTGATTCTGAATCGCTAAAGCTTGACCACCCACAGCCAGGCCCTGAGCAGCATTAGGATTACGACTCGCAGCCACGACTGCTAAAACAATCGAGGCTAATGCAATCATGGAATTCGTGCCTTGTTGGCCGTACATTCTTGCAATATGTTTCTGAGTAACGTGGCCTATCTCATGCCCCAACACAGAAGCCAACTCAGACTCAGTTTCAGCAGCAACAATTAAACCTGTATGCACACCCAAAAAACCACCTGGCAATGCAAAAGCATTAATACTGCGATCTTTCACACCAAACAATTCAAAATTAAGCGCAAAAGTACCTTTACCATCTAAACCAGCTACACCCTGTTTACGAGCAGCATCGACCAACTGATGTCCAATGCCATTCAAATAATCATAAAAGACAGGATCCGCTGAATAATCAGGGTCGCGCCTAATTTCTCGCATGATGCGTTCACCTAATTTACGCTCATCAACAGGCGTTAAAGAAGCGCTTGATGAATCCCCTAAATCTGGCAACACCAAAATTGGTTGGCGACTCTGAGCGACAACAGCCGCCGCCTGAGATTTACTTAATTTAATAGGCTGGTCTGTTGCATCTTGATTTAATCGATTTCCATCAACCTGGGCATATAAAAAAGCTGGCTGAAACACTAAGGCCATAGCTAAGACCATTAGTTTTTTATGAAATCGATTTTTTTTACTATTCATAGCCTCAATTATGGTACAAATCAGCCATGAACAAGTTCACTCATTTTGACGAAAGCGGCCAAGCCCATATGGTTGATGTTGGGCAAAAAAACCACACTCATCGCGTTGCGGTTGCGACTGGCATGATTTCAATGCAAAAAGATACCTTTGCCGCCATTAAAGCAGGTTCGCATAAAAAAGGCGATGTCATTGGTATTGCCAGAATTGCAGCTATTCAAGCAACCAAAAGAAGCCCAGATTTAATCCCTTTGTGTCACCCCATAGCGTTGACTAGGGTTGCTGTTGAATTCAACTTGCACGAAGAGAAGTCATCTATCCAATGCACCGTGACAACAGAAACCGTTGGGCAAACAGGCGTTGAAATTGAAGCTTTAACTGGCGTTCAAATTGGTCTTCTAACCATTTACGATATGTGCAAAGCTGTTGATAGAGGCATGGTGATTTCAGATGTGCGTTTACTTGAAAAGAGCGGCGGCAAATCTGGGATATGGAAGGCAGCGTAGGAAACGCTAATCTTATACATTGATCTCTAGACCTAAAAGTATTGCGCCGTCACGAGAACAACAAGAGAAAAATAACCTCTATAAATACTAACTGAGAAGCCCGAGAAAATCTATTGCTCTTTCCCAAGAAGAGCTTGCATTGAAGTGCGATATAGATAGAACTTACATTAGCAAGCTGGGGTGAGGCATTGCCAATCCCGCACTTTTAGTTTTATTAAAATTGCCTATGTAAAATTACTCCACTATACGAACGGGAAACAATAGGGGTTAAAAAATATTTATCAGTCACCCAAGCACCCAAGGCCGCACCTAAGGCATGCGAGCCAGCATCCAAGAGTGAAGGATAAAACTTTGCTTTTTGAACAGACATCTCATAACCTTGAGCTAAAACACCCAAGGTGGCACTAACACCAAACCCAATCCATGCTCGATTAGGAGAGTCATCAGCAATTTTTGTTACAACCGCTGCAATTGCAGCGCCGCCTGCTGCATGACTAAGTTCACTAGTCATGCCATCATATGCATAGGCACTTGAACCAAACAAAACAAGAACAATAAAAATTATTTTTTTCACGGGAAGCCTTCTAATTTGTAAAAACTATAACACTTAATAAGTTCTAAATTTAACTTTTAGCGCGCCCCTCACGAACCAACATCTATTTCAGAAATGATGCACCATTCCCCCCATATAAAGCCTTGTTTTATTTCTATCCTACTTACCCTAACTCTGGAGAAGTTTTAGAATGCAATCTTAGATAGAGATAGAGTAATTTTAGATGTGCGCTTACTTGAAAAATGACTGGTGACCATAAAACAAGGGGGCTATAAATAGCTCCCTTGTTTTATTTACTAATTGCGAGCTAACTGTCTAGATTATTTGCAGTCACTCGGTAATAGTTTGGAATCCAATGTATTTTGAGTAGATTTACAGCTCCAAACACCCGCCCAAGGTTTAGCTTTGGCATCACTTAAATCAACTGCCACTGCTTCACCGTTTGCCACATCATTAACTGGGCTCAAAACAAGTAAATTTTGCCCTTCTGGTGCAACGTTGCTCTGATATGAAATATGAATGGCCCCGCTCTTATCAATTTTCACTTCTTTAACGCTGTTGGTTGTTGTGGCTTTAAAAATAGATTCTGTCGCCAAAGCCATATCCGCAGCACCCTTACCTGAATAAACCTCCGTTACAGCCAATTTCGCGCCAGCAGCAAGACTTAAACCTTCGGCAATACGAGTTTTGGCAATGTAGTCCTGATACTTTGGCACAGCAATAGCTGCCAAGATACCAATGATGGCAATCACAACCATCAACTCAATTAAAGTGAAACCGTTTTTCTCTTTTAACTGCAAATTACGTCTACCTTCATTCATGTTTAATAATACCTCCGTTAACACCCACTATCATCCCAGATAGTTAATGATTTGGGGGATCACAACATTGTAAGAAAATGCTGATTTTTGTGTTGAATCAAACTACAGCAAAAAATTATTTCTTTTGCTTGTTTCGTTTCGTTAACTCTCCCAAAGACATCACACTCAATGCAGCCACAACACCAGCCACAGTAGAATATGCTTCAATGTAATTACCAAGATACTGAATCAAACCAGGGTCGGTGAAAATCATGCCGCCAGCAATCCAGCCTAATAAGCCCGCACCGAATGTAACAATGATTGGGAATCGATCAATCAAATATAAAACAATCTGACTACCACCAACAATTAACGGAATAGAGACTAACAAACCAAAAACAATATAACCAAACTGATGATGAGCGGCATCAACCTGACCAGCTGCGCCAGCAATAGCAATAACATTGTCCACGCTCATAGCAATGTCGGCAACGATAATAGTCTTTACTGCAGTCCAAAGCTTGTCAGATGCCTCCAACTCATGATCACCATCATCTGCCGTCTCAACCATCAACTTGTAGCCAATCCATAGCAACAAAATACCACCAGTAAATTTTAAGAACGGTATTTTTAGTAATGTGACCGCAAAAATCACCAAAATAATACGCAAAATAATAGCCCCAACCGTTCCCCACATAATTCCTCGGCGACGCTGACTTGGATGTAAATTTCGACAAGCCAATGCAATTACTACGGCATTATCACCACCTAACAAGACATCAATCATGATAATTTGAGCAATTACTGCCCAGTCTATTGTTGTGAAAAATTCCATGTCATCTTCTTTTTTGTTTTATGAATAAAAAACGGGAGCCAGGCTCCCGTTGATTTTTTTGCCCTTAGAGCGAATATTACAACAACGCTTTTAGCAATTTACCCATTTCTGATGGATTGCGTGTCACTGTGAAGCCACACTCTTCCATAATAGCCAACTTAGCATCTGCTGTATCAGCACCACCAGAGATCAACGCACCAGCATGGCCCATACGCTTACCTGCAGGGGCAGTTACACCAGCAATGAAGCCAACAACAGGTTTTTTCATATTAGCTTTGCACCAACGGGCTGCTTCAGCTTCGTCAGGACCACCAATTTCACCAATCATGATCACAGCATCAGTATCTGGATCATCATTAAAAGCCTTCATCACATCAATGTGCTTAAGACCGTTAATTGGGTCACCACCAATACCAACCGCTGAAGATTGGCCCAGACCGATTTCTGTCAACTGAGCAACAGCTTCATAAGTCAAAGTACCAGAACGGCTAACTACACCAATACGTCCCTTACGATGAATGTGACCTGGCATGATGCCGATCTTGATTTCATCAGGCGTAATCAAACCTGGGCAGTTTGGTCCCAATAACAAAGTCTTTTTACCGCCTTTAGCTTCTTTAGCAGCCATCTTGTTGCGAACTTCTAACATGTCGCGAACAGGAATACCTTCTGTAATACAGATTGCTAAATCAAGATCCGCTTCAACAGCTTCCCAAATAGCAGCTGCAGCACCAGCAGGTGGTACGTAAATCACAGAAACAGTTGCACCTGTTTCAGCAGCAGCCTCTTTTACTGACGCATAAATAGGAATATCAAAAATTTTCTCGCCAGCTTTTTTAGGGTTCACGCCGGCAACAAAACATTCTTTACCATTTGCGTACTCTT
Organism: Polynucleobacter sp. MWH-Spelu-300-X4; assembly: GCF_018687515.1. Taxonomy (NCBI): domain Bacteria; kingdom Pseudomonadati; phylum Pseudomonadota; class Betaproteobacteria; order Burkholderiales; family Burkholderiaceae; genus Polynucleobacter; species Polynucleobacter sp. MWH-Spelu-300-X4. The sequence goes on from NZ_CP061294.1 coordinate 1,581,673, forward strand.
GACACTTTTCAGTGTGGAACTGACCAGTTTTACCAGTGATACCTTGAGTAATAACTCGTGTGTTTTTATTAATAAGAATAGACATTTAAATTCCTTTCGTGGCTTACTTAACTGCTGCAACAGCTTTAGTCGCTGCTTCAGCCATCGTGTCTGCACTAATAATCGGCAGGCCAGATTCAGCCAACATCTTCTTACCGAGCTCTTCGTTTGTACCCTTCATACGAACAACCAAAGGTACGCTCAAGTTCACCGCTTTACATGCAGTGATCACACCATCAGCAATCACATCACACTTCATGATGCCGCCGAAAATGTTAACTAGAATCGCTTTAACATCTTTGTTCTTCAACATGATCTTAAAAGCTTCTGTTACTTTCTCAGCAGTAGCACCACCACCTACGTCCAAGAAGTTTGCTGGCTCGCCACCGAACAACTTAATAGTGTCCATAGTCGCCATCGCTAAACCTGCACCATTCACTAAGCAACCAATGTTGCCGTCTAATGAAATGTAGGCTAAATCAAATTTTGAAGCTTCCACTTCAGCTGGATCTTCTTCATCCAAGTCACGGTAAGCCACGATTTCTGGGTGACGGAACAATGCGTTTGAGTCGAAATTGAATTTCGCATCCAAAGCCTTGATATTGCCGTTACCTTCCAAAATCAATGGGTTGATCTCAACCAATGATGCGTCTGTATCCATATAAACTTTGTACAAGCTTTGCAAAACAGCTTTTGCTTGAGCTTGTGAAGCCTCTGGAACACCAATACCTTGAGCTAACTTAGCTGCATCAGCATCTGTCAAACCAACTAACGGGTTTGCAAACACTTTGATAATTTTTTCTGGGGTCTTAGCAGCAACTTCTTCAATATCCATGCCGCCTTCGCTTGAAGCCATTACAACTACTGATTGTGTTGCACGGTCAGTCAAGATACCTACGTAATATTCTTTTTTGATGTCAGCGCCGTCTTCAATCAATAAACGACGAACTTTCTGACCTTCAGGACCAGTTTGATGAGTTTTCAACTGCATACCCAAAATTTGAGTTGCATATGTTTTAACTTCATCTAAGCTCTTAGCAACCTTAACGCCACCACCTTTACCGCGGCCACCTGCGTGAATTTGAGCCTTAACAACCCATACTGGGCCGCCTAATTTCTTAGCTGCTTCAACAGCTTCATCTACAGTTAATGCCGGAACGCCATTTGGCACTGGCACGTTAAATTGACGCAAGATTTCCTTGCCTTGGTACTCATGGATCTTCATTGAGGCTCCCTCTTTAATAGTCGCAAAATACTAATGTTTTTAACTTACTTAACTCTGTCTTCTCTGTATATTTTTAACAACTAAGCTATCTATTATCCCTTTTTCAGTCACTAGACCCTGGTTTTCGCATTTCAGGCGCAACCAGAGGCGCTCCATACCAAATTTTGTAATATTTTTTAACTACTTCGCCGTCTGTTCGAAGTGCGTGACAACCATTCAACTGAAAGGGCATTTGGTCAGGATGGGCCTCACCCTCAACTTTAGACTGCAAAACCTCGCCTGCAAAAGCCTGGATGGCCGCTGTTGGCAAAACTGAGCAAAGCTCAGTGATGTGCGAACAGCCTTTCATACCTTTAAATAGATTTTTTACGGCAGCTCTAAAGCCAGAGATTAAGTTAAGACCCACTAACTTTTCATATGCTGGGGTAATTGACTCACAAGAACCTGGATAAGGAACAGCTAATGATTCGGCTTTGGCTGCTAAAACGTTAAATTGGGTATCAATCGTAATAGTGAGTAACATTTGGTGAATAGGCTCACCTTTTGCGCGCATGCTGCTAGCTAAATGAAAGTCTTTACCTTTGGTATCTAGCAAACTCGCCTCAATATCCCACAAACCATCCTCACGCCGAAAAACTTGAGTATGTATTTTCCGAGTGTGGATTAATTGGCGAGAAATAGGACTGGAAGACATCACTAAAGTCTACACCAGGACGGTGTTAACCCTAATCAAAATTGATTGAAGGTGGCTGATATCTGCCAGAGGTGATTTTAATAATTAAATCTAATGAAAATCCCTTGCTTACCAAATAACGAACTTGCTTAGCTCGATCTTTAGGATCAGTGGCAATAGCTTCGCCATATTTTCTCGACCATAGAGCCCAAGCCCTCTCACCCTCAGTTTCTTTAAGGGTCTCCTTTAAACGATCAATGGTTTCAATTGGGATTGATTGTTGCTTTAACTCATCAATAATGCGTAAAGTCCCATAACGCTCAGACTTACGGCGCACCAAGCTTTCAGCATATCGTTCGTTAGATAGCCAAGACTCTTTTTCTAAACGATCTAGAAGCTCATCCAACTGCGTTGGATTATCAGCTGCATGAGGCAGAAGCTTCTTACGAAGCTCCTGCCTACTATGCTCTCTACGTGAAAGAAAACGTAAAGCCCTTGCCATTAGGCTAGGGCCTGCAACCTCAGGCATCAGCGATTTCTTGAGCAGAAATAATAGATCCGCCCTTAACCCCTAATTTCTCACGAATTTTTGCTTCAATTTCTTTAGCAATTTCAGGGTTTTCTTTTAAGAATTCGCGGGCATTGTCTTTACCTTGACCAACACGATCACCTTTATAGCTGTACCAGGCGCCTGACTTTTCAACGATATCGCATTCAACACCTAAATCAATAATTTCGCCCTGGCGAGAAATACCCTCGCCATACATGATGTCAAAGATAGCCTCTCTAAATGGAGGGGAAACTTTATTTTTAACCACTTTCACACGTGTTTCATTGCCCACTACCTCGTCGCCCTTCTTAATGCTGCCAATACGACGAATATCTAAGCGCATAGAAGCGTAAAACTTTAAAGCGTTACCGCCAGTTGTGGTTTCTGGTGAACCAAACATAACGCCAATCTTCATACGAATTTGGTTAATAAAGATAACCATTGAATTCGTACGCTTGATCGTACCTGTTAACTTTCTTAGCGCTTGGCTCATTAATCTAGCTTGCAATCCAGGCAATGAATCACCCATATCACCTTCAATTTCCGCTCTAGGAACAAGCGCTGCAACAGAGTCAACCACAATCAAATCAATGGATCCAGACCTCACCAAGGCATCAGCGATTTCTAATGCTTGCTCACCTGTATCAGGTTGAGAGATTAATAAATTATTAACATCAACGCCTAATTTAGCGGCATATTGAACATCTAAAGCATGTTCAGCATCAATAAAGGCACATGTACCGCCTAACTTCTGCATTTCCGCTACAGCGTGCAAAGTTAAAGTCGTTTTACCTGAAGATTCAGGGCCATAAATTTCAATCACGCGACCACGGGCTAGGCCACCAACGCCTAGAGCGATATCAAGGCCTAAAGAGCCCGTCGATACCACCTGAATATCTTGAGCAATATCACTATCACCCAAACGCATGATGGAACCTTTACCAAATTGCTTCTCAATCTGAGCTAAGGCCGCATTTAATGCTTTTTGCTTATCAGCGCTCATACCATCAATGTCAGTTGAAGCGCTGCCAGATTTCTTCTTATGGTCTTCCATAATCGTCCTTATTTAAAATTAGGTGTATTTTTGTCATATTTGCTTAATTCACAGTAATAACTGTATATAAAAACAGTAGTCTGCGCAAGGCATTTTTTGTGCTTAGCTAGAATATATGCATTAAAAGTAAATATCTTGCCTAGGAATGTAGGCAAAATCTTATTAATTTGTAGGAATTACCGGATAAGGTTGTATGAGAATTCTGATTGCTGAAGACGATAGCGTATTAGCTGATGGCTTAACCCGTTCATTACGCCAATCTGGCTATGCGGTAGATCATGTAAAAGATGGCCAGTCTGCTGACTTAGCTCTGTCTGCGCAAGCATTTGACCTATTAATTTTAGATTTAGGCCTACCCAAAATGACTGGCATGGAAGTATTGAAACGTCTGCGCTCACGTAATTCAATGCTACCCGTACTGATTTTGACAGCTGCGGATTCAACTGAAGAGCGCGTTAAAGGTTTAGATAACGGTGCGGATGATTACATGGCTAAGCCTTTCGCACTTTCAGAGCTAGAAGCCCGCGTCAGAGCATTAACTCGACGCGGCACTGGTGGTGGCCCAACCGTGGTCAAACATGGCCCCCTACAATTTGACCAAGTTGGTCGGGTCGCTTATATCGACGAAAAAATGCTTGAACTATCAGCAAGAGAATTAGGTTTGCTAGAAGTTCTATTGAAAAGAGTGGGGCGGCTTGTATCAAAAGATCAATTGGTTGACCATCTCTGCGAGTGGGGAGAAGAAGTTAGTAATAACGCCATTGAAGTTTATGTACACCGTTTACGCAAAAAAATTGAAATTGGCGGAATTCGAATCGCAACCATTCGTGGTCTTGGTTATTGCTTAGAAAAATTTCAAGCACCTCAAGCTAAAGATCCAGTTGCTTAATTAATATGGCAGACGTTAATCCAGCAGTCGATGTTGAGCTGCAACAACTTCTGCCGCCAGAGTCCTATGATGCAAGGCCTGTCAATAAAGGCCCTAGATCTCTATTTGGAGAAATCTTAGATTGGATGCTCGCGCCATTGCTATTACTGTGGCCAATGAGTATTGCGGTTACTTACCTAGTCGCACAATCTATCGCAAATGCGCCATTTGATCGCAACCTAGAAAATACCGTTCAAGCGATTGCCCAACAAATCAAAGAAGTCGATGGCAAGACGCAACTGAGCCTACCCATGTCGGCTCGTCAAATTTTGAAAGCTGATGAAAATGACTCTATTTACTTCCAAGTTATTGATCGCTTTGGCAACCTCATTGCAGGAGATAAAGATCTACCTCTTCCTCACGAAAATGATGTTTTGCAAATCGGCTTAGTTACTTTTAGAGATGCCCGAATTGGCGGCGAAGAAGTAAGAGTTGCCGCAACCTATATTGCCCCCAATAAAACCGATAGCAATAAGTTAATTCTTGTTCAGGTAGCTGAGACTTTAGAGAAAAGAGCTCAACTGGCGAATGAAATTATTAAGGGCGTCATTCTTCCTCAATTCATCATTTTGCCTATCGTGGTTGTTTTAGTTTGGTTTGGCTTAACGAGAGGCTTGGCACCTTTAAATGCTTTACAAAACAGGATTCGTAATCGCACGGTCGACGATACCAGCCCGATTGAAGAACGCGCTGCACCCCAAGAGATCATGCCGCTTATTTCTAGTTTTAATGATGTGCTGTACCAGCTTGAGGATTCCGTGCAATCACAAAAACGCTTCATTGCCGATGCTGCACATCAATTAAAAACCCCTTTGGCAGGACTAAGAATGCAGGCTGAGCTGGCGCAAAGAGAAAGTAGCCCAGCAGAATTACAAAGATCTTTAGAACAAATCGCTGACAGCTCAACGCGGGCAACACATTTAGTTCAGCAGCTCTTGTCCTTAGCCAGAATGGAAAACACTTCCAACCTAACAGAGAAAATTCTTATTAACTTATCTCAGGCAGCGGAAGACGCAACAAAAAATTGGCTAAATACTGCTTGGGAAAAAGGTGTTGATTTGGGATACGAATCCTCTACCAGCACACTCCAAATGTATGGCAACCCAGTCATGCTGAAAGAGTTATTTAATAACCTGATTGATAACGCCATTAAATACACGCCCAAAGGGGGCTACGTTACTGTAAACGTTCGGCACTCCAATCGCCCCGGCATATTAATTGTTGAGGTAAAGGACAACGGCCCAGGCATTCCACCAGAAGAAAGGCAACGTGTTTTAGAGCGCTTCTATCGAGTTTTGGGTAGTGATGTAGAAGGCAGTGGCTTAGGACTTGCGATTGTTAAAGAAATTGCTGCCCAACATGGCGGCAAATTAGAAATTCTTGAAAATGTATACCAAGAGACTCCTCTCAAATACGGCACTTGTATGAGAGTCTATTTGCCAGTAGGTAGAGCATGAAAACCTGGTCAAAAAACAAACGCTTAACGCGAATGCTACTCATCATTTGGTTTTTAACTACTTTGTTAGTAGGGGTCGCCCCGAACTTTCTTAGGTTCTCCTTTTTTGGTTGGGAATTCACTTACTGGTGGGGCGCTCAAGGAGCTCTGCTTATATACCTACTATTAATATGGGTTTATGCCTCAAAAATGCATAAATACGAAAAAAAGCCCATTAAAAACACTGATTTGTAAGTGATTTCCCTAACCCGTCAGACTTTAGTAAGTGCCAAACAGAATGATGCATTTTGAGGTTCTATACCTATAGAGTCTTTTTATCAATAAATAGGAGGAAACATGGCTAAAACTGCAGCCGCGCCGATGACCGCCGAAGAGCGCAAAGTTATTTTTGCATCATCGCTGGGAACGGTTTTTGAGTGGTACGACTTTTACCTTTATGGTTCGCTAGCTGCCATCATCGCTAAGCAATTCTTTGCTGGTCTTGATGCAGGTTCTGCGTTCATTTTTGCTTTGCTAGCTTTCGCGGCAGGCTTCATCGTACGTCCTTTCGGAGCCTTGGTGTTCGGTCGCCTTGGTGACATGATTGGTCGTAAATACACATTCTTGGTCACAATCTTGATCATGGGTGGTGCAACTTTCATCGTAGGCTTGTTACCAGGCTATGCGGTAATTGGTGCAGCAGCTCCTATTATCTTGATCATCTTGCGGATGTTGCAAGGTTTGGCTTTGGGTGGCGAATACGGTGGTGCCGCTACTTATGTAGCTGAGCATGCTCCACACGGTAAACGTGGTGCCTACACTGCTTGGATTCAAACGACTGCAACTCTTGGTTTGTTCCTTTCATTGTTAGTGATTTTGTTCACTCGTGAATTCACTGGCCCAGCATTCGAAGACTGGGGATGGCGCGTTCCATTCTTGGTATCAATCTTGCTTTTAGGTGTATCTGTATATATTCGTTTATCTATGAACGAATCTCCTGCTTTCCAAAAAATGAAGGCAGAAGGTACAACATCTAAGGCGCCATTGACAGAAGCTTTTGGTCAATGGAAGAACATGAAGATTGTTATCTTGGCTCTTTTCGGTCTAGTTGCTGGTCAAGCTGTGGTTTGGTACACAGGTCAGTTCTATGCCCTATTCTTCTTAACTCAAGTTTTGAAGGTAGACGCTAAGACTGCTAACTTATTAATCGCAGGCTCACTAGTAATTGGTACGCCATTCTTCATCGTATTTGGTGCGTTGTCTGACCGTATTGGTCGCAAACTCATCATTATGTTGGGCTTGTTGCTTGCCATCATCACTTACATTCCAAATACACCATTGTCAGTATTCAATGCGTTGACACACTATGCCAACCCAGCATTGGAAAAAGCGATGGCTGCATCTCCAGCAACGATTACTGTTGATGAAGCAGAATGTACTTTCCAATTCAACCCTACAGGTACAGCTAAGTTCACAAGTTCTTGCGATATCGCAAAACAAGTGATGGCAAGTAACTCTGCTAGCTACTCAACTGTTGGCGCAGCCGCAGGTACAGTTGCTAAGGTAAAAATTGGTGATACAGAAATTGAAGGCTACTCTTCAAAAGGTCTTCCAGCTGATGAAGCTAAAGCTAAAGATGCTGCATTCAAGAAATCTGTTCGTGATGCGTTGAATGCTGCTGGCTACCCAGCTAAGGCTGATCCAGCTCAAGTAAATATCCCTGCTGTTCTAGCATTGCTTGTTTACTTGGTGATCTTGGTAACAATGGTGTACGGTCCAATCGCTGCTTACTTGGTTGAATTGTTCCCAACACGTATTCGTTACACATCTATGTCATTGCCATACCACATTGGTAACGGCTGGTTCGGTGGCTTGCTACCAACTATTTCGTTCGCTCTTGTGGCGCAAAACGGTAACATCTACTACGGTCTCTGGTATCCAATCATCATCGCCGCGATGACATTGGTTATCGGTACATTGTTCATGCGTGAAACAAAAGACGTAGACATCTATGCTGGTGACTAAATACTAGTCAGTAGTTAGAAAAAGTAAAACGGCAGCCCAAAAGGCTGCCGTTTTTTATTGCTCAAAATTTATTAAAACTTGCTATCCAGTCCAACCATAACCATCCTGCCAACTCCGGGGAAAATTCCTTCAGGCGCCCTAGATGAAATATATTTTTTATCAAATAAATTTTTAACTGACACAAAAATTTTTGTCTTTTTATCAATCTTGATATCGCCATTTAGCTGATAAACGGTATATCCAGGCAGAACACCCGATCTACCATTAGAGCTTGGCTCAACTGTATTTTCCAAGTTGCTAAATTGTTCTGAAATATAGGCCATGCCAATGCCACTAGACCAACGATTGGTGTCGTAATTTAAGCTAGCGTTAAGCGTGTGCTTGGGAGCATAGGTTAATCGATTCCCATCTCTATTCTTCCCAGAAATCATTCTTGTGCTATCTAATTTGGCGACAGGCAACCATGTGTAGGCTCCGGACAATTTCCAATGGTTGTCAGGCCTCCAACTACCAGCAAATTCAACCCCTTGATTTAAAGTCTTGCCAGCATTAGTTAACTGAGTCCCAGAACCACCCGAGGCTGACTTGGAAACAATCTGATTATCAAAGTCTAATCTGAATACCGTGAACTCATAATCTCCATGCGACCATTTTCCCCGTAGCCCTAACTCAAAATTAGTACTTCGTTCAGCGTGTAAATCTTCGGGAACCCCCGTTGAAGAAATCGCATCCGCCACAGTTGGTGGCGCAAAACCTTTATGAACACCAGCAAACATTACCGAATCTTTTGCCATGTCATAAGTGACACCCACACCTGGAACAAACTCCGTATTTGAGCTAGCGCCAGACTTTTGTGTCATCTGATTAACTCGATCTTGTTTATAACGCTCGACCCTAAGGCCTGGCGTAACAGTTAATTCATTATTTAGCTGTGCTCTATTTTCAAGATATAAAGCAATTGCTTTTGCTTTACGCATATCTCGCTCTCGATAACCTCCAACATAGTCACCAGATGTATAGGCAGCATCAACCTCATAAGTGCTTAGGCCAATGGCTCTAGCCCTACGATTATTCATTTGTTCTTCATGTGCTCGAATCCCAACATGAATTTCTTGATCGAGATCTGCTAATTTATATTTTTTAGTTAATCTACTATCAAGACCTAGAACATCAAACTTCCTCAACCGCCCATCCACAGTTGAACCCATTGTTGTTACAACTGGGTCACTTCCTTGAGTATGTGATTGCCGCCACCAATTTCTATTGGCTGTATTCCAATACAGTAAATTTTTCCAAGTAGCTTCATTGCCTAAATCACTAACCGCAGTCAGATCAAGACTTTCTCTACTAAGAAACATTTGATCATTGATAGCTTTATTCTGCTTGTAATTAGTTTGATACTCGTACTCCGTTAGACCTAGGTAGGTATGTTTTGAGGATTGATCATAATTGGTGTACTTAAGACCCAGATAATGATTAGAACCAATTTGCGTCCCCGCTTTTATTACGACATCAGTTAAGTTAAATGGTGTCTGACGCCAACCATCACCATCTTTTTTCAGCATAGAAATGCTTGCATGATGGCCGTCCCAGCGAGTCCCGTATTCAGCTAATATATTTTTACTAGATTGAGTTCCAGCAGATAACTTCACTCTTGGTCCATTTAATTTAGATGGGTCTCGGGTAATGTAATTAACCACACCACCAATAGTCGATGGCCCATATGCCAAAGAACCGCTGCCTTTTAAAACTTCAATTTTCTCCATGCGCTCAACGGGTGGACTGTAATAACTAGATGGATCTGTATAAGGACCTAACGCAATAGGAGCGCCATCTTCTAAGAGCAATATTTTTTTACTCATGGTCGAACCAATACCGCGTATACCAATACGTGGATAAAAACCATATCCATCTGTTTCAACAACATTCACACCGGGCACTTTCTTTAATGCATCTTGTGCTGAAACTGGTTGATTACTTTGAAGTTCACGTTCTGTAACTACAGATAATGAGCCGGGGATATTTTTATACTCTGACTCAGAACCCAGAATTTGAATAGCTGGCAATTGAGTTTCTTCTTTAGCCATTGCAAGATGACTAGTCGACGGAAACAGAATTGCTGCTAGGATCGTTGATACGGGTATAGAGATACCGCTAGATTTATTTTTAATTCGCATGTAGCCACCTTTATTGAAAGTTGGCTGGCTACAAATTAGAGAACTAGACTCTCTACGGCTGGCTATTTTTTAGTTATATAAAATATAACCTTATCACAAATAATAACCATTCTTATTACTAAGATATGCGCTGATATAAAAATGAGCAACGCCCATCACCATCAATATTTCTTCCTTAAACTTCCAGGGGAATATCCAAATTTCTTGCGAAATGCTGCACTAAAGTGATTAACGTGTGCATAGCCTAATTTCTCAGCCAACTGCTTCAGGGGCACTAAAGAATTGATGATTGCTTCGTGTGCGGCATTAAGTCTGTGATTGAAAATAAAGTTATAAATAGACTCACCATACTCTTGCTCAAATTCCTCATTCAAAACTCTGGCAGACTTCCCAAATTGAGCAGCAAGAGAATTAATTGTTGGAAGTTTTCCTTCGAGGGTAATCAGATACTGGTGAACTTGCTGAGCCCTTTTATTTTTTTGCTTACTAGTTGGTATCTTTTTATCCTGATCTTCGCAAATAAATTTAGTTAATTCTGAAAGGTAATCTAGCACCCTAGCTTGAGCTAAAACTTTTTTAAGCGTAGGAGAGTATTGGGATTTCAAACAATTTTGCAGTGGGCTGTTTACATAACTAGGGATTGGCCTAACGACAACTTTAGGCATTGGATTTAACCCAAGATTTCTAATTAACTGATTGGCTAAGACTTCTCCTATCAATGCCGATAAAGATGCTTTTCCAATCATGACCGAAATCATTTCAATTTCACTAGATGTGTCTATGATTGGCGTAACTGAAACCTCATTACAGAATCGAAATAAATCTACGCCATCACCATAAATTAAATCATTTGAGGCAAGTTGATCTCGATGAATTACACGCCCCTTCAAGAGGGTTTGAATCATTAATGTCGGCTCAGCAAATTGTCCAGAAACTTTTGCTAGTGGTATTAACTGCCCACTAATTTCTTTTGGAAATTTGTAGTTAGAACGATAAATCGCAATTCCATTTGTTAAAAACCAACCTTCATAACCGCCTTCACCAATTGCTTCAGGCATAGGGGTTTTTGTCCAAGGTATATCTTGGCTATCAAATAGTTCCTCTGATGTTTCAGCTGCCTCTAATAACCAATTGAAATTAACTGTATGTTTAGATCTATGCATTCGAAAATTTTTACATACAAGATGGTTATATAAAACATCAAAAACAATATTTCATATAAATAGGTTAACTATTCATATAAATACCAAAACCACTTACTTATAAATTTCACTAGAGTTAACCCTAATATCTATAAGGGTTATATAAATGAAATTTAAATTATCTGCCATTCCATTTTTCACCTCGCTTTGTTTTGCGGGAAACGTATTCGCTATTGATACAACTATTTCTACAAATACAACAAATACATATTCTCTGAGTGCCAGTGAAAATTTAATGATTGACGCGAACCTCTCCGCAAGTGGCCCATCAAATTGGATGTATTGGAGAAATAATTATGGTCTTGAAGTATTAGGCGTGGCCGGCGGAAACGTAACAATTAATACATCAAAATATGTGGAAGGCCCGTGGGCAGGCATTCGACTAACTGGTTACACTTCTGACACCAGTATTGATACATTAACTAATGGTGGATTTATTGGAGCCAGTCAATATTTAGGTCAAACAGGCACAGGTATTTGGTTGTATGGTAACGGCACACTAACAGACTCAATTACTCGCATCAATACACTTATTAATACAGGAAGTATTCAAGTTAATAACGGACAAGGTAGCACTAATGCTGCCATACAACTAGATCTTTTTTCATCAATTGGCACTATCGAAAATAGAAGCGGGGGCATTATTGATGGTACTGGTGGACCAGCTGCTATTTGGATGTCTGGGGGCAACTCATCGGTCACCACAATTACAAACTACGGAACTATCAGTGGGGGTAGTAATTACGCCATTTACAATCAAAATGGTTCGATTGGCGAGCTCAATAACCTCCAGGGCTCCGGGTCTCCTTTAACTTATAAAGGTATTTTGCCTACTAATTACAACATTATTGTTAATAGCCCAACTCAATTCGGGCGCTTAGCTGGATACTCAGTTACTGGGCAAACTACATTTGGAATTTATTCTGGTTCTACTCTTGCTGTAGGTACATATTCTTCAGTTTTAACTGGTATTAGTGCTTCGAATTTAACAGGGCCTTATACCAACCAAATATTTGGCGCATATAAGTGGTCTTTAGTAAATACTTCCGGAACAACTTGGGAGTTAGACGTGATGCTTGCCGGCCCAACAGCAGCGGATACTCAATCATCTCTTGAGTTATCAGCTAATGCATTAAAGAGTATTTACGCCCTTCAAACATCTACGCTAACAGCAGGGTTAAGTTATGACTGTTCTATCTTTGATAAAAATGGTATTTGCGTCAGTGTTGGTGGCCGCTACAACCGTGTGAATACTGGTGAAACAAAAGCCGCGAATGGATTAGTAATCGGTGCTTATAAAGTACATCCTAATGTTCGTCTTGGTGCTTGGGTAGATCAAAACTTATCCGTTAACACAGGTACAGGCGTTAACTTAAGTAATAGCAAGCCAATGTTTGGTGTATTTGGTGTTTGGAATGCTGATAAATCAGGCAATGGTTTAGAGCTTAAGGTGGCAGCAGGTTATGGCGATAAAGACTTAACAGTTACTCGTGAAACTGTTGGTTCTAGTGGCGAAGCTGGTACAGGTAAAACTCGTCTAAATACTCAAGGTGTTAGCGCTGTTGTTAGTTATAACGCACCCGTGATAGTGAATTGGGTCGCTAGCCCATATTTAGGTGCTCGTTATACAAAAGTAAGAGCAGGTGGCTATACAGAATCTGATGCTGTTACAACCCCTTTAACTTATAGCGAGTTAAAGCAAGAAGCAGCAACAGCTTTAGCGGGTATTAATTTATCAGGTCGATTAATGTCTAACTTTGGTGTATTGGCCGGTCTTGGTGCTGAACTAGATACAACGAATCGTGGTAACAACTATTCAGCAACAGGTGTTACTGGTTTAACAGATATCGCCTTTAACCCAAACATTAAGAGATTACGTGGCTCAGCTAATGTTGGTGCGTATCTTGATATTGATAAAACACAGCGAGTTAGTCTAAATGCTGTTTATAGAGAAGAAGCCTTCCAAAGAACTAATACGCTATCAACAATGGCTACTTATACAGCCGGTTTTTAAATATTCCTTAGCAATACTTACAAGCCACCTTCGGGTGGCTTTTTTATCCACTGTCGTGTTAAACACGACACCACTACCCCATCCAAAACACCATTTCCCCACTCTATCCAACAGGGTTAGACACCCACTCGCAGGATTGGGCACCGTAACCTTTTTACCGGCAAAACAAGATGGGTAGAGTTAGGCATAGTTCCGAACATTTAAAAAACGCCACTCCTATGCTAAAATATCGGTCTTTGGCGAATTAGCTCAGCCGGTTAGAGCGACGGAATCATAATCCGCAGGTCCGGGGTTCGAATCCCTGATTCGCCACCAAATACTGACGGCTCACCTATGTGAGCCGTTTTCATTTAGACTATCTTTTATGAATAACTGGTTAAAACGAACTCTCGTCGGTTTAGGTTTAGGCTTAAGCCTATTTTTTACTGGACCTGCTCAGGCTGAACCGGTAAAAGTGGTTTACCACCTAAGTGAAGGCATTCAACAAGCCAGTCGAGCCATTGGCAATATTCGCAACCACCTCAATGCAGATCCAACTGCAAAAATAGTGGTTGTGACACATGGCGCCGGAATCGACTTTCTTTTAGAAGGCGCTGAAAACATGTCTGGCGTTAAGTTTGCCGGCCCCATTGGTGAGCTAGCTAGCCGAGGTGTTGAATTTAGAGCTTGTAATAACACCTTAGAAGCCCGCAAAATACCCAAAGAACAAGTTGTTCTAGAGGCAAAAATCGTACCGTCCGGCGTTGCCGAAGTAGCAAACCTTCAGTTCAAGCAAAAATATGCGTATTTAAGACCTTAATACGATAAATCCCCGCAAAAACCGCCTTATTTAGGCGGTTTTGCTTTTTTAGCCACGTAAAATATAACTAATCTACAAAATTAACCATTTATGTCAGCAACTCATATAGAACTACTTGCCACTTCTTTATTTTGTGTCGCAATCTTGCACACATTTTCGGCATCTTTTTTTGAGCATTTAGCGCATAAATATCCTAATCATGCAGGTCTTTGGCATTTGATTGGAGAGGTTGAAACTGTTTTTGGTTTTTGGGCACTGATTCTTATTATTGGCATGGCCTTTCTTTATGGAAACCATGGTCCAGCCATCGAGTATTTGGAAAGTCGCAATTACACCGAGCCTTTATTTGTATTTGCCATCATGGTGGTCTCCGCCAGTAAACCCATTTTATTTTTAGCGTCTACCTTTGTTAAATACACTAGCCTAGGTTTAAGCAAAGTCACCAAACTAAATACACAAACCAGTAATTACTTCATTACATTGTGCCTAGTTCCTTTATTAGGCTCTTTTATTACTGAACCAGCAGCCATGACTTTAGCGGCACTACTTCTAAAAAAAGAAGTGTTTAGCCAGAGCAAGAATGCCAAATTGCTTTACCTCACCATCGGCGCTTTATTTGTAAATATCTCTGTAGGTGGCGCCCTAACAAACTTTGCTGCACCTCCCATTCTGATGGTTGCTGGCACGTGGGGTTGGAGCACTAGCTTTGTATTTCAAACATTTGGCATAAAAACAATTAGTGTTGTATTTTTTAATGCATTACTAGTAACAACACTTTGCTATAAATCACTGCCAACCATCAACACATCATCACCGAAACAAGATGTGATTCCACTAAACGTTAGCTTGGTTCATTTAGCCTTTCTGGTTGGCATCGTCATATTTGCTCATCACCCCGTAGTATTTATGGGGCTATTACTCTTCTTTATGGGCTATACGCACGCATATCCTAAACACCAAAATCCATTACTACTCAAAGAAGCTTTACTAGTAGCATTTTTCTTAGCAGGATTAGTCGTGCTTGGTGGCTTACAACAATGGTGGCTACAACCTCTTCTTGAAAAACTCAACAGTGCGTTAGTGTTCTTCGGAGCAGTTGGCCTAACAGCCATTACTGACAATGCGGCCCTAACTTACCTAGGGTCGATGGTGCAAGGAACAAGCCCAGAGTTCAAATACTCCCTAGTTGCTGGCGCCATTACTGGCGGCGGCCTTACCGTCATTGCTAACGCACCCAATCCAGCAGGGCTATCAATTTTGAGAGAACACTTCCCCGAGCAAAGCATATCCGCTTTGAATTTATTTCTTGCAGCATTACCATCAACAATCATTGCCATGATTGCCTTTCAATTATTCTAAGTAAGCAATAATGAAAAAAGTTTATATCCGCACCTTCGGCTGTCAAATGAATGAATACGATTCAGACAAAATGGCCGACGTATTAAATGCAAAAGAAGGTCTTATCCAAACAGATACACCAGAAGATGCTGATGTGATTCTTCTAAATACTTGCTCTGTTCGGGAAAAAGCCCAGGAGAAAGTGTTTTCGGATTTAGGTCGTTTACGCGAATTAAAAGCAAATAAACCCGACCTACTAATTGGTGTTGGCGGTTGCGTTGCTAGCCAAGAGGGCAAGCACATTGTCACAAGAGCACCCTATGTCGATATTGTTTTTGGGCCACAAACGCTGCACCGTTTACCGGAACTTATTAATGCCCGTAAGAAGACTGGCATCTCACAAGTAGATATTAGCTTTCCTGAAATAGAAAAATTCGACAACCTACCTCCCGCTCGGGTGGAAGGTGGCTCTGCCTATGTGTCCATTATGGAAGGCTGCTCAAAGTATTGCAGCTATTGCGTTGTGCCCTATACGCGTGGCGAAGAAGTATCTCGCCCATTCGAAGATGTTTTAACTGAGATTGCTGGCCTTGCGCAACAGGGCGTACAAGAAATTCATCTACTAGGTCAAAACGTCAACGCCTATAGAGGAACTATGCAAGGCACAGATGAGATCGCCGACTTTGCATTACTTTTAGAATATGTGGCAGAAGTTCCAGGTATTGAACGCATTAGATTTACAACCAGCCACCCGAAAGAATTTACGCAACGTTTAATCGATGCGTACAAAAAAATACCTAAGCTGGTTAACCATTTACATCTGCCCGTTCAACATGGCTCAGACAGAATTCTTGCCAGTATGAAGCGTGGTTATACAGTTTTAGAGTACAAGAGCGTTATTAAAAAACTAAAAGCAATTAGACCTAATTTGGTCATCTCTAGCGACTTCATTGTGGGCTTTCCAGGAGAAACTGATGAAGACTTTAATCAATTGATGAAATTGGTCGAAGATATCAAATTTGATAATAGCTACTGCTTCATCTATAGCGAACGTCCAGGCACACCTGCTGCCAACTTAAAAGATGACACTCCTAAAGAAGTTAAAAAT
Source organism: Polynucleobacter sp. MWH-Spelu-300-X4 (assembly GCF_018687515.1). NCBI lineage: Bacteria > Pseudomonadati > Pseudomonadota > Betaproteobacteria > Burkholderiales > Burkholderiaceae > Polynucleobacter > Polynucleobacter sp. MWH-Spelu-300-X4. The sequence continues at coordinate 1,598,240 of NZ_CP061294.1, forward strand.
GCCCGCCTAAAACAACTCGTCGCAAAAATTGATGAGCATGTATGGGAAATCAATCAAACCATGGTTGGCAATACTGAAAAGGTCATGATGGAAAGTATGGCTAGAGATGGCTTACATCTTCAAGGCAGAACAGAGAATGGTCGAGTGGTATTAATTGATGTCAATACAGATCAAGCCAAACGTTTATTAGGTAAATTAATCACTGTAAAAATTACAGAAGCCATGCCACACTCTCTGCGTGGCGAACTTCTTATAAAAGAATGAAGAAAAAAACACATCAATTAACGTTAGATATGCAATTCGCCAGTGAAGCACTAGCGGAGAAGTGGGGTCTTCAGATTACCAAACCCAAGCTAAAGAAATGGGTTCAAGCAGCTTTATTAGAAGATGCCACCATCACCATTCGTTTTGTTGGTAGAGCAGAGGGCAGAAAATTAAATGCCGCTTATCGCCAGAAAGATTACGCCACGAATGTTTTAACGTTTCCATATGAAGAACAACCTGGCATTGACCACTTGTACGCAGACATTGTCATCTGCCCTCCCGTAGTCGAAAAGGAAGCTAAAGAACAAAAAAAGGCTTTTTTACAACACTTAGCCCACTTAACGATTCATGGGACTTTACATGCGCAAGGCTTTGATCACGAGGATGAAGTAGAAGCCCTGGCGATGGAAGAATTGGAAATTGCTATCTTGAAAAAAATAAAGCAACCCAATCCGTATGAATAAATTCATCTAAATGCGTTATCCTTAGAAATTATGTCATCCGAACCCGAACGAAGTCTTTTAGATCGCTTAAGCGATTTACTTTCCCCAACACCAGCGACGCCATCAGAACGCCGCACCGAGTTATTGGAAACTCTACGGGAGGGTCAGCGAGAAGGTTTAATTGATGCAGATGCCTTAGCCATGATCGAAGGCGTTTTTCAAGTAAGCGAACTTGCCGCCAGAGATATTCTCGTACCTAGATCTCAAATTGATTGGATTGACATTAATGCCTCGCTGACGGAGACGATTGCACAAGTCATCCAAGCAGCTCACTCACGTTTTCCTGTTTACGAAGATAACCGCGACAATGTAATTGGCATCTTATTAGCTAAAGATTTATTACGCCACGCTCAAGAAGATGACTTCCAAATAAGGGATTGGCTGCGCCCAGCTGTCTTTATTCCAGAATCAAAACGCTTAAGTGTTTTATTAAAAGACTTTAGGGAGCACCGCAATCACCTTGCCATCGTTGTCGATGAATATGGTGGTGTTGCAGGATTAGTAACCATTGAGGATGTTTTAGAACAAATTGTGGGCGATATTGAGGATGAGCATGACACCGATGATGTGGAAGACAACATTATCGAAGCCGAAACAGGCAAATATCGTATTCGAGGCATTACAGAACTAGAGCAAGTCAATAAAGTACTAGGAACCAACTTTTCTGATGAAGACAATGACACCTTAGCTGGTTTCGTTCTCAAACATTTTGGCAGAGTCCCTCACAAAGGCGAATCTTTAGATATCGACAATATTCATTTTGAAGTTCAAAGAGCTGACGCTAGCCAAATTCATGTTCTTTTAGCGACGCTCATCAGAATTGATTAAAGCTTTTTATTTTTTCGCATTAGGCTGTATGGGTGCTTGGCTTACCGAGCTACCTTTAGGGGGTTGGTGGTTAATCCTAGACTTGGCCTTATTTATTCACGCAGCACTCATTAGTCAACAGCCATTTCGCCATTCATGGTTGTTCGGGCTTGGCTACTTTACCAACGCGCTATGGTGGCTCTATATCAGCCTTCACGATATAGGAGGCATGTTCGCACCACTTGCCATATTTGGCGTCTTAGCTCTATCTGCTTATTTGGCTATATTTTTAGCAGCAGGCATAAGCATAACGCGTCAATTTAGAAAACCTTGTCTTCAAGTGTGGGCACTTGGCGCAACGTGGACTATTGGAGAATGGCTAAGAGGTTATCTGCTAACAGGATTTCCTTGGGCAGGTATTGCTGAATCCCAAATTAATGGGCCCTTTTATTCGCTAGCACCGCTAGCAGGCGGATTAGCCTCGTGCTTTGCCACGGTTTTATTGGCAGGATTTATAAGTCAGATAAAAATCTCTTGGTTCAAAAAAATAATTGTTATCAGCGCAAGTCTAGCCACAGCTCATGCCTTAAGCTTCCTAAGCTTCACCACCCCAATTGGCAGCCCGATACAAATTGAACTAGTTCAAGGTAATTTCGCTCAAAGTTTGAAATTTGACCCGGACTATATTCAAGATCAAATTAATTTTTATCAAAAAGCCATTACACAAAGCCAAGCTGATCTTGTGGTGACACCAGAGACCGCTTTCCCTGTTCGCGAAAACTTAATTGATAAAAATTATCTAAAAGATTTGGGGCATAACAAATACATCTTGACAGGAGTTGTGGGAGAACCAGGCAATGGCCGATATGCTAATTCTGCGCTTGGCTTTGGTCCAGAGTTAGGCTACTACAGATACGACAAAACACACTTAGTGCCTTTTGGTGAATTTATTCCATTAGGGTTTCAGTGGTTCATCGACGCCATGAGAGTGCCTTTAGGAAATTTTTATAGAGGCGCCTCTAACCAAAGTCCTTTCGTGATCAAACAAACAAATACGGCTATCAATACCGGCATCATGATTTGCTATGAAGACGTATTTGGCGGCGAATTAGCAAAACGTCAAAACGAAACCTCCCATCAGTTATGGATCAACCTAACCAATTTAGCTTGGTTTGGAGATAGCCAAGCGTCCAAGCAACAACTACGCTTAGCTCAACTTAGATCGATTGAAACAGGAATTCCCACTATTCGAGCCACCAATACAGGCATTAGCGCTGTAATTAATGAACGAGGCCAGGTTACAGCTCAATTGCCTGAATTTACTCGAACAAGCCTAAAAACAACCGTTCAGGCTTTCGAAGGAAAAACACCATTCGTGAAATGGCAAAACACGCCCATTTTGGTGTTTTGCTTAGGACTGCTGTTATGGGCTTGGTATTCCAATAAAAAGTCCGACTAGTTGCCTCAAGAAAGGTAAAATCAGTAGGTTCAGGAAACCTATCATATGCTTACCTTTCAGCAAGTCATTCTTACACTACAAAATTATTGGGACCAACAAGGTTGCGCCCTTTTACAACCAGTTGACCTAGAAGTCGGAGCTGGGACATCCCACACCGCTACTTTTTTGAGATCGCTAGGGCCAGAGCCTTGGAAGGCCGCATATGTACAGCCATCCCGTAGGCCTAAAGATGGTCGCTATGGCGAGAATCCAAATAGACTTCAACATTACTACCAATACCAGGTAGTACTAAAGCCGGCCCCGGAAAATATCTTAGATCTCTACCTCGGCAGCTTAGAGGCGCTTGGTCTAGATTTAAAACAAAACGATATTCGTTTTGTTGAAGATGACTGGGAAAATCCAACTCTAGGCGCATGGGGTCTTGGTTGGGAAGTTTGGTTAAACGGCATGGAAGTAACTCAATTCACTTACTTTCAACAAGTAGGCGGCATTGATTGCAAACCAATCTTAGGTGAAATCACTTATGGCTTAGAACGTTTAGCGATGTATCTGCAAAAAGTAGAGAATGTTTACGACTTAGTTTGGACAGATGGCGTTAGTTACGGCGACGTCTATCACCAAAATGAAGTTGAGCAATCAACTTATAACTTTGAATACTCCAATGCGGATTTGCTATTCCAACAATTTGGCAACTATGAAAATGAAGCCAAACGTTTGATGGAGATTCCTCTAGCCCTACCTGCTTATGAAATGGTTTTAAAAGCTGCGCATACGTTTAATTTACTAGATGCTAGAGGTGCCATCTCTGTTACTGAAAGAGCGGCTTATATCGCACGCATTCGCAACCTATCTAGAAGTGTTGCGCAGGCTTATTACGATTCAAGAGAAAAATTAGGCTTTCCTATGTGTAACAAACAAGGAGGTGTCAAATGAGTCAGGCATCCCTACTACTAGAACTTTTCACAGAAGAACTACCTCCTAAAGCCTTAAAACGTTTAGGCCAAAGTTTTTCTGAGGGTATTACGCAATATTTAAAATCAGCGGGTCTTTTGGCGGATGCTAGCATTAGCACAAGCTATGCAACCCCACGTAGGCTAGCGGTTCACATCACCAACGTATTAGCTAAAGCACCGAACCGCTCTGTTCAAGAAAAATTATTACCTGTATCTATTGCATTAGATGCCAATGGTCAGGCTACCGCCCCTTTATTAAAAAAATTAGCTAGCTTAGGGTTTCCTGATACTCGTATTGAAGATCTTGAGCGCCAAGGAAAAGACAAGGCTGAAGCTTTTTACTTAACCGTTGAAGTCACTGGTGTTGATTTGGCGAATGGTCTGCAACAAGCCATAGATCAAACATTAACTAAATTACCGATACCTAAAGTGATGCGCTATCAAGTAGCGCCTGGCACTCCTGCAGCACAAGATGTTGAATTTGTCAGACCGGCCCATGGCTTGGTTGCCTTACATGGTGACAAAGCTATTTCAATTAAAACTCTTGGGTTAAGCTCTCAAGACACAACCCTAGGGCACCGCTTCTTATCTCATGGCGCCATCAAAATAACTCATGCTGATAACTATGCAGCCCAATTAGAAAGCTCGGGGAAAGTTATTGCCAGCTTTGATGTTCGCCTAGAAAAAATTCGCCAATCATTACAAAATGCAGCAAAAGGTAAAACAGTCTTAATGCCGGAGGCATTACTAGAAGAGGTTTGCGCACTCGTTGAATGGCCCGTTGTTTATACCTGTGAATTTGAAAAAGAATTCTTAGGCGTCCCCCAAGAATGTCTCATCCTAACGATGCAAACAAATCAAAAATACTTTGCATTAACAGATGCTGATGGAAAGCTAATCAATCAATTTTTAATTGTTTCCAATCTTGAAACATCAACACCAGAAGCAATCATCTCAGGCAATGAACGCGTTGTAAGACCTCGACTTGCTGACGCTAAATTTTTCTATGAGCAAGACAAGAAAAAATCTTTAGCGGATAGAACCAACTTATTATCCAAAGTGGTTTATCACAATAAATTAGGCTCTCAATTAGAAAGAACTACTCGCGTTCAAAAAATTGGCGCCCTCATTAGTCAATCACTTCAGGCTAATGGTTCAAAAATTGATACCTCACTAGTAGAGCAAGCTGCAAAAATTGCTAAAGCTGACTTATTAACCGATATGGTTGGCGAGTTCCCTGAACTACAAGGCATCATGGGGCGTTACTATGCACTCAACGATGGTGAACATCCTGATGTTGCCGCAGCCTGCATGGAACACTATGCGCCACGCTTCTCAGGCGATGCCCTGCCAAAGACAGAGATTGGCACCGTGCTCGCTCTAGCGGATAAATTAGAAACGCTGATTGGTATTTGGGGTATTGGTCTTGCGCCAACAGGTGAAAAAGATCCATTTGCCTTACGACGCCATGCATTAGGTATCTGTCGAATTTTGGTTGAAAAGAAAATTAAACTAAGCGTGGTTGATTTAATCAACCAAACACTTAAGCAATTCCCTCAAGCAGAAGTTGCCGAAAACGCAAAAGTTGATGTTATTCACAACTTCATCCTAGATCGTTTAAGAGCTTATCTAAAAGATCAAATGATGGATGGTAAAAATTTCTCAACGAATGAAGTTGAATCCGTTGTCAGCCAAGCCCCAGTTCTTTTTGATGACATCTTGGAGCGTTTAGCGGCTGTTAGACAGTTTAGCCAACTTGAAGAGGCTACCGCCTTAGCGGCAGCCAATAAACGTATTGGCAACATCTTGAAAAAAGTAGATTTTGCGATCCCGAAGAAAGTGAACCCATCATTATTCAAACTTGATGCGGAAAAAGCTTTAGCCCAAGCGCTTGATGAAGTGATGCCTAAAGTGCAGTCGGCTTTCAAAGCAGGCAATTTCACATTAGCACTTCAATCTTTTGCGTCATTACGCCACCAAGTTGACGGCTTCTTTAATGACGTCATGGTCATGGATCCAGATACGGCACTCAGAGATAACCGTCTAGCATTACTTTCTGAAATGCATCAAGCCATGAATCGCGTGGCAGACATTGGTAAATTAGCTGCTTAATATGGTTGCAAAATTACATCCTTCAAAACTCATCATTCTTGATAGGGATGGTGTTATTAATGAAGATAGCGACCACTACATCAAGTCTCCCGACGAATGGATTCCCATTCCTAGGAGTTTGGAAGCAATTGCCAAGCTTAACCAGGCTGGATATCACATCGTTGTCGCCACCAATCAATCAGGTGTTGGTCGTGGCTTATATGACATGGATACATTAAATGCCATTCATGAGAAATTACATCGTCTACTGGGCAAATGCGGCGGTCACATTGATGCGATTTTCTTCTGCCCACACACAGATGTTGATAATTGCAGCTGCAGAAAACCCCAGCCAGGTCTCATGCAACAAATTTCTGAACGTTATGGCATTCCCATTACTGGAGTTCCAATTGTAGGAGATAGCGTTAGAGATTTAACTGCTGGAGTCGCGTTAGGGGCGGAGCCTCATCTGGTATTAACTGGAAAAGGCGAGAAAGCCAGAGCATCTGGCGCCCTACCTCCTTACACAGCTATTCATAAAGATTTAATGGCTTTTGCTAACCACTTCATTCAGCGCACATGATCTTTATTAAATCATTCTTATTTTTTGTTTTTTTATTAGCTTTCACACCGGTTTACGCCATTATTTGCTTTATTGCATTCCCATTTATGAGCGCAGGCAAGCGTTATGAATTGGTGCGTGGCTGGAACATGACGGTCACAGGATTGGCAAAGTATCTATGTGGCATTCATTATGAAATTATTGGCATGGAAAATGTGGTTGCCATGATGGATAAGCCTGTCATCCTCATGTCTAAGCATCAATCTGCATGGGAAACAATTGCATTTCTTGCCATCATGCCTAAACAATTGTGCTTCGTATTTAAACGCGAATTGCTATGGATACCGTTCTTTGGCTGGGCACTTGGCATGCTTAGAATGATTCATATCAACCGCTCTAAAACTGCCGCCGCCTCTCAATCAATTGCTTCACAAGGCAAGAAGTATCTGTCCAAAGGACTTTGGATCATTATTTTTCCAGAGGGGACTAGAACTCCAGTGGGCGCAAATACAACTTACCTAAAAGGCGGTGCGCGCTTAGCTAATGCAACAAATGCTTGGGTGATCCCTATTGCTCATAATGCTGGCCACTGCTGGCCGAAAAACGGCTTTTTAAAGTACCCAGGGAAAATTACCGTTTCTATTGGCCCAGCAATTGACTCCAGCGATAAATCAGCTGGAGAACTACATACAGCCATGGAAAATTGGATTGAAAAAGAAATGCGCGTTATTGATGCGCCAGCTTACAAGCCCAACTAATGTAATCAGCGACAGAAATATCTTGGGCACGTTGGCTCAAGATTTCATCTGACAAATTTAATTTATCTTTAACGCTAGCTAAGTTATTTCTTAGAACCTTCCTTCTTTGCGCGAAAGCCATAGAAACCAAAGCCTCAAGCGCTTGATATTCTTTATCTGAGAGAATCAAATCTGTTCTAGGAGTCATTCTAACGATGGCAGAATCAACCTTAGGAGGCGGGTCGAACGCCTCAGGGGGAACGTCTAAAACATTTTCAAGTATGTAACGTGACTGAAGCATCACTGATAAACGGCTGTATTCAGAAGAACCATGGGTCGCCACCATGCGTTCAATAACTTCAGCCTGCAACATAAAAACCTGCTCATCTACATCTGAAGCCGCATCCATCAAATGGAATAGCAATGGAGATGAAATGTTGTACGGCAAATTACCGACGATTAATATGCGCCCACCAACACTGGATTTCTTAGCTTCTTCTTTAGCTGCTTTTACCCATTCGGCAAAATCAAACTTAAGCGCATCAGCCTCAAAAACCGTGAGCTTCGAGATATTTTCAGCATTCCAACGCTTCACCAAATCTCTATCTAGCTCAACAACCGCCATTTTGTTCAAGTGAGCCAATAATGGCTTGGTCATTGCCCCCAAACCTGGACCAATTTCAATAACGGCATCTTGTGGTTGAGGGTCAATTACTCGAATAATTGAATGAATGATGCCTGTATCAACCAGGAAATGTTGCCCAAAACGTTTACGTGCTTGATGTGCCACTAGAATTCCTCGCTAATTGCTTAGCCAAATTTAATGCCGCAAGCATACTTGATATATCAGCTTGACCTAACCCCGCCATATTTAAAGCAGTGCCGTGATCAACCGATGTCCGAATAATAGGTAGTCCCAAAGTGACATTAACACCTGAGCCAAAGGTCGCAAATTTAAATGGTGCCAACCCTTGATCATGGTACATAGCCAAGATAGCATCTGCTGCCATTAAATTTTTAGGGCTAAAAATAGTATCTCCAGCAAATGGTCCTTCCACCTGTAATCCTAAGGACTTCATCTTTTGTATAACTGGCTCAATCACTTCAACTTCTTCAGAGCCCATATGCCCAGACTCCCCCGCATGAGGATTAAGACCTGTCACATAGATAAGCGGCTTTTGGATGCCGAATTTATTTTTTAAATCAGCATGCAAAATATGAATGGTTTGCTCTAATAAATCTGCGGTAAGGGCCTTGGGCACCTCATGCAAAGGTAAATGCGTTGTCGCCAATGCCACGCGCAGTTGCTCAGGCAATAGGCTTGACTCAAATACAGGCTTGCCACATAACATCATTACGACTAATGGCACGCCACATTTCTCAGCCAAATACTCAGTGTGGCCAGTAAAACGAATGCCAGACTGATTAACAATACCTTTATGGATAGGGGCTGTCACCATGGCATCGTACGCACCTGATTGACACCCTTTAACTGCGCCATCTAAAAGACTCAGAACATATGGCGCATTAAGAACATTCAGCTCCCCAGGAGAAACCTTATCGCACGTAGCGTGTTGCTCAACAATTAAACGAGGCTCATCAGAGCACCCTAACACTTGTCGATCCCCCAACAAGTGAACCGTTACATCCGGATTATCTTTTAGAAATGCTCTTGTGGCTTTAACACTAATTTCAGGCCCAATACCAGCAGGCTCACCTGTTGTTAGCGCAAGATGAATCATCTTTAATCAATCTGACGAATTTCTACAGTTGCCGCATCGCGAATCTGACGAATCCAGTCTTCATATGCCTGGTCTAATTTCTTTTCACGCAATGCTGCACGAGCATATTCCCGCTGTTTATCTGCAGACAATTGTGTTTGACGACGCTCAAGCACCTGAATTAAGTGCCAACCAAATTCCGTTCTAACTGGGTCACTTACTTCACCAATATTTAACTTATTCATAGCTTGCTCAAATGTTGGCACCAACTCTCCTGGCGACATCCAACCAAGCTTACCCCCATTAGGAGCTGAACCGTCTTCTGAATATTTTTGAGCCAATTGACCAAAATCAGCTGCTTTAACTTTTACCTGATCTCTGAAAATACTTAAGCGACGCTCTGCCTCAGCATCTGTCATGCCTGCTCTATGGCGTAACAAAATATGGCGGGCCATCGTTTGAGTAATAACAATATTTTCTTGAACAGGGCCACCTTTTCGACCCATCACTTTAACAATATGAAAGCCAGCACCACTTTGCAATACGCGCGGGATCAATTGATTGGCGCCCACCCCTTGAGAAGCTTCCACCAACAATTGTGGCAATCTATCAAATGTTCTAGAACCTAAATCTTCAGAACGCACGCCAGATCCTGCAGCGGCAACCTTTTTGGAAAATGCCAAGAAATCTTTTTCATTACCTGCTTGCTTGAAAATTTCTTCTGCCTTAGCCTTAGCTGTAGCCACTTCAGACTCACTCGCCCCTAGATTAAGCGATATAACAATTTGCGCCAAAGCAACTTCTTCATTACCTAACGCAGATGCTCGGCTACGATTTTTTTCGGCGATATACCCATCAATTTCAGCATCACTAACTTGAACTCTGGCATCAACATCACGTTCGCGCAATCTAGAAATTTGAACTTCTTTACGCAAATCTTCCCTGTACTTTTTAAAAGTTAAACCCTCTTTTTCAATCTTAGCTTTTAAATTTTCTACCGTTGTTTTGTTTTGAGCCGCGATATTTTCAATAATCTTATCTAACTCTTTATCAGCAATCTTGATACCCGTATCTCTTGCCAAACCCTCCTGAATTCTTTCGGAAATCAAGCGTTCAAGAACTTGTTTCTTCAATTCATTAGCAGGTGGCAACGGTCTATTGCTAGCCTTAAACTGTTTCTCAATTTGAGCAATTCTTGTATTTAACTCAACTTTTGTAATCAACCCGGTATCAACGATTGCCACAACCTCATCAATAGATTGAGGTTTATTTTGTGCCACCGTCACTTTGGCAAATGCCATTAAAACCAAAGAACAGTAAATAAGATGACTTAATTTCATTCGTATCTTTCAAATGGAGAGATTGGTGCTGGGTTATGGCTGATAGGCTCATAGCCTGGAATATTAAATTGAATCAAGTTAATTGGGTTACTTCCAAGCCCAGAAAAACCCTTGAAATCGATTTGCATATAAATTTCTGAAGTGGCTAACACACTGGTATTTTGATAGCGGCGCTGAACAACTCTAACCACCCAACAGTCAGCATCATATTCCAAACCGGCAACCCTATTTAACACCTTACTAGAGACCACATCATAGTTGTATCTGGCTAGGCCATACCATTTTCTTGTAATTGGCCACTGCCCAGAAACTTCATATTGATCAAGTGCCACTGAGTTATCAGGATTGAGTGTTCGACGATAACTAACATTCAATAATTTTCTTACTTCTGGTCTATAACTAGCGGTAATAGTCTGCTGAACTAACTTAGAACGCTCTTGACTATATTGCGCCACACCATCTATGTTGAAATTACCTGCAAGTCTAGTTGCAAGACCCGCCAAAATATCCGTTTTCTTTTGAGTAACCGTTTGCTCAGAAGTAAGGCCTACTCTTTGACCTGTCAAGTCGATCCTTTGCGCCAATACGCCACGCACTCTTTCAATACCAGTTTCCCCATCCAAAATTCTAGATGTCACACCCACTGTTACTTTATTGTTATCTGAAACTCGGTCATTACCAGCAAATGTATTTTCACTAAAAATTTGAGACACCCCAAATCCAGCGTCAGCCGTATCAAATAATGGCAAGTCAGACTGATACCTATAAGGCGTATAGACATAGAACAATCTTGGCTCTAACGTCATCAACATATCTCTACCAAAAATAGGCTTTAACTCAAAAGCATCTCTTTCAAAAGTCACTCCAGAATCAACACTCATAGTGGGTAGAGCAATATTACGATTGACATCTTTCTCACCGGGGAAAGGGGTGACTGAATATTGTGTCGTTCTCAAGCTAATCTTTGGCGTGATGTAATAACCAGGAGTCATAAACGGCCTAGCTAAAGATGTATTAATGTAAGCCCGGTCACCCTCTCGATACAACCGAGATACTGTTCCATAAGTTGCAGCATTAGGTTCACTGATATATCGGCCAGGATATGTAAACCTAGTGACATCAGACTCGAAATTAAAATTAAATCCACTTATATTGTTCTTAACGTATTTGGCGTTTACCTGTGGTTCACGCTCATAAGGTAAGGACGTTTGTGCTGTTAAAGCTGGGTCTGGCTGCAAGGTTTGGAATTTTTGAACTCGCGTCAAAATACTCCAACCGTTATTAGCTATACGCGCACCTATTTCTTGATTAAATTGGCGATTAACCACCCCGTTTAAACTTTTCCCAAGATCATCGACATACAAATCATCCGACACCTTGGAGAAATCTGTATAACCAACAACACCTGTTGCCAAATTTTGCGCATGCTTAATGCTAAATGCCCAACGATCTTTACCGTAAACTTTGTCATTCGATAGATACTCAGCTTTTAAAGTGCCAATGTAATTTCTATCTAGATACCTGAACTCACCACCGAGTTGCTCACCACGACCTTCAAGGTAACGAGGAAATAAAGTTAAATCACGATTAGGTGCAACGTTGACGTAATACGGCAACGTAATATCCCATCCACTCCAATTGCCCCGAGACACATGCCCATAGGTTGGCGACAAAAATCCTGATTGTCGATTAGATGTAGCTGGCAAGGAAAAAACTGGCGTATAAAGAATTGGGACATCAAAAAAATGTAGGACGCCATTTGTACCAGTAGAAGAGTTAGCTTCAGGATCTATTTCCATTCGGCTAGCACTTAAATACCAGTCAACATTATCAGGACCGCATGTTGTGTAAGTTAGCTTCTCAAACTCATACTGATCGCCTTCAAGCAATTCAACGCGGCTAGCCTTGCCGCCACCGCCAATATCCCTTAGTTCGTAAACCGTCTCATCAATCCAACCTTCTTGGGCATCTACTCTTAACTTAGCCTTCGTTCCCTTAAATGATGTTGAATCTTTTATTAAAGTGGCATTACCCACCACATCAGCAATGTCAGTATCGGGGTCATAGGTGATCACATCACCCTTAATAATCGTGCGATTTCGCCTAATAACTGCGTCACCCTCTAAGAGCATTTGCCGATCAACCACCCCATCAACTTTTTTGGAAGACGTAAATGTTGGTGCTTCCTCATCGGTCACTAATGGCCTGACCAATAACTGATCTTCAAGTTTTAGTCGCAATGACTCCGACTGATTTTGAGCATCCTCAGCAGCCGCCAAGCCTACACAGGCAAAATAGGCAAAAACACCCACCATTAACTGCGTTATGGCGGGCCCTTTTTTAGGAAATTGTGCTTGTGCACATGTAAAAATTTTAGGCATATGACTTAAGTGCTTTTATTATACGAATCCATGACAACAGATACGCGCTTATCTCAATTAAATATCTGGCTTGGTAATTTAGCCGGTAAATGGTCCTTAAATATGGCATCCCTAGCACCAGCCTCTAGTGATGCCAGTTTTAGGCGTTATTTCAGGGTTTTGGGCCATAAAAATGACAGCTTTATCGTTATGGATGCCCCGCCTAGCCATGAAGATACGCGGCCTTTTATCCATATCGCCAAATTAATGGCCCAAGGCGGCCTTAATGTACCCTTGATTCTTGAAGAGAATGTCGCTGAAGGATTTTTGCTTCTATCAGACCTAGGAAGCCAAACCTACCTGGCTTGCTTGAATGAAAAAACGGCGCCCAATCTTTATAAAGATGCCATGAGTGCGCTAGTTAAGATGCAACTACTGGGTAAAGATGAGGCAATCCCCCCATACGATCGAGCCCTCTTAACAAGAGAATTAATGCTCTTCCCAGAATGGTATCTATCAAAACATCTTGGAATGACCCTGACAGATAGCCAAACGGAAGACCTAAATAAGATTTTTGAGCTAATTTTGCAAAATAACCTGGCCCAACCTCAGGTCTTAGTGCATCGCGACTACCACAGCCGCAATTTGATGCTAACAAACGAGAATAACCCTGGCATTCTGGACTTCCAAGATGCCGTTTATGGCCCCATTACCTATGATTTGGCATCACTTCTTCGTGATGCCTATATTGAATGGGAAGAAACGGAACAGCTTGATTGGGCAATCCGTTATTGGGAAATGGCTAGAAAAGCTCAATTACCAGTTTCAAATGAATTTGGTGAGTTTTATAAAGACTTCGAGTGGATGGGCCTTCAAAGACATCTCAAAGTATTGGGAATTTTTGCAAGACTCTATCATCGCGATGGCAAAGATGCTTACCTTAAAGATCTACCTTTAGTCTTGAAATACACCAGAAAAGTAGCTGAACGCTATATAGGGCTTAAGCCACTTGTGCGCTTATTAGATGCTGCCGAAGGCATTAACCGCCCCGATGGATTAACCTTCTGATGTCTCCCATCACCATTCCATGCATGGTTTTAGCGGCAGGTAGAGGGGAGCGGATGCGCCCTCTCACAGATCACACCCCCAAACCACTATTGGAAGTGCAAGGTAAGGCCCTATTAGATTGGCATCTTGGCAATCTGCAAGAGTATGGGGGCTCAAACATCGTGATCAACCATGCTTGGCTTGGTGAAAAAATAGTTGCCCATATTGCAAATGCAAATTTCCCCAAACTGCATATTTCATTCTCAAAAGAAGCCGCGGCACTAGAAACTGCTGGCGGCATTCGCCAGGCTCTCGACTTATTAAATCCACAAGATTATTTTTTTGTAATTAATGGCGATATTTTTTGCCCAGAATTTCCGTTTGGAAAAATATCAGAGATTGTTGAAGCTCTAAGATCCACAAAAAAAACAGTGCTTGCTTATCTTTTTTTAGTCAAAAACCCAGGGCACAACACCAAAGGTGACTTCACCTTAGAGGGTGAATTTGTTCAGGACAAAAAAGAGTTATGTGAAAACTACACATTCTCGGGTGCCGGCATTTATCACAAAGACCTTTTTAAAGGCATTGCACAGGGAGATGTTGCCAAATTAGCCCCATTGCTTAGAAACGCTATGTCAAACAATGAAGTCATGGGAGAATTACTAAAAGCTGATTGGGTAGACGTTGGCACTCCAGAAAGATTGGCCGAACTAAATAAAATGTCATCATGATGAATCAACCATTTCCACAAGATATTTATGCCAAAAGACGCCAGCGTCTTGCGATAAGTATGCGAGAAAAAAGTGGTGGCGGCATCCTTATTTTAGAAACGGCAGCAGAGGTTTATAGAAATCGTGACAGCGATTTTCCGTATCGCCATGATTCAGATTTTTATTACCTAACAGGATTCAACGAACCGGGCGCAACCTTGGTCATGACGGTTTCCCCCAAAGAGGTTCACACCCATCTTTTTTGTAGACCTAAAGATTTAGAACGAGAAATTTGGGATGGCTGGAGACTGGGTCCAGAAGCAGCACCTCAATATCTAGGCCTCGACTCAGCGGAATCGATTGAAAAAATAGATGCGCTTATTCCTGCCTATATAGAAAATCAACGCGCCATTTACACGCGCATGATTCAGGGGAGCTTCGATAGCGCTCAACTAAATCAATGGCTTAAAAAAGTTAAAGCAGGCGCAAGAAACGGTTCGGCCACGCCAGAGGTTCTATTCGACGCTGAAGCGCTGATTCATGAAATGCGTTTATTTAAAGATGCTCATGAAATTGACATCATGAGACGCGCTGGAAAAATTGCAGCGGCAGGACATATACGCGCCATGCAACATGCTAAACCGGGTTTACATGAATACCACTTGGAAGCCGAGCTATTACACACATTTAGATATAACGGCGCCCAATCAGTTGCCTACAACACGATTGTTGCTGGTGGCGCAAATGCTTGTGTACTTCATCATCGCGCAGGTCATGCGCAACTCAAAGATGGTGATCTATGCCTCATTGATGCTGGGTGTGAATTAGATGGCTATGCTTCAGATATCACGCGTACCTTTCCGGTCAATGGCAAATTTACCGGCCCACAAAAAGCCATTTACGAACTTGTCTTAGCGTCACAATACGCTGCCATAGAGAAAACTAAAGCAGGGTTAGATTTTCAAGCGCCACATGAAGCCGCGTTACGCGTACTAACACAAGGCCTCATGGATTTAGGGCTGATCAACAAAAAAGAGACCGCCGATTTAGACAATGCGCTTGAACTAAAAGCCTATCAACGTTTTTATATGCACCGAACCAGTCATTGGTTAGGCATGGATGTTCATGATGTTGGCGAATACAGAGACCCGCAAAGCTCTACCAACCCAAGATCTTGGAGATTACTTGAGCCAGGCATGGTGTTAACGATTGAGCCGGGCTTATATATTCGGAAAGCTGATGATATTCATGCTGATTATTGGGATATTGGCATTCGTATTGAAGATGATGCTTTGGTAACAAATGATGCCTGTGATTTGTTGAGCAGAGAAGTGCCAGTCTCCATCGAAGAGATTGAATACTTAATGAAACAATCTTCATGAAAACCATTGCCATTATCGGAGCTGGTCCAGTAGGTCTTGCCTGTGCATGTTGGCTTCTACAAAAAACCCCTGAGGCTTCCATCAAGCTATATGATAAATTTTCTGAAAATGATGAAAGTATTGGCAATGGTGATAGTCGGGGTTTAGCGATTTCTCAAGGAAGTCATCTACTACTTAAGAGTATTGGCGCCTGGCCCAACAACTCACCCGCCATCCATAAAATTCATGTTTCTCATCGCGGCCATTTTGGCCGTGCGGTTGTGCGCCGTGAAGAATTACAGCAAGAAGCTCTTGGCCACATCGTTCGCTACGCAGATATTCATTTAGCGCTTCGCCAAGCGCTCAAAAAAATTGCCGCTCATAACCCTCATTTTGAATGGCATTTCAACGTCAAAATGGATGAGCTCTCTAAAGAAAATTTAGCCGACGTCACCATTCATGCTGAAGGTGGCTTATTTAAACAGCAAGACTGGCAAGAAATTTATCGAGACTACCAACAAAGTGCGATTGTTGGTTGGGCTAAGTTAGATCAAAACAATGCCCACCTTGCTTGGGAAAGATTTACTGAAGAAGGTCCACTTGCCCTCCTTCCAAGCCACAAAGGGCCCGAGTACTCCAATTTAATCTGGTGCGGTCATCCTGACTCCAGTAACCGCCGCCTAAGTCTATCGCCTAAAGAATTTATTAAAGAGCTTCAAGATGCTTTTGGTACAAGAGCAGGGCACTTTTTAGAAGTGGGCGAATTAAGAAGTTATGACCTTGGTCTTAATGCTAGAAAAAATATTATTGGTACCAAAGAAGTTTGGATTGGTAATGCGGCTCAAACCATGCACCCAGTTGCGGGCCAAGGCTTAAATTTAGGTCTTAGAGATGCGCACACGCTTGCTGAAGAACTTTCGAATACAACAGATATTCAAAATGCTCTTATTAACTACCAACAACGTCGTCAGGCAGACCGCAAAGCAACAATTGGTACTACTGACTTTTTGGCTCGTATCTTTACATCAAAACTCAAGCCTGTTATCTGGGCTAGGGGCATTGCCTTATCTAGCTTACAACTGGCAAGTCCTATCAAACAAGCACTGACTCGCCAAATGATGTTTGGTCAACGTTAAGTCCTTATTTTTTGCTTAAATTTTAAGCAAAAGTAAGCTTCTCGTGATAGAGTGGCGGCCTGATGAAATTAGGTCAACACATCCTTCCCAACAACTTATTCGTTGCTCCAATGGCAGGGGTTACTGACCGTCCTTTTCGCCAGCTTTGTAAGAAATTAGGGGCAGGCTACGCAGTCTCAGAAATGATTGCCTCCAATGCGATGCTTTGGAATAGCTCCAAAACACTACGTCGCGCTAACCACGAAGGTGAAGTAGAGCCTATTTCTGTACAAATTGCTGGAGCAGACCCCCAGATGATGGCAGAGGCTGCGCTTTTGAATATCGATCGTGGCGCTCAAATTATTGATATCAATATGGGCTGCCCCGCCAAAAAAGTCTGCAATGTTGCTTCAGGATCAGCCCTATTAAAGAATGAAGTACTGGTTGGGCAAATTCTAGAAGCGATTGTCACGGCAGTTAAAAAAGATCACCCCTTGGTGCCCGTGACACTCAAAATAAGAACGGGCTGGGATCGAGAAAATAAAAACGCTTTAACGATTGCTCAAATTGCCGAAAATAGCGGCATTGAAATGCTCACGATTCACGGTCGCACGAAGGCGGATTTATATCGCGGAGAAGCCGAGTATGAAACTATTGCGGCCGTTAAAAACGTAATTCATATCCCGGTTGTTGCCAATGGCGACATTAACTCACCGGAAAAGGCTGCTCTGGTTTTAAAGGAAACTGGTGCCGATGCTCTGATGATTGGTCGCGCTGCGCAAGGCAAGCCATGGATCTTTAGAGAAATTTCTCATTATCTAAAGACCGGAGAGAAGCTTCCCACGCCCAAAGTATCTGAAATACAAAAAATTATGAATGATCACCTACTAGACCACTATAATTTTTATGGTGAATATGTAGGCGTTAGAACAGCACGCAAGCATATAGCTTGGTACTGCAAAGGCCTAAAAAATTCCCATACCTTTAGGCATCACATGAACACCATTGATGATTGCACGCTTCAGCTTGCAGCCATTAATCATTTTTTTGATTCTTTAAAAGAAGACTCAGAAGACCTTATTTATTTAGAAGCCGCTTAATTTTTTATGCAATCCCCAGAACAACACCCTGTTAGCCAAACCATTGAAAAACATCTCAAACGTTATCTTGACGATCTTGGTGAAAATGCGCCAAGCAATGTTTATCAGATGGTTTTAACCGTCATTGAAAAGCCTGTTTTAGAAATCATCATGAAACACGCTAATCAGAACCAATCTTTAGCAGCCACATATCTAGGCATTAATAGAAATACTTTACGTAAAAAACTTCTTGAACACGGTCTTTTATAAAAATTTTCTATTTTTATTTTCTTATTTTTCAATCTTTAACAACTAAAACACTATGATCCGTACAGCTCTTTTATCAGTATCAGACAAAGCAGGTATTGTGCCTTTTGCAAAATCACTCCATGACTGTGGCGTGAAACTTCTTTCCACAGGTGGCACAGCCAAATTACTAGCTGACAACGGCTTACCAGTTGTTGAAGTATCTGAAATTACCGGCTTCCCTGAAATGCTAGACGGCCGCGTCAAGACCTTACATCCTATGGTTCACGGTGGTTTGTTAGCACGTCGCGATTACCCAGAACATATGGCTGCCCTAGAGAAACATGGCATTGGCGCGATTGATATGTTGGTTATTAACTTATACCCATTTGAGTCAACAGTAGCTAAAAAAGAATGTTCTTTCGAAGATGCTATTGAAAACATCGATATCGGTGGGCCAGCCATGTTAAGAGCTGCCGCAAAAAACCATAAAGATGTGACTGTTTTAATTTCGCCTTCAGATTACGAAAGTGTATTAAAAGAGATGTTGGCAAATAAAAATGTTGTGTCTTTTGAAACTAATTTCAAATTAGCGAAAAAAGTGTATGCGCATACTGCCCAGTACGATGGTGCAATCGCTAATTACTTATCAAGCTTAGGTGATGATCTAGAACATACAACTCGTAGCGAGTACCCTCAAACCCTTCACTTAGCGTTTAATAAAGTACAAGAAATGCGCTATGGAGAAAACCCACATCAAGGTGCTGCGTTCTACAAAGACATTCACCCAGTTGCTGGTGCATTGGCTAATTACCGTCAATTGCAAGGCAAAGAGTTGTCTTATAACAATATCGCAGATGCTGATGCGGCGTGGGAATGCGTTAAGAGCTTTGGCAATACGGTTACTAGCGGTCAGCCAGCTTGCGTCATCATCAAACATGCCAACCCGTGTGGCGTTGCTATTGCTGAAACTCCATTAGAAGCTTATCAAAAAGCATTTAAAACAGATTCAACATCAGCTTTTGGCGGCATCATTGCATTCAATAGACCTTGCGATGGACAAACTGCTGAAGCGGTTTCTAAACAATTCGTGGAAGTATTAATTGCGCCGGCATTCACACCAGAAGCTTTGGCAATATTCGCAAGCAAGCAAAATGTGCGTTTACTCGAAATTGAATTAGCTGAAACCATTAACCCGCAAGATATCAAGCGCGTAGGCGGTGGATTGCTTGTTCAAACACCTGACGTGAAAAATGTTTCGATGAATGAATTACGCGTCGTAACAAAACGTCAACCAACAGCAAAAGAAATGGAAGATTTAATGTTTGCTTGGCGCGTTGCTAAGTTTGTTAAATCTAATGCAATTGTCTTCTGTGGCGGCGGTATGACTTTAGGCGTAGGCGCTGGTCAAATGAGCCGTATCGACTCCGCAAGAATCGCCAGCATCAAGGCTCAAAATGCCGGCTTAACACTTCAAAACTCAGCGGTTGCCAGTGACGCCTTTTTCCCATTTAGAGATGGTCTAGATGTGGTGGTAGATGCGGGCGCTACCTGCGTTATTCAACCAGGCGGGAGCATGAGAGACGACGAAGTGGTTGCAGCAGCCGATGAGCGTGGTGTAGCTATGGTTTACACAGGCACACGTCACTTCCGTCATTAATATGCGCATACTAGGCATTGACCCTGCTCTTCGCGTTAGCGGTTTTGGAGTTATTGAAGTTCAAGGTCAACGCCTACAGTACATCGCTTCTGGCACGATTGAGACAGGCGGCTCGGAAATTTCAGTCCCTTTGCGCCTAGCAACGCTATATGCCGGCATTCGAGAGGTTGTTGAAACTTATCAACCTAATGCCGCAGCAATGGAACAAGTGTTTTTGAATGTGAATCCCAAATCTACTTTATTGCTTGGCCAAGCTAGAGGTGCAGCAATCGCATCTTTAGTCAGCGATGGATTACCGATGGTTGAATTTAGCGCTTTAGAAGTTAAGAAAGCCATCGTTGGCTCAGGAAGAGCTAGCAAACAACAAGTTCAAGAAATGGTAAAGCGTCTTCTAAAACTCAATAAAATTACTGGAACAGATGCATCTGATGCACTTGCTGTCGCCATTTGCGCTGCACATCATAGGGAACTCTCTGAACGCTTACAACAGTTTCGCTAATGGGCTTAATATAGACACATGATTGGAAGAATTTCCGGCACCTTAGTTGCCAACACCCCACCTCGATTAGTCATTGACTGCCATGGCGTTGGCTATGAAGTGGATGTACCCATGAGCACGCTATATCAAATGCCAGCACTTGGCCAATCGGTCACACTACTCACACATTTTGTTGTGCGTGAAGATGCTCAACAATTATTTGGGTTTGCAACGGATCAAGAGCGGGAAGCTTTCAGGGCACTGATCAAAATTAGTGGCATTGGTGCCAGAACCGCACTATCTTTACTGTCCGGCATGAGCGTTCAAGACTTAGCTCAAGCAGTCACCTTACAAGAATCAGGTCGTCTGACAAAAGTTCCAGGAATCGGCAAAAAAACAGCTGAGCGCCTTTTACTAGAACTAAAAGGGAAAATTGGGGCAGACCTTGCATTAACGCCAAACAATGCAACACCAGATAAGCAACTAGAAGTATTACAAGCACTATTGGCCTTGGGCTACTCAGACAAAGAAGCTCAGCTAGCCCTTAAACAAGTGCCAAATGACACTTCTGTTTCCGATGGCATCCGCATCGCTTTAAAAGCGCTATCAAAAGCTTAGTTACCTGATATTCGTTGATATTCATAATAAACTCTGTTCATGGCCATTAAAACTGACAACATCTCTCCCTTAGACCCAACAAATGATCTCCCTGAAGAGCGATTGGTAGGCGGAGATGCCAACACTAATGACAATGCGCTAGAGCGTGCGCTACGCCCCAAGCAGTTAGATGAATATGTTGGGCAGAAAAAAGCGCGCGGCCAACTAGAAATCTTTATATCCGCAGCCAAACAACGACAAGAAGCGCTGGACCATGTTTTACTTTTTGGCCCTCCAGGACTGGGTAAAACAACCCTTGCGCATATTATTGCCAAAGAAATGGGTGTTAACTTGCGCCAAACCAGCGGCCCCGTTTTAGATCGACCTGGTGATTTGGCTGCGCTTCTAACCAATTTGGAAGCTAATGATGTTCTTTTCATTGATGAAATACATAGGCTCTCTCCAGTCGTTGAAGAAATCCTATATCCAGCGCTAGAAGACTACGCCATTGACATCATGATTGGCGACGGCCCTGCCGCCAGAAGCGTTAAATTGGACTTAAAACCATTTACTCTAGTAGGCGCGACCACACGAGCAGGCATGCTCACCAACCCCTTAAGAGACCGTTTTGGCATTGTTGCTAGATTAGAGTTTTACTCTATTGAAGAGCTTTGTCTAATCGTCAAACGATCCGCTAATTTACTAGGCGCCTCATTAGACGATGATGGCGCCCAAGAAATCGCCAAACGATCTCGCGGTACACCGCGTATTGCTAATCGCCTATTAAGGCGTGTCAGAGACTATGCGGAAGTTAAAGGCAATGGTCAGATTAACCAAAGCATCGCCGATGCTGCGCTATCAATGTTAGATGTTGATGCCATGGGATTTGATGTCATGGATCGAAAATTACTAGAAGCCATCATTCACAAATTCAATGGCGGACCAGTAGGTGTTGATAACCTTGCCTCTGCTATTAGCGAAGAACGTGAAACGATTGAAGATGTGATTGAGCCTTATTTAATTCAACAAGGATTCTTGCAAAGAACTCCTCGCGGTAGAGTTGCCACTGAAATGGCTTACACCCACTTAGGGCTGCCATCCAACTCATCTAAAGACTGAGGACTGTTGGGGTCGCTCAAAAACGACACATTACCCCACTCAATTAACCCGAAGCGATTCTCGGAAAAATGAAGCGTATTTAAGCTTGCATTCAAGATTTCAAAATCACGCTGTAACTCTAGAGTCTTTCCGGTAGCAGCACGGTTTAAACAATCAAGCACGCCACCATGAGCCACAATCACGATATCTTGACCATCGTATTGGGAAGCCCAATGCGTAGCAGAATGAATAACCCTATCGTAAAACTGTCGTAAGCTCTCACCTGATTCCGGTTCAAAATCTACTTCACGATTTTTCCAAGCCAAATGGTTACGAGGATGCTTTTGAGCAATCTCCTCATGACTCAAACCTTGCATCAAACCATAGTGACGCTCGCGCAAGCCAGCGTCATACTGCAAATTTAATCCATGATGCTTTGCCACAGCTTTCGCTGTATCAACAGCCCGACTTAAATCACTAGAAATAACAGCTGCAATGGATTTATCCGCAAGATATTCACCAAGACGATCCGCCTGCCAATAACCGCGCTCATTTAATCCGATATCCAAATGTCCTTGCAACCGCTTCTCACGATTCCAAGTGGTCTCTCCATGACGGATTAAGTAAATTTTTGCCATAAAAAATCAGCTGTCAGTATTAGGCAAGCGTTACTTTGGCAAAGCGGCGTTTACCTACTTGCACCACATAAGTACCTGCATTCAGCTTCAATGCTTTATCGCTAACAGTAGCCCCATCAATTTTGACGCCACCTTGTTCAATATTGCGCATAGCTTCAGAAGTACTTGGCACTAAATTAGCCTGTTTTAAAAACTGGCCAATACCTATTGGCGCCCCATCCATTGAAACCTCAGGAATATCGTCAGGCACCCCGCCTTTAGCGCGGTGATTAAAGTCTTCCAAAGCCTTTTCAGCGGCAGCCTGATGATGGAAACGAGCCACAATCTCTTGCCCAAGAGCCACCTTAAAATCACGTGGATTACGGCCAGCAGCAACTTCATCTTTCATCTTGGCAATTTCAGCAAGCGGTTTAAATGATAAAAGCGTGAAATAACTCCACATCAATTCATCAGAAATACTCATTAACTTGCCAAACATATCGCTCGGAGCTTCGCTAATACCGATGTAGTTATTTTTAGACTTACTCATCTTGTCGACACCATCCGTGCCAACCAACAAAGGCATTGTCAAAATACACTGAGCTTCTTGACCATACTCTTTTTGTAACTCACGCCCAACCAGCAAATTAAATTTTTGATCTGTACCACCCAACTCAAGATCACTCTTAAGAGCCACCGAGTCATAACCTTGCATCAGCGGATACAAGAACTCATGCACAGAAATAGGAATGCCGCCTTTATAGCGTTTTGTAAAGTCATCACGCTCCAACATTTGCGCCACAGTATATTTGGCAGCCAATTGAATCATGCCCCTAGCGCCTAGCGGATCACACCACTCACTGTTGTAACGAACCTCTGTTTTAGCAGGATCTAAAACTAAACTTGCTTGCTGATAATAAGTTTGAGCATTTACCGCAATTTCCTCTTTAGTTAGAGGAGGTCTTGTTGCATTGCGACCAGATGGGTCACCAATCATGCTAGTAAAGTCACCGATCAAGAAAATGACCGTATGGCCAAGATCTTGCAATTGACGCATCTTATTTAAAACCACTGTGTGACCCAAATGGATATCTGGCGCAGTTGGATCAAGGCCTAATTTGATACGTAAAGGCGTTTTTGTGGCCTCACTACGGGCTAACTTCTCCACCCACTCGGCTTCAACCAATAGCTCTTCACAACCACGCTTAGTCACCGCCAAAGCTTCTTTAACTTGGTCTGTAATTGGATATTTAGGTTGTTCTGTTTTAATCTGATTAATGGCTGACATGATCTATCGGTTACAGTTATTTCTTAGAATGTTATTGTCGCACTACTTACGAAACGACCCCTATGAAGAATTACTACATTGGCATTATGTCTGGAACCAGTTTAGATGGCGTAGACGCCGTCTTATGCCAGATTTCCCCAGAAGGTAAAACACAGGTTTTGCTGCATGAGGAAGTGCCTATGGATGAAAAATTACGGAAATCGTACTTTCAGCTACAAACACCTTCAGACAATGAAATTCATCATGAGGCTCTTGCCGCCAACGCTTTAGCGCATCACTACAACCTAGCCACGCAAAACATTCTTAAACAGGCGAAATTACAACATTCCGATATTGTAGCGATTGGCGCCCATGGCCAAACAATCCGCCATCAACCTGGTCTTCATGACGGTATTGGCTACACCAAACAATCCCTCAATGCCGCATTGCTTGCCGAAGTTTGTGGCATTGATGTTATTGCTGATTTTCGTAGCAGAGACATTGCCGCAGGTGGTCAAGGCGCCCCTTTAGTGCCAGCTTTTCACGCTGCACAATTTGGTAACGATGCTCCAACCGTCATCTTAAATATCGGCGGAATTGCCAATATCAGCATTCTCCCGAATGATTCCAAACAATCAATCATTGGGTTTGATACAGGGCCGGGGAATGCATTAATGGATCACTGGACGCTCACCCATCTAAACCAATCATTTGATAAGAATGGTATTTGGGCTAACAGTGGGACCATTATTCCTGCACTTTTAGAGAGCTTTTTATCAGATGATTACTTCTCTAAAAAAGCTCCTAAAAGCACAGGCCGCGACTTATTTAACCCAAGTTGGTTAGGACATCATTTGCAAAAAAATGCTATGGAGAACGCTCGCCCTGAAGATATCCAAGCAACGCTATTAGCCCTAACTGCTAAATCCATAGCAAGCCATATCCAAGAATATGCCCCTACCACTCAAAGAGTTTTAATCTGTGGGGGTGGCGTCAAAAATATCGCCCTACTCAACCTGCTAAAAGAATATTGCTCTTTTATACCCACACAAAACATAACGAGCACGGAAAGTTGCGGCATTGATCCCCAAACGGTGGAGGCAGCTGCCTTTGCTTGGTTAGCGTGGGCGCATAAAACAAAACAGCCGGCAAATTTACCGGCTGTCACTGGGGCCAAAGGCCTCAGAATTTTAGGAGCTATCTACCCTGCGTAATTAAGCAGAGAAAGATGAACCGCAACCACAAGTAGTTGTGGCATTAGGATTTTTAATTACAAACTGAGAACCATTGATATCTTCTTTGTAATCAATCTCTGCGCCTACCAAATATTGGAAGCTCATTGAATCAATTAATAAAGTAACGTTATCTTTAGTAATCAATGTGTCATCTTCATTAACGGCTTCATCAAAAGTAAAGCCATATTGAAAACCAGAGCATCCGCCACCCTGCACAAATACGCGCAATTTAAGATCAGGATTACCTTCTTCAGCAATCAAATCAGCTACTTTAGCAACAGCGCTATCAGTAAAGATTAGTGGCATTGGTGGCTCTAAATTTTCGATATTTTGTGTTGTTTGTGTCGCACTCATTTGGGACTCCTTTTCATACATAACTACTATTGTAGGCTTCTATTCCAACATTTGCTGTAGGGTTTTATGGCAACAAAGCGATGTGTGTCAGACCAGTATTTTCTGGCAAACCAAACATTAAATTCAAACACTGAACACCTTGCCCAGAGGCACCTTTAACCAAGTTATCTTCAACCACCAAGATAACCAGGGTATCACCGCCCTGAGGCCTATAAACTGCAATTCTCAGCGCATTACTACCCCTTACAGAGCGAGTCTCTGGTGTGCTTCCCGCAGGCATCACATCAACAAACGGCTCACCCTCATAAAACTTCTCATAAAGCGCTTGGTAATCAATATCTTGGCCTTCTGGAAGTATGCGTGCATACAAGGTTGAATGAATACCGCGAATCATCGGCGTTAAATGAGGTACAAAGGTCAAACCAATATCGGCGCCGCCAGCAATCGCTGACAAACCTTGGCGAATCTCAGGGTGATGTCTATGCCCCTTAACGCCATAAGCCTTAAAGTTATCACTTGCTTCAGCCATCAATGTGCCAACCTCAGCCTTACGCCCAGCACCAGACACGCCTGATTTTGAATCAGAAATCAAATAGCTCAAATCAACTAATTTCTTGCCGCCCGTTGATTTAGGGGATAACAAAGGAGCAAAACCCAATTGCACAGAAGTTGGATAGCAACCAGCCAAACCAACAACACGTGCCTTTTTAATAGCCTCGCGATTAATTTCCGCAAGCCCATAAACCGCCTCTGACAAAACGTCTGGGCAAGCATGGGGCATACCGTACCATTTCTCGAATTCGGCGAGATCCTTCAAGCGAAAATCTGCAGCCAAATCCAAAATTTTCACGCCTGCCGCTAACAGTTCTTTAGCTTGAGCCATAGCAACGCCATGAGGAGTCGCAAAAAAGACTGCGTCACATTCAGTTAACTTAGCTTCTTCAGGCGTTGTAAAACAAAGGTCTACACGCCCACGCAAGGATGGGAACATCTCGGCAACTGGCATGCCAGCTTCTTTGCGAGAAGTAATCGCAGTAAGTTGCACCTCAGGATGCTGAGATAACAAACGTAAAAGCTCTACACCTGTATAGCCTGTCCCGCCAACAATACCTACTTTAATCATTTGATGTCCTCCAATACCGCTATTGTAAAAAAGAAAAAGCCGCGCAGGGCGCGGCTTTTCTGTAGAACAGCAAAAAAATTAACGTTTGCTGAACTGTTTGCGACGACGCGCGCCATGCAAACCAACTTTTTTACGCTCAACTTCACGAGCATCACGTGTAACAAAACCTGCTTTAGATAAAGCTGGCTTCAACGCTGCATCGTAATCAATCAAAGCACGTGTCACACCGTGACGAACCGCACCAGCTTGACCAGTCTCACCGCCACCAGAAACGTTCACTTTAATGTCAAACGTTGCGCCATGGTTAGTCAACTCTAATGGTTGACGAACAATCATGCGTGATGTTTCGCGAGCAAAGTATTCAGCAATCGGCTTGCCGTTTACAAGAATTTCACCTTTACCAGCCTTGATGAATACACGAGCTACTGAGCTTTTACGACGGCCAGTACCATAGTTCCAGTTTCCAATCATATCGGCTCCTTAGATCTCAAGAACGCTTGGCTGTTGAGCCGCGTGTGGGTGGTTAGCTTCTGCATAAACTTTCAATTTCTTGATCATTGCATAGCCAAGGGGACCTTTAGGCAACATACCTTTAACGGCCTTCTCGAGAGCACGTCCAGGGAACTTAGCTTGCATCTTGTCGAAGTTTGTTTCGTAGATGCCGCCAGGATATCCGCTGTGCGTATAGTATTTTTTATTCAAGCCCTTAGTGCCAGTCACGCGCAACTTAGATGCATTGATGATGACGATGAAATCGCCTGTGTCAACGTGTGGGGTGAATTCTGGCTTGTGCTTGCCGCGTAGACGGTGTGCCACTTCACTGGCGACACGACCGAGGACTTTGTCCGTAGCGTCAATCACGAACCACTCACGCTTCACCTCATGCGGTTTTGCTGAGAAAGTTTTCATGATTACCTTAAATTGTTAAGCCCTATAAAAACAGTCTTTTTGTTTTCCCTTTGGCTCCGCTTATATTTGCAGGCTCGCAGTTCAAACCAAAAACTGGTACAACTTCTTTCCCATGGGCAACGTGGGAAAGCCTTAAATTGTAGCAAAGAATGGGCTAAACAGCCATTTTTAAACAGTAAAATCTGCCAAAATAGCGGTTTTAAACCAATAAAAATTAGCCAAATGTCTTTATTCGAATAGATCTAGCAGTAACTTATACGAATAAAATAATGTTAACGTATTGTTTTTATTGGATATTTTTAATAAATAGAGAATAATAACTAGCGAAACGCAGAAAAGCTCAGTTTATTTAAAGGAAATCATGCAAGCAACGATTAAATGGCTCGGCAAAGACGGAATGGCCTTTAGCGCTGAAACTGGCAGCGGACATCTCGTCAATATGGATGGCGCCCCTGAAGCAGGCGGCAAAAACTTGGCACCCCGTCCAATGGAAATGATGTTGGTTGGCGCTGGTGGATGCACTTGTTTCGATGTTGTCATGATCCTCAAAAAAGCAAGACAAGACATTCGCAACTGTGAAGTTACTTTAGAAGCCGAGCGTGCTAATGAAGACCCAAAAGTGTTCACTAAAATTAATATGAAATTTACTGTAACAGGTAAAGGCTTAGATCGATCAAGAGTAGAAAAAGCTGTAGAACTGTCACACGACAAGTATTGCTCGGCCACGATCATGTTGGGCAAGACAGCTGAAATTACTCACTCTATTGAAATTATTGAAGCTTAAGAAGTGCAGAGTCGGCTATTAAGCCGGATTCTGTCGCCCACACTTGCGCATGGGGGCAACCATTCATCTAGGCTCACCGTTACCAGTGAGCTCAAGCTCCCTACCCGCAAGCTCAGCGGACCGCCTCAACGCTTGCCTATTTGGGATTGCTCCGAGTGGAGGTTACCGCGTTTCACCGTAACTAAATACGCTCGTCTCTGTGGCCCTATTCCTCACGTCACCGTGGATGGCTGTTAGCCAACACCCTGCCCTATGGAGTCCGGACTTTCCTCTCCCTTGTTGCCAAGGCAGCGATTGCCTTACCGACTCTGCCCCGATAGTCTAACCGACTATCGACCAAGTTAACATTTCTCCAGCACGCAAAGGCACTACCGTACCCGATCCCATAGGGAATTCATCAGGGACTAGATGAGATTCTTTTTTCAGAATTAATTTGCTTGTATTTCGAGGCAAGCCATAAAAATCAGCGCCAAACTCACTAGCAAAACCCTGCAGGCGCTCTAATGCGTTGGCATTTTCAAATGCCTCGGCATATAAAGGCATTGCATGCCATGCGGTATAACAACCGGCACATCCACAAGCATTTTCTTTAGTACCTTTAATATGCGGCGCGCTATCTGTTCCAAGGAAAAATCTTGAATTACCAGATGTGGCAGCCTCAACTAAAGCCTGGCGATGTTCTTCTCTTTTCAAAACTGGCAAACAATAGTAATGAGGGCGAATGCCTCCCGTAAAAATCGCATTACGATTAAACAAAAGATGTTGGGGTGTAATCGTTGCACCCATTACGCCATAACGAGCAGTATCAGCCTCTTTGACATACTGAGCCGCCTGTTTAGTTGTAATGTGTTCGAAAACAATTTTTAGGCCAGGATGTCGAATACGGAGTGGCTCTAAAACTTGATCAATAAAAACTGCTTCACGATCAAAAATGTCAATTTCTATGCCGGTTACTTCACCATGAACTAACAATGGTATGCCGCAAGCCTCCATTGCTTCTAAGGCAGCTGAGCATTTTTTTAAATCTGTTACACCTGCATCACTATTCGTAGTGGCTCCAGCTGGATACAACTTAAATGCAACAACACCATGCTCCTTCGCCTTTTTAACTTCTGAGGCCGAAGTGTTATCCGTTAAATACAAAACCATCAAGGGCTCGAACTGACTACCCTTCGGTAATGCCGCTTTAATTCTGGCTTTATAAGCATTAGCTAAATCAACCGTTGTTACCGGCGGCCTTAAATTAGGCATGATGATGGCTCTAGAGAATTGACTAGCAGTGTGCCCTAAAAGATCTGGCAAAAATTCTCCATCACGAATATGAAGATGCCAATCATCTGGCTTTGTTATCTCGATTGTTTTTATTTCACTCATGAATTAAGACTCGCTATCAATCAACAGTATTCTGAAATCATTCACATTGGTCAAAGTAGGGCCTGTTTCAACCAATGCACGAGCTTCCTTAAAAAAACCGTAAGCATCATGATCTGCTAAATATTTTTTTGCTAATATTTTTTTTGATTCTGCAAATTTTCGCACTGAAGAATCAAACCATCCACCCGCATTATCCTCGCTACCATCGATACCATCTGTATCTGCTGCTAAGGCAGCCAATGATGGCAAATCCTCAGTAGCAGCTAACAAGGCTAATAAAAATTCTGTGCAACGTCCACCTCGCCCTTTAACGCCAGGAGGAATAGTCACTGTGCACTCACCTCCAGAAAGTAAGGCTACAGGCCTAGCGAACGGCGCATTGTAAAAATAAATTTCTCTAGCAATGGAGGCCTGCATTAAAGCGACATCTTTTGCCTCACCCGTTACCGTGTCACCCAAAATGACAGGTGTTACACCGACAGAACGGCAATAATTAGCTGCGGCTTCAAGGCTTGCGTGAGCAGAACCTAATAAATGGTTACGCACATTTTTAAAAATAGGGTCGCCTGATTTAGGCGTTTCAGGATGATTACCACGCTCCCCAGCCCTCAAATAATCAATCACTACCTGTGGCACTTGGCTATTTAATAAATCATATTCACCCAATACCCGTAAGGCATCAGTAAATGATGAATCATCCGGCGCACATGGGCCACTAGCAATGCTGGAAATATCGTCACCAGTTACATCTGAAATTAAAAATGCATCCACCTTAGCACCTCTAGCCACAGCCTCGCGAGCCATATGTCCACCCAAAATGGCGGAAAGATGTTTGCGGACAATATTCATTTGAGCAATAGGAGCACCAGAGCGTAATAAAGCGCGAGTTGTTGCTTGCACATCGTCAATCGACAAACCTGATGCCGGCAAGGTTAATAGACTAGACCCACCTCCAGAGATTAATACGATCAATTGATCATTAGCTTGCAAGGTGGCTATTAAATCCAGTGTTTTTTGAGCCGCATCTAAACCAGCCGCATCAGGGACAGGGTGACTAGCCTCGACAACTTGAATAGTTTTCGTCGGCATTGCATGACCATAACGCGTCACAACCATGCCTTCCAATTGAGTATCAGGCCAATGCTCATGAGCATACGCCTCAAGCGTAGCTGCCATAGAAGCTGCTGCCTTACCCGCCCCCAAGACTAAACAACGGCCAGCCAATGGATTTTTAAAAACAGTCGCCAAACTCACCGGCAGGATTTCGCTAGGCTTGGCAGCACCCAAGGCCTTCAAAAAAGCTTGCTCTAAAAAATCTTGTGTATTTTTAACTGGCATATCCGAATGTTATCTCGGATTGAGCTTGCTGGACTCGCCACATTTCAGAATAACGCCCATTGGCCTGCAAAAGCTCTTCGTGTGTACCACGTTCAATAACCTGTCCGGCATCCATCACCAATATTTGATGCGCATGAATAACCGTTGAAAGGCGGTGCGCAATAATGAGCGTTGAACGATTTTGAGCTAAAGCAAGAAGCTCTTTTTGAATAGCTCGTTCCGTTTCGGAGTCTAAAGCAGAAGTTGCCTCATCAAAAATCAACAACGCTGGATTTTTTAACAAAGTTCTAGCAATAGCTACGCGCTGCTTCTCTCCACCTGACAACTTCAAACCTCGCTCACCCACCATTGTTTTGTATCCCAAAGGCAAAGAAGTGATGAAATCATGAATTTGCGCAGACTTAGCAGCAGCCTCAATCTCATCTTGGCTGGCGCCTGGCCTACCATAAGCAATATTGTAGGCAACGGTGTCGTTAAACAACACAGTATCTTGAGGAACGATGCCAATAACATGCCTTAAACCAACCTGAGTCACGCTTTTAATATCTTGTGCATCTAAATAAATACCGCCTTGTTGCACATCATAAAAACGAAATAACAAACGAGCTAAAGTACTTTTTCCAGCTCCACTATGACCCACAACAGCGGTTGTTTGCCCAGGTAATATTTCAAAACTTACATCTTTAAGAATTTCTCTATTAGGCTCATAGTGAAAATAAACATTTTTAAATTCAACCTTAGGACCTAATTGCGTATTCAGAATTT
Organism: Polynucleobacter sp. MWH-Spelu-300-X4; assembly: GCF_018687515.1. NCBI lineage: Bacteria > Pseudomonadati > Pseudomonadota > Betaproteobacteria > Burkholderiales > Burkholderiaceae > Polynucleobacter > Polynucleobacter sp. MWH-Spelu-300-X4. Next base: position 1,630,194 of record NZ_CP061294.1, read on the forward strand.
CAATATTTTTTGCACCTGGCACATCGGCAATCTCTTTATCAGTCTCCAATAAATGAAACATCCGATCCATGTCAGTAAGTGCCTGTTTAATTTCTCGATAAATAACACCCAAGAAATTTAGCGGTATATATAACTGAATCATTAAGACATTGACCAATACCAAATCACCAATAGTCATCAGACCTTGAACAACCTGATTGGTAGCTAACCATAAAATAATAATGAGGCCTAACGCGATAATGGTCTGTTGACCAGCATTTAAAAATGCCAGAGAACGTTGCGATTTAATGGCAGCCTCACGATAACGGCGCAAATTCTCGTCATACCGAGCGGCCTCATACTGCTCATTACCAAAATATTTAACTGTCTCAAAATTAATGAGTGAATCAATCGCTCTTTGATTGGCCCTAGAATCAAGCTCATTCATTTTGCGACGGTACTGCGTTCGCCATTCAGTAACAAAAATAGTAAAAATCACGTAAAAGACCAAAGCCCCAAACGTAACAATTGCAAACAAATAGTTATAAGCCCAAATGAAGTACCCTAGCACCAAGGTTAGCTCAACAATCGTCGGCAAGATGCTGTAAAGAGAATAAGAGATAAGAGATTGAATACCTCTAGTGCCACGCTCAATATCACGAGTCATGCCACCCGTCTGACGAGACAAATGGAATCTCAAGGATAAAGCGTGCAAATGCTCAAAAACTTGTAAAGCAACTGTGCGAACCGCACTCTCAGTAACTCTGGAAAATAATAACTCTCTAAGCTCGGTAAACAAAGAGGCTGATAATCTTAATAAACCGTAACCAAAAATTAATGCGGTTGGCACAACGATTAAGGCATATGTTGCAGAAGGCAAACTCAAGGCATCAATAAGTCCCTTTAACAAAATCGGAACGCCTAGATTGGCTACCTTTGCCAAGATCAAACAAGTTAACGCAACAGAAACTCTAAATTTAAATGCCCATAAATAAGGCAATAAATTTTTAATGACCTTCCAGTCACTACTGCGATATGTATGTCTTGCTACGTCTCCATCGGCAGGAGCTCGCCTCATAATTAAACTCTTTCAAAAATACCCGCGGCACCCATGCCAGTTCCCACACACATCGTGACCATGCCATATTTTAACTGCCTACGCTGTAAAGCGTGTATCACCGTAGCACCACGTATCGCACCAGTTGCGCCCAATGGATGCCCCAACGCAATCGCACCACCTAGCGGATTCACTTTATCAGGATTTAAATTTAAATCCTGAATAACCGCCAATGACTGAGCAGCAAACGCTTCATTCAATTCAAACCAGTCAATATCGTCTTGTTTTAAACCAGCATATTGGAGCGCTACAGGAATAGCTTCTTTAGGACCAATACCCATAATTTCGGGAGGAACTCCACGCACAGCAAAACTCACAAATTTAGCGAGCGGCGTCAAGCCAAAGCTTTTAATTGCTTTCTCACTAGCTAATATTAATGCGCCACACCCATCTGACATTTGAGAACTGTTGCCTGCCGTCACACTACCCTTATTAGCAAATACAGGTTTTAATTTAGACAATCCTTCGATGGAGGCATCAAACCTAGGCCCCTCGTCCGCAGAAAGATATGCAGTTTGAATATCAACCTGACCTGTTGCTTGGTTTATTTGTCTTTTTTCATAAGAGACCTGTGAAATTTCTTGCTGAAACTCACCGGCCTTTTGCGCAGCAATCGCTTTTTGATGAGATGCTAATGAAAATGCATCTTGAGCTTCTCTAGAAATTTTCCATTGTTGCGCTACTTTCTCAGCAGTCAAACCCATGCCATAAGCAATGCCAAGGTTTTCATCCCGAGAGAAAATCTCAGGAGACAAAGATGGCGTGCCGCCCATCATGGGCACCATGCTCATTGATTCAACACCGGCGGCAATCATGACATCGGCCTCACCCACTCTAATCCTGTCAGCTGCCATAGCAATAGCACTTAAACCAGATGCGCAGAAACGATTAACTGTGATGCCCCCAACCGTATTTGGCATACCGGCTAAAAGTAAACTCATTCTTGCCACATTCAAGCCCTGAGGGCCTTCCGGAATTGCACAACCAACGATCATGTCTTCAATCGCTTTGGGATCCAGATTAGGAGCTTGCGCTAGGCAATTTTTAAGCGTCTCGGCCAATAAATCATCAGGCCTTTTAAAACGCAAAGATCCTTTGGGAGCTTTACCAATAGGACTACGTGTTGCCGCAACAATGTAGGCTTCTTGAATCATTTTCATTTTTAATCCTTAATTTTGGCAGTTAGTTACGAACTGGCTTACCTGTTTGAAGTAAACCCATGATTCGCTCTTGAGTCTTAGATGTTCCTAACAACTCAACAAAGGCTTGCCTTTCCAACTTCAATAACCAACTCTCCGGAACTTGCGTACCGGCATCAACATCACCACCAGCAATTACTTCAATTATTTTTTTAGCTATCAAGAAATCATGCTGCGAAATAAAACCACCTTCAAGCATATTAATAAGTTGACCGCTAACAGTAGAAATAACCGATCTGCCACCAACAGAAATTAAACGTTCTAAAGGAGGTCTGTAACCTGATGCTGCTAAATATTTCACTTGCATTTGAGCTTGGTATAGCAGTTCGTGCACATTAGCAACGATCACATCTGATTCATTTAGATAACCCATGCTCCTTGCCTCATGAGCCGATGAAGACACTTTAGCCATAGCTGCATTTTCAAAAGAAGCCTTAATGCAATCCAAATAATTATTGTTGCCCAGTTTTTCTTGTAATTTGGCACCACGAATAGCAGCCTCTTTTAATCCGCCACCAGCAGGCAATAAACCCACGCCGATTTCAACTAAACCGACATAGCTCTCAATGGCAACCACTCTTTTAGCTGCATGAAGTAATAATTCACAACCACCACCCAGCGCGATTCCCGAAACAGCCACCACCACAGGTACATTCGCATATTTAACGCGCAACATCGTATCTTGGAATTTTTGAACAAAAGGCTCTATGCCAGCCGGACCACCCTTCATAAACAAAGGCATGGCTGCCTCTAAATTAGCTCCTGCTGAAAACGCTCCACCCGGGGCCCCCAACTTTAAGGATGTAGGCTGCCAGATGACTAACCCGTTATATGACTTCTCAGCCAAATCAATCGCATTTGCAATACCATCCAATACATCTGGACCAATCGTATTCATTTTTGACTTAAATGACAGAATCAAAACATCTTTTTGAGAGTCTTCCACCCAAGCCCTTACGCCCTCGTTTTCAAATATAGTTTCTCCTGCCACTTTAGGATTAACTGAGCGATCACCTTTTAGACTTGCTCTAAATATTTGTTTTTTATAAACAGGCAAACTTGACCGCAAAACAAAAGTTTTATGAGCAGGCGACCAAGATCCTTGCTTAGAGTGAACCTGACCTAATTTGGCCACATCACTTTCGAAAACCCATTTAGGCAAAGGCTCTTTTGACAAAGCCTTACCATCATCAATGTCTTGCTGCACCCATTGCGCTATTTGCAACCAACCAGCTTCTTGCCAGTCCTCAAAAGGTCCGGTACTCCAACCAAAACCCCAACGCATCGCAAAATCAACTTCAGCAGCTGTATCAGCAATAGACTCAAGATGTACTGCAATGTAATGAAAAATATCTCTGAATATTGCCCACAAAAATTGGGCTTGCGGTTCATCTAAATCTCTTAACAACGAAAACCTTTCCGCTAAAGGCTTCTTAAGAATTCGCTCAACTACCGGCAAGATTTCACCCACTGAAGGAATGTATTCGCCAGTTGCTGGATTTAATACCAAGATTTCTTTACCACTTTTTTTATAGAAACCTGCGCCAGTTTTCTGACCCAACAAACCTTTTTCTACTAAGCCCTTAACAACATCTGGTACTTTATAAACAGAGGCGAATGGATCACTAGGTAAGCCATCTTCCATGGTCTTAATCACATGCGCCATGGTATCGATACCCACCACATCACACGTTCTAAATGTGGCAGATTTCGCGCGACCTAATTTACTACCGGTTAATGCATCTACCTCATCAAAACCAAGCTTAAATTTTTGAGCCTCGGCTAACACAGCCAATATAGAAAATACCCCTACCCTATTAGCAATAAAGTTCGGCGTATCTTTTGCCCTAACAACACCTTTGCCTAGCACCGATGTCATAAAAGGCTCTAAAACATCTAACAAATCCGCATCGGTATATTCCGTTGGAATTAATTCCAACAAGTGCATATATCTAGGTGGATTAAAAAAATGAATGCCGCAAAACCGTTTCTTTAACTCCGGAGAGAAACCTTCGGATAATTTTGTAATAGAAAGACCAGATGTATTAGTAGCGAAGATGGCATGAGAAGCTAAGAACGGTGATACTTTTTTATATAAATCATGTTTCCAATCTAATCTTTCAGCAATCGCCTCAATCACTAAATCGCATGACGCCAACAAATGAAGATCGTCTTCATAATTCGCTATTTGAATTAAATCCACATCTGCTTTGTTAGCCAAAGGAGCTGGCTTTAACTTCTTTAAATTATCTAAAGCTTTTTTAACAATTAAATTTTTGTCAGCTGCCAAGCCATCTTTAGCTGGTGTGGGTAAATCAAATAAAACCACCGGCACATTGGCATTCACGCAATGTGCGGCAATTTGAGCCCCCATCACACCTGCGCCCAATACAGCAACTTTTTTTATCTGAAATGTCGTCATAAGACTTCCTTAAAATAATTCAGCATCTAAAGCCATCAAACTTTCGGAACCGGATCTGGCGACCCTAATTTGATAAGCAGTTTCTGGCAATAGTTTTGCAAAATAAAATCTAGCAGTTGCCAATTTGGCTTTATAAAAATCATCTCCCGAATCTTTTTTATCCAATGAGATTTTTGCCATTTTTGCAAACAAGAAGGCATAGACAAAGTGCCCCACAACTCTTAGATAAGGTACGGCCGCAGCACCCACCTCATTTTTATTAGTCATAGCCTTCATTCCTAATTCCATGGTGAGCTTTTTAACTTTTTCACCAATGTCGACTAATGGATCAATAAATTCGGCCATATCTTTACGCCCACCTTCAGCCTCAACAAATTGCTCCACTAATTTGCCGAACCTTTTGAGCTTAGACCCCATATCACCCAATACTTTTCTACCTAATAAATCCAAAGACTGAATGGTATTGGTTCCTTCGTAAATCATATTAATTCTGGCATCACGCACAAACTGCTCCATGCCCCACTCAGCAATATACCCATGCCCTCCGAATACCTGCATGCCTTCATTGGTTGCAAGAAAAGCATTATCTGTAATAAAGGCTTTAATAATTGGTGTTAATAACGCCACCATGTCACCAATTTCTTCTTTTTTCTTTTGATTGGTTTCCGATTGCTCAAGATCGATCATGAATGCAACCCAATATGCGAATGCCCTGGCCCCTTCAGCATAAGCACGCTGAGTAAGAAGCATTCTTCTGACATCAGGATGAACAATAATGGGGTCTGCTACCTGATTAGGATACTGCGCACCTTTTAGGCTACGCATTTGTAAGCGCTCTTTCGCATAAACCCTGGAATTCTGATAAGCCACCTCAGTTAAACCAAGACTTTGCATACCCACACCCAACCTGGCCGCATTCATCATGACAAACATGGCATTCAAGCCTTTATGTGGCTCCCCAACTAATGTGCCAATAGAACCATCAAAATTCATCACACAAGTTGCATTTCCATGAATACCCATCTTGTGCTCAAGAGCCCCGCAAGTTACTTGATTTTTAACCCCAGGCCCACCAGCCTCATCCGGCAAAAACTTAGGCACGACAAATAAAGAAATCCCCTTTGATCCCTCCGGAGCATTAGGTAATCTAGCCAACACGAGATGCACAATATTTTCACTTAGATCATGATCGCCGCTTGAAATAAATATCTTGGTACCTGTTATTCGATAAGCACCATCATCCAATGGCTCAGCCTTGGTTTTCAAAATACCTAAATCAGTACCACAGTGAGGTTCAGTTAAGCACATAGTCCCAGTCCACTGACCACTGACCAATTTCTCTAAATATGTATTTTTTTGATACTCAGTGCCATGCGCATGTAGACACTCATAAGCCCCATGAGACAAACCTGGATACATGGTCCACGCTTGATTCGCGGAGTTCATCATTTCGTAAACAGCGCTATTAATTAATTGAGGTAATGCTTGGCCACCATACTTCGCATCACATGCGAGCGCGGGCCACCCACCTTCTACAAATTGTTGATAGGCATCCTTGAATCCAGTGGGCGTTTTAATGGCTCCATCATCCAGCCTCTGACAACCTTCTTTATCTCCTACTTGATTTAAAGGCAATAAAATTTCCGAACAAAACTTGCCTGCCTCTTCTAATACCTGGTTAATAGTTTCTTTATCTATCTCAGCATATTGAGGAATTTCTTTAAAGGTATTTTCAACCTCCAATAACTCATGCATAACAAATTGCATGTCTCTAAGAGGGGCAGCATATGTTGGCATTGCAATGTCTCCTTATATGTCTTGTATCTTGTCTTTTTTATTGGTTTATTTATTTTTTACTTTGTTTTCATCGATGATTTTTTTAACAAGATCTTTAGCTAGCTGAATACTTTTAGTTAACCTTAAAAACCTTGCATCATGATGCAAACCTAATACAGCGCTATATATTCCAAACAACATAGCTTCTGGATTAGCGTCTTTTTTAAGATGGCCTTCTTCAATAGAAATTTTTATGGCTTTTAATAAAGCATGGCGCCACATCTCAACGCTCTCTACTAGTTGCTCTCTAACGGCGCCTGGGCGATCATCAAACTCAACCGCTCCAGATATATAAATACATCCACTAGTTAATTCATGAATTCGCAATTCCATCCATAAATCCAACATCCTCTCTAACCGAGGAAGCCCTTTAGGTTGAAGAAGCGCAGGCTGAAATACGTTTTGTTGAAATCTTCGGTGATACTCTCGCACAACCTCTAATTGCAAGTCTTCACGAGACCCGAAATGAGCAAACACGCCACTTTTACTCATTTGCATACGCTCAGCAATTAAGCCAATCGTCAGACCTTCCAAGCCATCTCTAGCAGCAAGCTCTAATGCAGCATCTAATATGGCAGCGCGAGTCAGCTCGCCCTTTTTAACGCTAACACCAAGCTCAGAATTTGTTTTATCAGATAATCTAACAACATTACTCATAATGTCTCCGAAATAGAACGACCGTTCTTTTTTCGGATAATGCACCTTTTTTAAATTTTGTGCAATAGCCCTAGCAAATAATGATTAATCCCCTTGGTTGATAAGGGCCTTATCTTTAACCCCAATAACCAAAACCCCCACGATTAAACGAACTACACGATAACTAATCCAATTGGCTAATTTAATAAAAACAGATCGATTCATATATGTATCAGGATCAACAGCATGCGCGAACTCATGCGCCTTATCAAAAACCCGCCAACGCATTTCTCTGACAACCTCATGATTGCGAATAACTAAATTTGCCTCATGATTCACAAAAAAAGATAAGTGATCACAATTGGAAGATCCAATGGTTGCCCAACGCCTATCAACAACCATGACCTTCGCATGTAATTGCCCATGACCACTGTATTCATAAATCTTGATGCCCGCTTTTAAAAACTGTCCATACAAACTAGGTACAGCCCAATTCAGAATCGCGAACTCATCTCGACCTAATAACAAATTAACAGAAACTCCTCTTTGCGCCGCACGTATTAATGCCTTCCTCAATAAACGCGCCGGCATAAAGTAAGGTGTCACTAACCAAATTTCCTCACGAGACTGGCCAATCGCTTTTAAGTAAGCTCTCTCAATATCACGCCGATGATGCAAATTATCCCGAGCAATAAATGCAATGCTAGCTTTAGCACTATGTCGAATTCCCATGAAGTGACTTGAACTCCAGGGTAACTCCTGCTGAAAAATTCTTTTAATAATGTTTGCGGGGTGCAATGCCCCAACCTGAAGCCTTTGCCATTGCCTTAGAAAAGCAATATGCACATGCTCCACAACTTTTCCATAAACCTGAATGGCCAAATCCCAACGCACACCACCAACTGGCTTACCGGCAGCATCTAAACGATCGTCACAAATATTAATTCCGCCAACAAAGGCTGTAACACCATCAATAACTAATAATTTTCTGTGAGTGCGAGAAAACCCAAATCTACCAAACCATGCTTTGTTGTAATAGCACAGCTCAACACCACTCTGAATTAAGTCAGACTCAAATAGCAATGGCGCAGACCCCAACCAATCAACAATTAATTTAACTTCTACGCCCCGTTTTGCTGCAAGGCATAACAAATCACTAATTTTTTTTGCAGTTGCATCAGCAGAAAAAATATAAGTTTCTAGATAGATACTCTTGGTGGCGAGTTCGAGTTGTTTTTCAATAGCGGGGAAATAGGTGGCTCCACCCTCAAGAAGAATCAGGTCATCAATATTTTGCCAACGATCTTGACGCAGCAGAGACATATTGAGATTCTATGTTATTTTCAGTCGCAGAATCGCTTCTTTATTACTTGGTGAAAAACATAAAGATGAGGCAACTGAAATTGGCTCCCACCGAAAAGACGTATGCTCTTTAGGAGCTAAAGTTACTGGAACACGATCAGGTAATTCAAGCTTAAACCAATGCTCAGTATTTTCAACCACTCCGGGAGGGTAACGATGTCGCCACTCAGGATATATTTCATAAACCACGGAGTGATTCATCGAGATTAGCGCAGAATCAGGCAGCTGACTAACATCAATGCCCGTTTCTTCTAACAACTCTCTAGCAGCAGCCTCAATAAGAGGCTCACTACCAACATCTAAACTGCCAGTTACTGATTGCCAATAACCTGGATGATCAGCTCTCTCAAGCAACAGCACCTCGTTTCCAGCCGTATAAATAACGACTAGAACCGAGATTGGGATTTTCATGCAGGAACCTGCGTATTGCGTAAACGAATATGTAATTCACGCAATTGTTTTTCATCCACAGCACTTGGAGCTTGCGTTAGCAAACACTGTGCTCTTTGTGTTTTAGGGAATGCAATCACATCACGAATAGATTCGGCACCGGTCATCATCGTCACAATACGATCCAAACCAAAAGCGATACCGCCATGTGGAGGAGCGCCATACTGTAATGCGTCTAACAAGAAACCAAACTTAGCTTGAGCTTCTTCAGGACCAATCTTAAGAGCTCTGAAAACTTGGCTTTGAACGGTTTCTTTGTGAATACGCACAGAACCGCCACCGATTTCCCAACCATTAAGAACCATGTCATAGGCTTTAGCTAAACACTTACCAGGATCTGTCTCAAGATAATTTAAGTGTTCATCTTTAGGGCTTGTAAATGGATGGTGGCAAGCAACCCAACGCGCATTGTCTTCATCGTATTCAAACATTGGGAAATCAACAACCCACATTGGCTTCCAAACCTGCTCCATCAAACCTTTTTGCTTAGCCCAATCTGAATGACCAATCTTCAAACGCAAAGCGCCAATCGCATCATTAACAACTTTTGCTTTATCTGCGCCGAAGAAAATAATATCGCCATCTTGTGCGCCAGTACGTGACAAGATTTCAGCAACAGCTGCATCATGTAAGTTTTTAACAATTGGTGACTGCAAGCCATCACGACCTTTAGCAACTTCGTTAACCTTAATCCACGCCAAGCCTTTCGCACCATAGATCGATACAAACTGCGTGTAATCATCAATCTCACTTCGGCTAATCTCAGAACCGCCCGGCACGCGCAAACCTACAACACGACCATTTGCTTGATTAGCTGCACCCGAGAAAACCTTGAAGTCAACATCCTTCATGACATCGGTTAACTCTGTGAACTCTAACTTCACACGCAAATCAGGTTTATCTGAACCAAAACGAGCCATAGCTTCCGAATAAGGCATTACCGGGAACGGATTAGCCAATTCAACATTCATCACTGTTTTAAAAATGTGACGAACCATGTTCTCGAATAAATCACGGATATCTTGCTCATCTAAGAACGCTGTCTCGCAGTCGATTTGCGTAAATTCAGGTTGACGATCAGCGCGCAAATCTTCATCACGGAAACATTTTGTAATTTGATAATAACGATCAAATCCAGCAACCATCAATAACTGTTTAAATAGCTGAGGCGACTGAGGTAAAGCAAAGAATTGACCATCATGAACACGAGAAGGCACCAAATAATCGCGGGCACCTTCTGGTGTGCTCTTAGTCAACATAGGTGTTTCAATATCAATAAATCCCGCAGCATCCAAATATCTACGAGATTCCATTGCCACGCTATAACGTAAGCGCAGATTTTTTTGCATCTGCGGGCGACGCAAATCTAAAACACGGTGCGTTAAACGGGTTGTCTCAGAAAGATTGTCGTCTTCCAAATGAAATGGCGGTGTAACTGAAGCATTCAAAATATTTAGTTCATGACACAAAATCTCAACTTTGCCACTTACCAAGTCATTATTTTCTGTGCCAGCAGGACGAGCTCTAACTAAACCAATAATCTGAACGCAATATTCACTACGAACCTCTTCGGCAATCTTAAACATATCAGCACGATCAGGGTCGCATACCACTTGAACAAATCCATCACGATCTCTTAAGTCGATAAAAATAACTCCGCCGTGGTCGCGACGACGATTAACCCAACCGGCTAATGTGATTTGTTGACCGATAAGGGCTTCTGTAACTTGCCCGCACTGATGGCTACGCATTGGCATAAAACTTCCTACTTTACTGATGATGGTACGTGGTGATGAGGGGGAACTGATCCCATGGAGACGATATGTGTCAATGCTTCTTCAACACTCATATCTAATTCAATAATGTCCGCAACAGGAACAATCATAAAGAAGCCTGATGTCGGATTAGGGGTTGTTGGTAAAAATACATTCACATGTTCTTTATCCAACTTACCTTTAATTTCTTGCGCTGGGTTCCCCGTTATAAAAGCAATCGTCCAGGACCCATTCCTTGGATAAGGAATCAATACAGCTTTCCTAAACGCATTTCCTTTACTGGAAAATAAAGTATCTGATACTTGCTTAACACTTGAATAAATTGATTTAACAATTGGAATTCGTGCGATTAGACGATCCCATAAAGCAATCCACCATTGACCGGCAAAATTTGCGGCAAAAATACCTGTCGTAAAAATAATTGCAACAACAATCAGAATGCCAACGCCAGGAAGCTCTCTAAAAGCTTGCAATGCAGGCTTAAGAGCACTTGGTAAAACCGCAATCAAAGCAGCCATAACGGAGCCAAAAACTCCATCCAATACTGACAGCCCCCATGTCATCACCCAAATAGTGATGGCCAAAGGAGCCCATACAAGCATGCCGGCAATAAAATATTTTTTCATGAAGCTTGAAATTATAGGGCTTAGCCAAGCCAGATGAGCGTAAATAAAGTCCCGCCCAATAAACCCGCGGCAAAAAGCATGCTGCTCCAGATAAGTGTTCTGGTCTTTTTCTGCTCCAACAACAAGCGTAACATTAGCTCTTCCGTCTGAGATTTTTGAGACTCTTGGTGGTTTTCCAACCAATTTACAAGCAATCTAGGGATAGTAGGCACTAACTTTGCCCAGTGTGGCGCCTCATCTTTAATACGATCAATAAAGCCACGAATACCAATTTGTTTATCAACCCAACGCTCTAATACCGGTTTTGCTGTTTTCCATAAATCCATATCTGGATCTAATTGGCGCCCCAAACCTTCCACGTTTAACAAAGTTTTTTGCAATAAAGTAAGTTGCGGCTGGATTTCCACATTAAATCGTCTCGATGCTTGGAATAAACGCATCAAAACAATACCCAAGGATATTTCTTTTAGTGGGCGGTCGAAATATGGTTCGCAAACAGCTCTGACTGCGCCCTCCAACTCTTCCACTCTTGTCTCTTTGGGCACCCAACCAGATTCAATATGTAACTCAGCGACTCTTCTATAGTTCCGGTTAAAAAATGCCAAGAAATTTTGCGCTAAATAATTTTTATCTGAGTCAGACAATGCGCCAACAATTCCAAAATCTAGTGCTATGTAACGACCAAATGTTTTGGGAGCAACGCTAACAAAAATGTTTCCTGGATGCATATCAGCATGGAAAAACCCATCATGAAATACCTGCGTGAAAAATATCTCCACGCCATCCGAGGCCAATTTTTTAAGATCAACGCCAGCTGCTTTTAATTGATCCAATTTAGAAATTGGAATGCCATGCATACGCTCCATCACCATGACATTGAGGCCACACAAATCCCAATACATCTCCGGAATCATTAATTTATCTGAGCCTTCAAAATTTCTGCGCAACTGACTCGCATTCGCAGCCTCTCTCATGAGATCTAACTCATCATGTAAATAAGTGTCAAACTCATCCACATTTTCCTTAGGCTTTAATCTTTTACCGTCCTGCCATAATTTCTCAACCAAACCAGCCAAGATTCTCAATAAAGCCAAGTCGCTCTCTATGATTGGCAAAATTCCAGGGCGTAAAACTTTAATGGCAACTTCCTTGCCTTCCCATTCAGGATACTTTGATGTCCCTTTTAAAACCGCAAAATGCACCTGAGCTACTGAAGCACTCGCTACTGGCTTTTGGTTAAAAGAACTAAAGACATCTGATATTTTTTTACCTAACGAAGCCTCAATTAATGCAATCGACTTAGCTTCAGAGAAAGGTGGCACTTGATCTTGCAACTTAGCTAATTCATCAGCAACATCTTCTGGCAATAAATCTCTACGCGTTGAAAGAACCTGTCCGAATTTAACAAATATTGGACCCAACGCTTCTAAAGCCAAACGCAGGCTCTGGCCACGAGAATATGAACTAGGCGTCAACCATGACACGATGGTTAACAGAGTTTTAACGAGGCCTGGCTTAAGACTATCTCTAACGATTTTCACCAAACCAAATCGCCAGAAAGTAAATAAAATTTTAAATAGCCTTAAGAACTGCCTCACGCTGATTTCTCCAACAAACGCTCAACTCTTTTTTCCACACGATCCACATCGTCACGTAAACGACGCACATCTTCTTTATATTGATGTAACTCTTTGCTCATCACTAAAGTTGGGCGCTCATGCACTAAATACTCAAGGACACTTTCACTCAAATCTTTAGCAGCATTTTTACTAATATTTTTTAGTTTCCGACTAGACTCTATCAAACGATGAGCCATAGCATCACCCACAAATTTTGACAAATCCTCTTCGACATCCCAACGAAGCTGGCTAGCTAGCTTGCCCATCATATGAGCCAAATCAACATCACCAGATACTTTTACATACTGAGCTGCAAGATCTTTTCCACCGGAAATATAAGCTTTAAAAAACTCTGAGCCAATCGTTAAAGTTACATTAGCCTCATCTGAATATGGTTCACTAGCTAAAGAAAAATGCGCCTGCTCATTAATCACCAAAGTAGCCTTTTTGAAAGGCAGTACCACTTGAATGGTTTTGCCGATGTGCTTGCGCAAAAGCTGACTAGCCCAAGATTCTTGGGCTAGTACATGATTAAGAGCTTTAAGAATTGTCTTCAGATTAAACCAACTGTTGTATACCAGCCAAGACCCAACCACCCTGTCCTTGCACTGGCTTCACCAAATTCCACACTTCAACAAATGATTCAGCAGGTGCATCTGCATGCTCACGAATCATCCCAGAGAAGCGCACACTCGCAAGATACACATCAGATGTAGTTTCCACACCTAACAATTCCGCATCCAAAGTTAAAACTTCAGTCTTATTATTTTGTGCAACCCGAGCCTGCAAATCTTGGCGCAACTCGTCAAACATCTCAACCGTTGCAAACTCCTTTAATTGCGCTAAATCACCTTGATCCCAAGCTTCTTGAAGGCGTACAAAATGTTTTTTAGCATTAACCAAGAAAGCTTCTTGATCAAAATCAGCTATACCAGACACACTTGCAGGGGCTTCTTGCACTGGAACAGATGATCCAGTTGATACAGTCGGCTCTTGCTTCCCATATTGGTAACTATCGAATTGCTGATTACCTGCAGGACTCGCCTTATAGCTAGCGCCTGCAAATTTTCTAAACAACCACAAACCAATCATGGCAACAGCCATCACAATTAACAAACCCATAAAAAATGAGCTCGCAGCCTCACCAAGACCAAAATGGGATAAAAGCCAACCCATACCTAAACCAGCAGCCAAGCCACCCAACATACCGCCCCAGCCAAATTTTCTTGGTTGTTGTGGTGCAGGCGCAGGAGCCGGCGTAGCAGGCGTTGCAGCTGGAGCTGCAGCAGGTGCTTGAGCTGGCACTGCAGGAGCAGCTTGTTGCTTCTGTGTCACAGTAGAAGATTGTCTGCCCATACTTTTTGAGCCACCCAAACGCTTTGCATCAGCATTTAAAGATGTACCCAGTAAAACAAAAGAAGAAAGAACTAACCAAATTATTGTTTTCTTCATATGCATTCTCATGTCTCTTTCTTATTAAAAATAATTAATATTTGTAGCCAATATGTAATGCAACAATACCGCCGGTAAGTGAATGATATTCAACCTTATCAAAACCAACGCTTTCCATCATAGCTTTTAGAGTTTCCTGATCTGGATGCATACGAATAGATTCAGCTAAATATCTATAACTATCAGCATCACCCGCAACCTTCTCACCCAACCATGGCAATATCTTAAAAGAGTAAGCATCATAAATTGGCTTAATCATTTCAACTGGTTTTGAAAACTCCAAAACCATGACTTTCCCACCCGGCTTAATAACTCGCAACATTTCGGCCAATGCCACTTCTTTATGAGTCATATTGCGCAGGCCAAAAGCTACCGTCGCTAAATCAAAATAATTAGCCGGGAAAGGAATTTGCTCAGCGTCAACTTGGACGCAAGGTAAAAAATAACCCTTATCTAATAAACGATTGCGTCCATAGCTAAGCATTGATGCATTAATGTCAGTTAACCAAACTTGACCGCCGGTTTCCCTCTCAAGGCCCACCGACTTAGCAAAACTAAGCGATAAGTCACCTGTACCACCAGCAATATCCAAAACCTTATGACCGGGTTTAACCGCAGCCTTATTAATCGTGAAATGCTTCCAAATACGATGCAAGCCACCCGACATTAAGTCATTCATCACATCATATTTATTGGCCACAGAATGAAAAACTTCAGCAACCTTACCCGCCTTCTCTTTTTCATCAACGGTTTTATATCCGAAATGTGTTTGAGCCATCAGTTAATGTCCACAAGAATGTCCAGCGTCTTTGATCATAACGGTGTCGCGATCAATTCCAGCCGTTTTAAGTTTATCTAAATAGGATTGCCACATAGCGTCCTGGTTTTGACATATCTCATAAAGATAGTCCCAAGTAAAAATACCTGAATCATGGCCATCAGAAAAAGTAGGTTTTACAGCGTAGTGCCCCACCTGATCAATGCCAACAATTTCTACATCACGCTTCCCAGTTTGTAATGTTTCTTGGCCTGGGCCATGACCACGCACCTCAGCTGAAGGAGACCATACACGCAATAATTCAAAAGGCAATTTATAAGATTGGTTACCTTCATAAACCAACTCCAATACCTTAGACTGTTGATGGACAACAATATCTTGAGGTAGAGGTGCTTTGGTTAATTGATTCATACTTAAACCAATACTCGCTCAATACCGCCGTGATTAGCTTTTTCAACATAATCTTCCATCCAGCTCTCACCTAGTATGTGTTTGGCCATTTCAACAACAATGTAGTCAGCTTTCGTGCCAGCATCTTCATCGTAACGAGATAAGCCTTGCAAGCAAGATGGGCAACTAGTCAAAATCTTTACCTCACCATCAAAGTTGCCACGCAAATTGGATACATCCTTACGAATCTCTTCTTCTTTACGGAAACGTACTTGTGAAGAAACATCAGGACGAGTAACCGCCAAAGTCCCAGACTCTCCACAGCAGCGATCATTTTTGGCAATAGCTGCTCCATCCGCCATAGTGAGCAAACCGTTAACAGTCTTTAATGGGTCTTGCAATTTCATAGGGCTATGACAAGGGTCATGGTACATATACTTAACACCTTGAACGCTATCTAACTTAATACCCTTCTCCAGCAAGAATTCATGAATATCAACAATTCTGCAACCTGGGAAGATCTTGTCAAACTCATACCCTGCCAATTGGTCATAACAAGTACCACATGAAACCACGACCGTCTTCACATCTAAATAATTAAGCGTATTCGCAACTCGATGGAATAGCACTCTGTTATCGGTAATGATTTTTTCAGCCTTATCAAAATCACCAGATCCACGCTGCGGATAACCGCAACATAAATAACCTGGAGGCAAAATAGTCTGAACGCCTGTATGCCACAACATCGCCTGAGTTGCTAAGCCAACTTGTGAAAATAATCGCTCAGACCCACAACCAGGGAAATAGAAAACAGCTTCAGTATCAACTGATGTTGTTTTAGGATCACGAATAATTGGAACAATATCCGCATCTTCAATATCCAATAAAGCACGTGCCGTTTTCTTAGGCAAGTTGCCAGGCATTTTTTTATTAATGAAATGGATAACTTGCTCTTGAATTGGTGCACGACCAACAGTCGCTGGCGGTTTAGCTGTTTGCGCTTTTGCAAACTTCTTCAACAAATCATGTGCCAAACGCTGAACCTTATAACCCCAATCAATCATTAACTTGCGAGTTAATTGAATGGTTTCAGGATTGGTTGCATTCAAGAAGAACATGGATGCAGCAGCGCCAGGATTAAATTTCTTCTGCCCCATCTTGCGCAATAAATTGCGCATATTCATCGTGACATCACCAAAATCAATTTTTACCGGGCAAGGCGTTACACATTTGTGACACACAGTGCAATGGGCAGCGACATCATCAAACGCTTCCCAATGTTTAATGGAAACACCTCGGCGCGTTTGCTCTTCATATAAAAATGCCTCAACCAACAAAGAGGTTGCCAAAATTTTATTGCGCGGGCTATATAAAAGATTTGCACGCGGCACATGAGTAGAACAAACAGGTTTACATTTGCCACAACGCAAACAATCTTTGACACTAGATGCAATTGCACCAATATCACTTTGCTGCATGATTAATGATTCATGCCCCATCAATCCAAAGCTTGGCGTATAGGCGTTACGCAAATCAGCGCCCGCCATGAGCTTACCTTTATTGAAGCGCCCCTCAGGATCGATTTTGTTCTTATATGTTCTAAATTCTTGAATTTCCGCGTCTGACAAGTATTCAAGCTTAGTAATACCAATACCATGCTCACCTGAAATAACACCGTTCAGAGATCTTGCTAGCTTCATGATTCTGTCAACAGCTTGATGCGCATCTTGCAACATCGCATAGTTATCAGAGTTCACAGGCAAATTGGTATGCACGTTACCGTCACCAGCATGCATATGTAACGCCACAAACACTCTGCTGCGCAACTCGCGCTTATGAATCGCCTCACATTCTTTAAGAATCGGCTCAAAAGCTACGCCACTAAAAATCTTACGCAACTCAGCACGCACCTCAAGTTTCCAAGACGCTCTCAAACTTCTGTCTTGTAACCCAGAGAAATACTGATCCATATTGCCGGCCCACTCAGACCAACGAGCACGCACATCAGCAATTAACTGTAAAGCTTGAGTAACGCGATCTTCCAAAAGCTCAGCACTCGGAATCTCGCTTGCATCATCCGCTTTACCTAACGGCAAATTACCTTGCTTAAAGAAATTTTCTAAAGCACCTAATAACTGAATCTTATTTTTAAGTGATAGCTCAATATTGATACGCTCAATACCATCGGTATATTCACCCATGCGATCAAGTGGAATAACCACATCTTCATTGATCTTAAACGCATTGGTATGTTTAGCAATTGCGGCAGTTCTTGAACGATCTAACCAAAACTTTTTACGAGCCTCAGGACTTACCGCCACAAAACCCTCACCCACTCGGGTGTTGGCCATACGAATCACTTCGCTTGCCGCAACCGCAACTGAATTCTCATCATCACCAACAATATCGCCAATCAAAACCATCTTAGGCAATACATTGCGTTTAGATTTAGTTGCATAACCAACTGCTTTTAAATAGCGCTCATCTAAATGCTCAAGGCCCGCCAAAATGGCTCCACCCTGTTTTGTTTGCTGATCCAAATAAGCCTTGATCTCAACAATGCTAGGAATAGCTTCACGCGCTTGCCCAAAAAACTCCAAGCAAACAGTGCGTATTTGTTTAGGCATGCGATGTAGAACCCAGCGAGCGCTGGTAATTAAGCCATCACAACCTTCTTTTTGAACTCCAGGCAAACCCGCTAAAAATTTATCGGTAACGTCTTTACCTAAACCTTCTTTACGGAAGCGTTTGCCTTCAATTTTTAATTCTTCTGTTTTTAGAACTTGCTTACCAGGCGCTTGATTACCATCAGACCAAACAAGTTTAAATGTCGCGAAATCAACATCATGAATCTTGCTCATGTTGTGGCCGATACGTTCCACATCCAACCAGTTGCCTTGCGGGTCAACCATTCTCCATGAAGCTAAATTGTCTAGCGCAGTTCCCCACAACACGGCTTTCTTGCCGCCGGCATTCATGGCGATATTTCCGCCAATACAACTAGCTTCTGCTGATGTTGGGTCTACCGCAAAAACATGACCTGATTTATCGGCTGCATCTGAAACTCTTTTAGTAACAACACCTGCGCCAGAGTAAATCGTGGCAACTTGTTTATCCAACCCAGGCAATTGAATCATTTCAACCTGGCCAAGCGTTTCTAATTTCTCAGTATTGATAACTGCTGACATGGGTGACAGCGGTACTGCACCACCCGTATAACCAGTACCACCTCCGCGAGGAATAATCGTCAACCCCAACTCAATACAGCCTTTAACCAAACCAGGGATCTCAGCCTCAGAGTCGGGAGTTAGCACCACAAATGGATACTCAACTCGCCAATCAGTTGCATCAGTCACATGAGATACGCGAGCCAAACCGTCATAAGCGATATTGTCAGCCGCAGTTACCTTGCCTAAAACTTTACGCACTCGCTTACGCAATGTGCTGATACGATCAAACTCAGAATTAAAGTGTGCAACCGCTTCTTTGGCACCAACAACTAACTTGCCAACTTTATCGGCCAAATCTGTTGTCATGCGCTTTTGCACTTCCCCCAAACGATGCTGTAAAGCATCGATCAATAATTTGCGACGCGCAGGGTTATCTAGTAAATCATCTTGTAAAAAAGGATTTCTTTGTACAACCCAAATATCTCCAAGGACCTCATAAAGCATCCGAGCTGAACGACCGGTTTTTCTACCAGACCTCAACTCATCCAAAATTTGCCATGCATCCTCGCCCAATAAGCGAATAACAATCTCTCTATCTGAGAAAGAAGTGTAGTTATAGGGAATTTCTCGCAAACGAGGAGCATTTTGCAAATGCTCGGCAAGGCTATTTAATGGCAAAGGGGCGTTCATATCGCTAGCTTTAACTAAAACGCCATTTTAAAGGACTATGAGCGCAAATGCCTCTTTCTTAATTAATGATCTGAAACCATGCCTTAATTGTGGTTATAAACCCGGCACTGATAGCTGTCCAAAAATCATTGGGCACCATTAAGAGGACATAAGTCATTGTCAAATAACGCAATAACTTCCCAATAGCCATATAAATTAAGCAGGCGCCCCAGGGCAAGCGCAACCAGCCAGCGACTGCACATAGAGGATCCCCCACAATGGGTAGCCAAGAGAAAAGTAATGCTGGAGGGCCCATCTTCTCAAACCATCGCAATAACTTATGTTCCCTAGCACCCAAGTACTTCTCTTGAGCCTTGCTAGCACCATACCCCATTAACCAATCCACCATACCGCCCAAAGTATTACCAACGGTAGCCACTACAATAGCCCACCAAAACATATCTGGCATTAGCTTGATATAGCCAAATAAAAAAGGCTCCGAGCCCATGGGTAGGAGGGTTGCGGAAACAAAGGAAACCATGAACACGGATGGCAAGCCCACCGTTGGCAATGAGAGCCATACTAAAAAATTATGTAGTTGAGTTTCCATGTTTGGTCATTTTATGTCCTTGCCGTGATACGCTCACAGAATGCCAAAAGATTATTTAAGAAAAATTCTAACTGCGAAGGTCTATGATGTGGCGCGCGAAAGCGAACTACATGTAGCACCGCACCTCTCATCCCGCCTTAACAACAAAGTTCTACTTAAAAGAGAAGATAACCAGCCAGTTTTCTCATTTAAGTTACGTGGCGCCTATAACAAAATGGCTCATTTGAGCGCTATTGAGCTCAAACGAGGCGTTATTGCAGCGTCAGCCGGTAACCATGCGCAAGGCGTCGCCTTATCTGCAGCTAAATTAGGTTGCAGAGCCATCATTGTGATGCCGACCACAACGCCGCAACTCAAAATTGACGCGGTACGTGATCGCGGCGGCAAATCCGTAGAGATTGTTCTGCATGGGGAATCTTATAGCGATGCCTATCAACATGCTTTATCTCTTGAAAAGAAGCATAAATTAACGTTTGTTCATCCATTTGATGATCCGGATGTGATTGCAGGCCAAGGCACTATTGCCATGGAAATTTTGCAACAACATCAAGATCCAATTAAAGCCATTTTCCTCGCAATTGGAGGGGGAGGCCTAATATCAGGAGTGGGCGCTTACATCAAATCTGTACGTCCAGACATAAAAGTTATTGGCGTACAAACCATTGACTCTGACGCCATGAAAAAATCCCTAGAAGCAGGGCGTCGAGTGGAGCTAAAAGAAGTCGGACTTTTCTCAGATGGCACTGCTGTGAAAATGGTGGGGAAAGAGACTTTCCGTCTATGCCAAGAAGTTGTCGATGAAATCATTACCGTCGATACCGATGCAATTTGCGCAGCCATCAACGATGTTTTTACCGACACCAGAAGTATTTTGGAGCCGGCTGGAGCATTAGCGCTTGCTGGCCTAAAAGCATATGTCGAACGTGAAAAATGTAAAGATCAAACCTTGATCGCGGTAGCCTGTGGTGCCAATATTAATTTCAATCGACTTAGATTCGTAGCAGAAAGAGCTGAAGTTGGAGAAGCTAGAGAGGCAGTCTTTGCAGTCACCATTCCAGAAGAACGCGGCTCATTCAGACGCTTTTGCGAACTTTTAGGTGAGCGTAACGTAACTGAATTTAATTACCGTATTGCGGACGCCTCAAAAGCCCATATTTTTGTTGGTATTTCTACACAAAAAGCTAGTGATAGCACTCAAATTGCCAAATCTTTTAAAAAATCTGGATTTGACACGATTGACCTCACTCATGATGAGCTAGCTAAGTCTCATTTAAGGCATATGGTTGGGGGACGATCACAATTAGCTAAAGATGAATTGCTATATCGCTTTGAGTTTCCAGAAAAACCAGGCGCTCTTATGCGATTTTTAACGAGCATGGCGCCCAACTGGAACATCAGCCTCTTCCACTACCGTAACCATGGTGCTGACTATGGAAGAATTTTGGTAGGCATACAAGTACCTCCAAGCGATAAAAAAGAACTTAAAAAATTCTTAGGTAACTTAGGCTACCCTCATTGGGAAGAAAGCAACAACCCTGCTTACAAACTGTTCTTGGCTTAAATATGGCTTTTTCACTGGAAGGCAAACTTGTTGTCGCTATCTCTTCAAGAGCACTATTTGATTTTGAAGAAGAGAATCAGCTTTTTGAAGCTAGCGATGACAGCGCCTATATGCAACTCCAACTAGATCGGCTTGACTCACCAGCCAAGCCTGGCGTTGCTTATCCTCTAGTGAAAAAATTACTCCGCTTTAATACCAAATCTGAACAAAATGTTGAAGTCGTAATTCTCTCTAGGAATGACCCTGTCAGCGGCCTCAGAGTATTTCGTTCAGCAAAAAGCAATCATTTAGCGATTGAAAGAGGTGTCTTTACAAGAGGCCGACCTCCCTATCACTATCTCAAATCATTACAAGCGAACCTATTTCTTTCAGCGAATGACGATGATGTGCGCGCCACTCTAGCAGCAGGCTTTCCTGCAGCAATGGTATTTCCGCAAAGCAGACAATTGGCAGAGTCGCACCCGAATGAAATCAGAATTGCTTTTGACGGTGATGCTGTTCTTTTTTCCGATGAAGCAGAACAAGTTTTTCAAAGTGAGGGCCTTGATGCTTTCGTCGCACATGAAAGCAATAAAGTTGAGACGCCTCTACCGCCAGGCCCCTTCAAACCATTGCTAGAGGCTTTACATAGACTGCAATCTGTCTCAGCTAGCAATGAAATGAAAATAAGAACTGCCTTAGTGACTGCCCGATCAGCTCCAGCACATGAAAGAGCCATTAGAACTCTGATGGCTTGGGGTATTGCCGTAGATGAAGCCATGTTTCTAGGCGGCCTACCTAAAAAAGATTTTCTGAAAGAATTTGAACCTGACTTTTTCTTTGATGATCAAACCGGCCATTGCGAACTGGCTGCCGATGTAGCCCCCACAGGACAAGTTTTATCAGGTGTAGCGAACCAACCCAAATAATATGAATCACTTAGAACAGGCGCCACTAGGAAAAAATTCGGACAATCCCAACAAATATAGTCCTGAAGTTTTATTTCCAATTAGCAGAATACCCAATCGATTAAGCTTGGGTATCGAGCCTAACGCTCAACCTTTCTTCGGTGTTGATATTTGGAATGCCTATGAGCTTAGTTGGCTTAATAGCAAAGGTAAGCCTCAAATTGGGATTGCCACTTTTATTGTTCCAGCAAACTCGCCCAACATTATTGAATCTAAATCATGGAAGCTATACCTCAATAGTATTAACAACCATTCGTTTAATTCTGAAGAGGATCTTATTAAGACTCTCACTAGTGACCTATCGGCAGTAGCAGGCGCCACTGTTAGCGTAAAAATTACAAAACCCGAAGATGTAACAAACGCAGGCATGAAAGAGCTTGAAGGCAAGCTACTGGATCGTTTGGATGTTGAAATTAATCCAAGCGAAAAACCAAACGCCGATTTATTAAGTGCTGACTTTTCTCAGCCGCCGGTCAATGAATGTTTGGTGACACATCTGCTACGCTCCAACTGTCCTGTAACTGGTCAACCAGACTGGGCGAGCGTACAAATCAATTATGTTGGCCCTGAAATTAACGAAGAAGGTCTTTTACGTTATTTAATTGCATTTAGAGAGCATCAGGAATTTCACGAGCACTGCGTAGAAAAAATCTTTGTAGATATCAAAAAAATATGCCGCCCTACTAAGTTATCGGTTTATGCTCGATACACCCGCAGAGGCGGCATTGATATCAATCCTTTTAGAACTGATTACAACGCTTCGTGGCCAGATAACACTCGCCACTCGCGTCAATAATTAATTAAATTTATTTAGAACGGAATATCGTCGTCGATATCGCTGATATTGCTTGGTGCTGCACTTGGCCTTGACTGAGGCATAGCAGAAGAAGAAGCACCGCCACCACCCATATCAGAAGACCCAGGGGCTTTACCACCCAACATTTGCATAGTTTCAGCAACGATTTCTGTAGAGTATTTTTCTTGACCGCTTTGATCTGTCCATTTGCGAGTACGCAAACGACCCTCTACATAAACCTGAGATCCTTTTTTCAAATATTTTTCTGCAATTTCAGCAACTTTTCCAAAAAAAGCAACGCGATGCCACTCTGTATTTTCACGCATTTCGCCTGATTGCTTATCTCTGTATCTATCTGTAGTTGCAATAGAAATGTTAGTTACTGCGTCGCCACTTGGTAAACGACGAGTCTCTGGATCACGGCCAACATTACCCACAATAATTACTTTATTTACCGATGCCATTTTTGTCTCCCGAAGAAAATTTGTTGTTCCGATTAAGAATGAAATATGAGTTTTAAACGTCTAAGAATTTGTTTTAGGCGGCAACTCACGCATTCCAAAACTGATTATAAGCCACATAAAAATTGCTCCAGAACATGCGTAAAAAACTGCTGCCTCACCCTTTGTTTGAAGGATCCAACCACCTAAAACACCGCCCAAAAAAAGCCCTGTTGATTGAGTGGTGTTGTAAATACCTAAAGCGGTTCCTTTTGCATGACTAGCCCAACGTGAGACCAAAGAAGGCTGCATGGCTTCTAAGATATTAAAGCCCACGAAATAAATAAGAACTGCCGTGGCAAGCATCAAGAGCGTTACTGAATTTGCCATCATCAATTGGGCCACTAACATCGCCATAATCCCAAAGATAAAAGCAGGTTTCATTTTTTTGCGACGCTCACTCACCATAATGATGAGTCCCATAAAAACAAAAGAAATCAATACTGCCGGCAAGTACAAACGCCAATGAGCATTCAACGGCAAATCAGCTCTAACTAACAAGCCAGGCAAAGTCATAAATAACGCCACCTGCGCCGCATGCAAAATGAGAACACCCACATTGAGTCTTAATAAATCTTTATTGAAAAAAATCTCTGAGAACTTAGCTGTAAATGGAGACTTAGCTGCCACCTCTTGACCAGGAACAACGAAAAGCGCTATCAAAATAGCGCCCAAGCCCAACAGCGCCATTAAATAAAACATCCCATTCAAGCCAATTAATTCATGTAAAGGTGCAGCAATCACCAATGACAAGGCGAAAGTAAGGGCAATACTTCCTCCAACCATGGCCATAGACCTTGTTCGAGTTTCCTCCCTGGTTAAATCAGCTAACCAAGCCGTAATAGCGGCAGAAATAGCCCCTGCACCTTGGATAGCCCGACCAACCGTAATCCAAGCCAATTCATCGTGACTAGCGGCAATTAAAGCTCCCAATACAAAAAGAACCAAGCCAACGGCTACGACTGGACGTCGCCCATACTTATCCGACAACATCCCCAATGGGATGTGTAAACAAGCCTGAACCATGCCATAAATACCTAGAGCCAAGCCAACCAAGGTCGCCTGATCCCCTCCAGGCAAGGATTTAGCGTGCATGCTAAATACTGGCAGGATTAAAAATAGCCCCAACATACGTAGAGCAAAGATGCCTGATAACGCTAAGGCTGCGCGAAGTTCTGATCTTTCCATAAAGAAGAGCTATATTAACTGGTTAAACAAAGAAAAATCATGGATACGATAAAAATTAGGGGTGCACGCACCCACAACTTGAAAAATATTAATCTAGACATTCCTAGAGACCAGTTAGTCGTCATTACTGGGCTATCAGGGTCTGGGAAAAGCTCTTTAGCCTTTGATACTCTTTATGCTGAAGGGCAGCGCCGTTATGTGGAATCACTTTCCGCTTACGCCCGCCAATTCCTACAACTCATGGAAAAACCAGATGTTGACTCTATTGAAGGGTTATCGCCTGCAATTTCCATTGAGCAAAAAGCCACTAGCCACAACCCTAGATCGACTGTTGGCACAGTAACGGAAATTCATGATTACTTACGTCTCTTATTCGCCAGAGCCGGTACCCCGCATTGCCCAGACCACCACTTGCCCTTAGCCGCCCAAAGCGTCTCACAAATGGTTGATGCGGTGATGGCGCAGCCAGAAGAGACAAAATTAATGATTTTGGCGCCTGTAGTCAGCGAGCGAAAAGGCGAACATATTGATTTATTTGAAGGTTTACAAGCCCAAGGCTTTGTCCGTTTCAGAATTAAATCTGGCGGCGGTACGGCTCAACATGCTGACGCGAAAATCTACGAAGTGGACTCGCTGCCCAAATTAAAGAAAAATGAAAAACATTCAATTGATGTTGTCGTAGACCGCATCAAAGTTAAAGCAGATATTCAACAACGCCTTGCTGAATCGTTTGAAACAGCGCTTAGACTAGCAGATGGCAGAGCCATTGCGCTTGAAATGGACACGGGGAAGGAACAGCTTTTCTCTAGCAAATTCTCTTGTCCTGTCTGCTCATACTCACTTCAAGAATTAGAGCCGCGATTATTTTCATTCAACAACCCTATGGGTGCTTGCCCAAGCTGTGATGGCTTAGGTCAAATTAGCTTTTTTGATCCTAAAAGAGTAGTGGCCCATCCAGAACTATCTTTAGCATCCGGCGCTATCAAAGGATGGGATAGAAGAAATCAGTTTTACTTCAGGCTATTACAAAACTTGGCAAAACATGCCAAGTTCGACTTAGAAACCCCTTTCGAAAATTTACCCAAAAAAGTTCAAGATTTGATTTTGTATGGATCAGGGGATCAAGAAATCCCATTTGAATACCTCAATGAAAAAGGCAAAACCATTATTCGAGAACACAGCTTCGAAGGTATCGTTGCCAACTTCCAGCGTCGCTATAAAGAAACTGACTCTATGACAGTCAGAGAAGAGCTTGCTAAATATCAAAACAACAAGCCTTGCCCATCTTGCGAAGGCACTCGATTAAAAACCGAAGCTCGCAACGTTAAAGTAGGCGATGGCGCTCAAGCTAGAGCCATTTACGAAGTCAGCAATCTGCCCTTAGGCGCTGCCCTTAATTACTTCAAAACGCTTGAACTAAAGGGTAATAAAAAAGATATCGCCGGAAAAATTATTGCTGAAATTAGCTCAAGGCTCAGCTTTCTAAATGATGTGGGCTTAGATTATTTATCACTAGACCGCAGTGCTGACACGCTTTCCGGTGGAGAGGCTCAACGTATTAGACTAGCCTCACAAATTGGCTCTGGCTTAACCGGTGTGATGTATGTATTAGATGAACCATCTATTGGGCTTCATCAAAGAGACAATGATCGCCTTATCGGCACACTCAAACATTTACGCGACTTAGGTAATTCAGTTCTCGTAGTGGAGCATGATGAAGATATGATCAGAGCATCAGATTACGTTATCGATATCGGACCTGGTGCTGGCGAACATGGCGGCAAAATTATTGCAGAGGGAACTCCAAAGCAAATTCAAAATCACCCAACATCTTTAACTGGCGCCTACCTATCCGGCAAAGAAGGCATTGAAGTACCCAAGAACCGATTAACACCAGGCGAAAAGCATTTAAAAATTATTGGCGCCACAGGCAACAACCTAAAAAATGTGGATATTGAAATACCACTAGGCTTATTAACTTGTGTCACAGGTGTATCTGGTTCAGGTAAATCAACCTTAATTAACGACACGCTTCATCACGCCGTTGCCCAACACTTATACGGTTCAAACGCAGAACCTGCAGCACATAAAGAAATTCAAGGGCTAGAGCACTTCGATAAAGTCATTAACGTTGATCAATCGCCCATCGGAAGAACACCACGCTCAAACCCAGCAACGTATACAGGACTCTTCACCCCTATCCGTGAATTATTTGCTGGAGTCCCAGCTTCTAGAGAAAGAGGCTATGAAGCTGGTCGCTTCTCCTTTAACGTTAGAGGTGGCCGCTGTGAAACTTGTGAAGGTGATGGCGTCCTAAAAGTGGAAATGCACTTTCTCCCTGACGTTTATGTTCCGTGCGATGTTTGCCATGGAAAACGATATAACCGTGAAACCCTAGATATTCGATACAAGGGTAAGAATATCCATGAAGTTCTATCAATGACAATTGAACAAGCTCATGATTTCTTTGAAGCGGTTCCCACAGTTAAGAGAAAACTAAAAACACTTCTAGATGTTGGTCTTGGCTATGTCAAGCTTGGTCAAAGTGCAACCACCCTTTCAGGCGGCGAAGCACAACGAGTCAAACTTTCTTTAGAGCTTTCAAAACGAGATACCGGTAGAACACTATACATTCTTGATGAACCAACAACCGGGCTTCATTTCCATGACATCCAATTATTGTTAAAAGTTATTCACACGCTTAAAAAGCACGGGAATACAATCATCATCATTGAACATAATTTAGATGTTATTAAAACTGCAGACTGGATTATTGATTTAGGCCCAGAAGGAGGCGGCGGAGGTGGCGAAATAATAGCCACTGGAACCCCAGAAGCTGTTGCAAAAGTTGCAAAAAGCTACACTGGCAAATATCTTGCTCCCTTATTGAAATAAGGCCAAAGACCTATACTCTTACTTATGGCAAATTTAACTACCCAACAAAACCAAAGAGCCATCGAATTAGCTCAAGAAACTCTTCAGATTGAAGGCGATGCCATTCTCAATCTAAAAAAGAATCTAGCTAATAAAAATGCTGAGCAATTTGCTCACGCCATTGAGCTATTACTTGGCTGTAAAGGGCGAATTGTTGTCTCCGGCATTGGTAAATCTGGCCACATTGGCAAGAAGGTGGCGGCTACCTTTGCTTCAACAGGCTCGCCAGCCTTCTTTGTACACCCAGCGGAAGCAAGTCATGGTGATTTAGGAATGGTGACTCAGCACGATGTATTTGTTGCCTTCTCAAACTCTGGTGAAACCAGCGAATTAACAGCGATTGTTCCAATTATCAAAAGAACTGGCGCTAAATTAATCGCTCTCACAGGCAACCCCTCATCATCATTAGCCGAGCTGGCAGATGCTCACATCAATGTAGGTGTTGAAAAAGAAGCCTGCCCGCTAAACCTTGCCCCAACAGCTAGTACTACTGCCGCGCTAGCAATGGGCGATGCGCTGGCAGTGGCGTTACTTGATGCCCAAGGATTTAGGCCTGAAGATTTTGCAAGGTCTCATCCAGGCGGCAGTCTTGGCAGAAAATTATTAACGCATGTTCGCGACGTGATGCGTAGCGGTGAAGAATCTCCTAGAACAAACTTGGATGCAAGCATCACAGATGCTCTATTGGAAATTACCGCTAAACGCATGGGCATGACAGTCATCGTTGATAACAATGAAAAAGTTGTTGGCATATTTACAGACGGTGACTTGCGCCGCTTAATTGAAAAAAATAATCAATTCCAAAACACGTCGCTCAAAGATGCTATGACACCCAACCCTCGCACCATATCCCCGGATGTATTAGCTGCAGAAGCGGTGGAAATGATGGAACGCCATCGAATTAATCAATTAGTGGTAGCAGACGCCAATGGCCGTTTAATTGGCGCCCTCAATCTTCATGATCTTTTTGCTGCACAGGTAATTTAATGACTAAAGTTTTCGGAGAAATGGTTACAAACTCATTAACCAATCACCCACAAGCACTAGAGAGAGCTGAACATATCAAACTACTTGTTTTAGATGTGGATGGCGTTCTAACGAATGGCGGCCTACTAGTTGGTCATGACGGCAAAGAAGCGCTTAAATGTTTTGATAGCTTAGATGGTCATGGCATTAAGTTACTGCAATCAGTTGGCGTGATTGTTGCCATCATTACTGGCAGAAGCTCAGGTATGGTTGAAGGCCGAGCAAAAGAATTAGGCATCAAACATGTACAAATGGGTGTTGCGAATAAATTAGATGCGCTCACTTCTCTGCTCAAAGAAACAGGGTTATCTTTATCGGACTGCGCTGCAATGGGTGATGATTGGCCAGACTTGGCGATACTACCCAAAGTTCACTTCTCCGCTTGTCCTGCACAAGGTCACGAAGAAGTCAAAAAACGTGTGCACTACATTACTCACCGAACTGGTGGGGCAGGTGCTGTGCGAGAGCTATGCGATTTAATTCTAAAAGCGCAAGGTCATTACGATCGTCTATTGCAAGAAGCGCTTTAAAAAATGAATTACTTAAGCACCATTCTCAAATTTATGCCTATAGCTTTAATGGGCATATTGACGCTTGGTACTTATTGGATGGTCCAATTAGGCACACCTGATAATCTTCCAAATAAATCCAAAAAACATGTGCCGGATTACACATTGGATGAAGTAACAATCACAACCCTAGGTCCCTCAGGGGAAACAAAATATAGAATCGTTGGCACAAAACTCACTCACTACGAAGATGACTCAAGCTCAACTTTAACTAATCCTCTTGCAAGAAGATTTCACCCAACAAAACCGCCAACAACCGTAAAAGCAGACATAGGCCTAATGAATGGTGAAATGTCTATCCTAAATTTAAATGGTAATGCGACATTAACAAGGCCCGCTCAACCCGCTAGCGCATCAGACTCAGGCAGTGCACGCTTATTCATGAGCTCTGCTAGCTTCACCATCCTCCTTAATGAAGATATTGTCAAAACCAATTTACCTGTCACTCTAGAACAAGGTTTATCAATCATGTCTTCAGAAGAAGGCGCTGTCTTTGATAATGTTCACCAACAACTAACCATGGTTGGCAAAGTACGCGGTCGCATTGAATCAAACACAAAAAAAGGTTACTAAATGTTGAGATCTTTTTTTATCAGTTCTGCATTAATTTTTCTAAGCACGCTCTCAATACCAACATTTGCTGAACGCGCTGATAAAGACAAACCAATTTCTCTCAGTTCAGAAAAAGCATCTTTCGACGACGTCAGACAAATTTATGTTTTAGAGAATAATGTGCTTCTAATTAAAGGCACTCTTATTATTAAAGGCGAAAAAGCAACCGTTAAAGTTGATCCAGAAGGTTACCAATTTGCCACGGTTCTTTCAAAACCAGGTGCACCTGCCAACCTAAAACAAAAACGAGATACCGGTGTTGATGAATATATTCAAGGTTTTGGTGATCAAATTGAATATGATGCGAAAACCGAAACAGCCATACTCACAGGCAATGCCCAAATGAATCAATTAATTGGTACCAGAATAGCGGATGATATTCATGGCGATAAAATTCACTATGACGGCGTTAGTGAAAAATATCGCGCCATCTCCACTGAAGCAGTAAAGTCCATGCTGTCACCACGCAGAAAAGACAATCAAGGAAATACTCAACGATGACATCTACATTATCAGCATCAGGCCTTCAAAAACGGTACGGCACACGTACCGTTGTTAAAAATGTAGGGTTAGAGGTTAAGAGTGGCGAAGTGGTTGGTTTGCTAGGTCCTAACGGCGCTGGCAAAACCACCTCTTTTTATATGATTGTTGGTTTAGTCCCTCTTGATGGCGGTGAAATTAATTTAAATGGCCAAGAAATTAGCCATCTCCCGATTCATGAAAGAGCCAAACTCGGTCTATCTTATTTACCTCAAGAAGCTTCTGTTTTTAGAAAACTCAATGTTGAAGAAAATATTCAAGCCGTTTTGGAATTACAAGAAGTCGATGGTCAAGCTCTTTCAAAACAAGAAATTCAGAACCGCTTAGAGCAGCTACTACAAGAATTACAAATCGGGCACTTGAGAAAAAATCCAGCCATGTCATTATCTGGTGGAGAAAGACGACGCGTTGAAATTGCTAGAGCCCTAGCATCACAACCTAAATTTATTTTGCTAGATGAGCCATTTGCTGGGGTAGACCCAATTGCTGTTGGTGAAATTCAGAGAATTGTTAGATTTTTGAAAGATCGTCAAATCGGCGTTTTAATTACTGATCATAATGTTCGTGAAACATTGGGAATTTGTGATCACGCCTACATCATTAGCGATGGAACTGTGCTGGCTGCTGGTGAACCTGAAAGCATTATTGATAACGAGGCAGTTAGAAAAGTTTACCTTGGTGAAAATTTCAAGATGTAGCCTTAAAAATATTTAAGCAATTTTCATACCAATCCTTTCATTGTCGAGGCTAAAATGACTTAATAATGAAAGCAAGTCTCAACCTAAGGTTTTCACAGAACCTAGCTCTTACACCACAACTACAGCAGTCGATTAAGCTTCTGCAGCTATCAGCCCTTGAGCTAGAGCAAGAACTCATTCAAGCCGCAGAAACAAACCCCCTCATTGAATATGAGCCCCCAATGGATCGAGCTGCTACCGAACCAATCATTCAGCTGTCTCACCGCAGCACCAATTCAATCAAGAGTAATTCGGATTGGGATGAAGATGACGACCGATTTACGAGGTTATCAGCGCCACAAAGCCTCCTAGATCATCTCATCGACCAAATTAGGGTCATGCGTTTATCCAACGTAGAAAAGAGCTTGGTAGGCCTTTTAGCGGGTAACTTGGATGAGAAAGGCCTCCTACCAATAACGCTAGATGAATTGGCCGAAGAAATCTCTGATGAGATTGATCTAGAAGATGGCTCTCCAAAAGAACAATTAACTAGAGCGCTTGCTAGACTGCAACACCTAGAGCCTCCTGGCGTTGGAGCGAGAGACCTAGGCGAATGCCTCAAGCTCCAACTAGAGGCCCTACCTGAAAAAGATAAATTAGAGAAAGTTTGGGCGTATGCCCACAAGATATGTAGTGACCATATTGATTTATTAGCTAGCAGGGACTGGGTTCGACTTAAAAAAATACTAAAAGCTTCAGATGCTGAGCTCAATGCAGCAGTGGTAGCCATTAAAAATTTAAAACATAACCCCGCTGCAGAGTTTGAACAAGGCACAGAGACCACCCTCATCCCCGATGTGATCGTCAAAAAAACTACTCACGGATGGCAAGTCATACCCAACCCCGATGCACAACCCAAAATTAGCATCCATGAGGAGTATGCAAAGGTTATTAAAAATAATAAAAATAGAGAAGGTGGAGATAACCTAGCCCAAAAACTACAAGAGGCTAGATGGCTTGTTAAAAATGTGCTACAAAGAAGCGAAACCATATTAAAAGTAGCTAAAGCTATCGTGGATAGACAACAAAATTTCTTCAATCATGGTGAAATCGCCATGAGGCCATTGGTTTTACGAGAAATTGCAGATACCTTGAATCTGCATGAATCCACTATTTCAAGAGTCACCACTCAAAAATATATGGCCACACCCTTAGGTACTTATGAATTTAAGTACTTCTTTGGCAGCCAAGTCAGTACAGATACTGGCGGATCAGTCTCATCAACAGCCATCAGAGCGGTCATAAAACAATTAGTTGACGAAGAAGATGCCAACAAACCTCTCTCAGACACACAAATCGTAGATTTACTTGCGACCAAAGGGTTTGTAATTGCCAGAAGAACAATTGCTAAATACAGGGAATCTCTACGCATCCCTGCAGTTCATTTGCGTAGAAAATAATATTGGAGCAAAGCATGAATCTAAAAATTAGCAGTCATCACGTAGAAATAACCCCCGCTATGCGCTCACATTTGGAAAATAAGCTGTCGCGCATTTCGCTCCATTTCGACCAAGTAATTTCAGTTTCGGTCATTCTGTCAATTAATAATGAAAAAGAGAAGGATCTTCACAATCACGCTGAAATCACCCTACATCTAAAGGGGAAAGATCTTTTTGCCGAGGCTCATCATAGCGATATGTACCATGCGATGGACATGGTGGTTGATAAATTAGACAGGCAAGTTCTGAAACATAAGGAAAAAGTTCAAGCCCATCACCATCAAACTATTAAAAACACTTGATTAAATTGGTCAAGGCACTCTTATAATGCACTGCACACATGAATGCCTTGACCCAACTAATTACCCCCAACAATATCGTTTTAGATATTGACGTATCTTCACAAGAAGAACTTTTTCAATTTGCAGGCAAGTTATTCGAAGGCCTTTATGGGCTTTCTTCAGAACTAGTACGCTCATGCCTGCAAGATAGAGAGAATTTAGGTTCAACAGGCCTTGGTAGCGGGATTGCCATCCCACACGGCCGCGTCAAAAACTTATCTGAGGCTCATTTAGGATTTATTCGTTTAAAAAATGGCATTGATTTCAAATCCCCTGACGGCATTCCTGTCAGAGTATTAGTTTTAATGTTAGTTCCAGAACAAGCAACACAAAGTCATCTTGAAATATTGTCACAAGTAGCTCAGGTTCTATCTGATACACGTACAAAAGAGTTACTATTTACGGAAACCAAACTAGAGAACATTCATCAATTGCTGACAGCCTGGAAAAAATAATATGACCCAGCCTCTAAATTTAGCGGGTGTAACAGCCCAATCGTTATTTGACGATAACTCATCTGAATTGAAGTTAAGTTGGATTGCGGGACTGGAAGGCGCTGACAAAAATTTTGACCCTGAAGCAGTTAAGCTTGCCTCATCATCTTCCGACTTGGTAGGCCACTTAAATTTAATTCACCCAGACAGAATGCAAGTTTTTGGCATTCCAGAAGTGAACTATTACGAGAAATTAGATCCTGAGAATAGAAAACGTCAGCTAGCGGGGCTCATCTCCCTAAAACCACCCTGTCTCATCGTAGCCGATGGTTGCGACCCGCATGATGACATTATTCTTTACTGCCAAAGATCTTCCACACCTTTATTTAAATCAGCCATCTCAGCAGCAACGGTTATTGACCACCTGCGCTCTTATCTAACAAAAATAGGTGCGCCACGCTTAACCATGCATGGCGTATTTATGGATATTTTAGGTATGGGGGTTTTGATTACTGGTGACTCAGGGCTAGGTAAAAGTGAATTAGGCTTAGAACTTATCTCTAGGGGTCATGGTTTAGTGGCTGATGATGCCGTCGACTTTGCACGCTTAGGGCCTGATTACATTGAAGGTCGCTGCCCGCCCATACTAAGAGATTTGCTTGAAGTACGTGGCCTAGGCCTATTAGATATTCGAACTATTTTTGGCGAAACTGCTGTTCGTAGACGCATGAAATTAAGACTCATCGTTCAACTGGTTCGTAGAACTGATGGTGAGTTTGAGCGCCTACCAATCGAAGGCCAATCTATCGACGTTTTAGGCATTCCGATTAGAAGTGTAAAGATTCAAGTTGCGGCAGGCCGAAACTTAGCGGTTCTAGTAGAAGCTGCGGTACGCAATACTATTTTGCAGTTGCGCGGCATTGATACTCTTAAAGAGTTCATGGAGCGCCAAAGAAAGTTAATGAGCGCTGACGAACCTAATAAAAATCAAGGTCGCCTAATCTAATCATGCGCATTTTTATCATTACTGGCATTTCTGGCTCAGGAAAATCAGTTGCGCTTAATGCACTAGAAGACGCTGGGTATGATTGTGTTGATAATTTACCCGTCAGCTTCATTCATGATCTAGCCGAATCATTAAGTAAACAAGGTCGCGAAAAATTAGCAATTGCGGTTGATGCCAGACGCGGTCACTCTATTAAAGAGCTACCTGATGTCATTGATAAGCTCAATAGAAATCATGACGTACGCATTTTGTTTTTAAATGCCAACACAGAAACTTTAGTGCAGCGCTATTCGGAAACAAGAAGACGGCATCCACTTTCCCAATCTAACGATACGCGTACACCGCAAGTAGCCTTGATTGATGCCATCGAAAAAGAGCGCGAGCTTTTATCAGAATTGGCAGAGACCGCTCACAACATCGACACAAGCCATATCAAAGCGCACACACTCAGATCTTGGATACAAGATCTATTAAAAGATGAGCGACCTGGCCTCACGATTCTATTTGAATCATTTGGTTTTAAACATGGCGTTCCCCGCGATGCTGATTTAGTCTTTGATGTGCGATGCCTGCCTAATCCACACTATGATCCTCAACTACGCCCACTCACTGGAAATGATCCAGAAGTCGCCAATTTTCTGAGAGAGCATTCGGATGTTCAGGCCATGGGTGATGATATTCGCCGCTTTATAGAAACATGGTTGCCCAAGTATCAAGCGGATAGAAGAAGCTACTTAACAATTGCGATTGGTTGCACAGGCGGTCAACACAGATCTGTTTATTTATCCAATTGTCTTTTTGATTATTTTGAAAAACGCGTACAAACAAGTGGGGGTGGTGAATTACATCTACTTAAACGCCATCGCGAACTTGAATCAAATTCAACAAAATAGTTCTAACTGGCTTAGGCACACCTAAAGCTAGAGCATCTTCAAAAACAAACCATTGTTGATTAGGTTCTATAACAACCTTCTGCTTATTTAAATCGAGCATCATGGGCTGAATGGTTAAGCGTCTATGCGTTAGAACATGGCTAACCTTCTGCATCGGCTGGCCCTTCTTAGTCAAGACATCATTAAATTTTTCAGGGAAAGACCACATCCCTGCCCAAATTCCTTGATTCGGCCTCTTCTCTAGCAAAACTTTATTTTTCTGAATGGCAATCCACCAGTTCATATCAAGACGAATGACCTTAACTTTTTTTACCTTTAATGGAATTTGCTCAATCTTGCCAAGTGCCTTAGCTACACAGTCTTTATTAAAAGGACATTTTGGACTTTTCTCACTTAAACAAAGAGGCCCATACTGCGTACAAAATGTCGCCCCAAAATCCATAAGGCCTTGCGTATAAGCAACTAAATCATCCGGCTTTTTAGGTAATAAAGTTTCAGCGTGCGTCCATAATTTTTTTGTTTCTGCCGACTTACTTAAATCTGCCTCAATACCCCAAACTCTCGCCAAAACTCTTTTAACATTTCCATCAAGAATTGCAGCACGTTGCCCATAAGAAAAAACAGCAATTGCAGCAGCTGTAGATCGACCAATTCCTGGTAACTTTTCCAAAGCCACTGGATCACTTGGAAAAATACCATCATGCTCACTCATGACAACTCTCGCGCACTTATGAAGATTTCTAGCTCTCGTGTAGTAACCCATGCCACTCCACTCCGAGAGAACATCATCAACTGTAGCCATAGCTAATGAGCGCAAATCAGGAAAGCGTTTCAAAAATTCCTGGTATCTAATGAGGACTGTACTAACTTGAGTTTGCTGCAACATAATCTCAGACAACCAAACACGATAAGCAGTTCGATTGATTTGCCAAGGCAAATGATGCCGTCCATCTTTCTTCTGCCAAGCAATTAAGTATTTGGCAAAATTTTTATCCAATGCATTTTTTTTTATTTCTTTTGGCATATTGAGCAGAAATAAGTAGATCTCTGTCCTTGAACAATTTGCTTAATCGGCGCTTTACAAACAACGCAAGGCAAACCAGCTCGACCATAAACTTTTGTTTGCAACATAAAGTGGCCTGGCTCACCATCGCTATTAACAAAATCTTTCAAACTGCTACCGCCTGCCTTAATCGCTTTATTTAATATTTTCCGAACAGAAGCAGCTAACATTTCAGCGCGTGACGATGACAACCGGCCTGCTGCCATCTCTGGATGAATACCTGAATCAAAAAGACTTTCTGAACAGTAGATGTTGCCCACACCAACTACCGCTTGGCCAGATAAAAGCCATTGCTTAATAGATACAGATCGCTTACGAGAATGGTCATATAAATGTTTTCCGGCATTCAACTCATTAAAGTCATCCGAAAATGGCTCAACGCCTAATTTAAGCAACAAAGGATGATGATCAATTTCACCATCCTCATCACTTGACCACAAAACCGCTCCAAATTTCCTAGGGTCATGCAATCTTAAAAACTTTTTGCCAAACTGAATTTCCACTCTATCGTGTTTTTTCAATTCATCAGAAGCGGACATGATTCTCAAAACACCCGTCATACCTAAGTGAATAATCAGATGCCCCTCATCAAATCTTAAAAGTAAATATTTTCCGCGTCTCTTTATTTGATGTAATTTTTGACCTAATAGAACTTTTTCTAAATTCTTGGGGACAGGCCAACGTAACCGTCCATCATAAATTCGTACGGCGGTCACTTTTTTACCCTGAATATGGGGTTCGATACCTTGCTTGGTAACTTCAACTTCTGGCAATTCTGGCATACCTAGATTGTAGGCTGTGAGATTAGAATGTGCTCATGAAGAAAAAAATTAATGTTTTGATAAGCGGTCTATTGCTTCTAATTAGCGTAAATGGCTGGGCCAACACTCGCAATGACTTATCTGCCGAACAAATGTTCCAGATACTAGCTTCAGAGATCGGCCTCCAAAGAGGTGAAGCAGCCTTGGCTTATCAAACCTACTTTAGCTTAGCAAGAAACTCGCAAGATCCTCAGTTAGCGCAAAGAGCCATGGAAATTGCTATTGCAGGTAATGCCCCAGAACTAGCATTAGATGCGGCAAAACTATGGGATGAGCTTAGTCAAAAAGGAGAAGCAAAAGAAGTTTTAGTGACTTTGCTGATGATTAATCAACGTTGGACCGAAACAGTCAAACCGGCAACAGAGATACTTCAAAAAATATCTCCGGCGAAAAAAGAAAAACAAATTAACTTATGGCGCCCTCTACTAGCTAAAGCATTAGATGAAGATGCAGCCCTAAAAGCTTTTTTCCAGATTCTTAAACCTTCCATCGCACAAATTAGCGATGCGGAATTACTCTACACATTTTCATTGGCAGCAGAAAAAGGTGGCCAATTTGAAGATATGGAAAAAACACTGCGAAAAATACTGATCAAAAAACCTAATGATAAAAATGCTTTGAATGCCTTAGGTTATTCCTTTGCGGATAGGGGTATTCATCTTAAAGAAGCCATCGCTTTACTAGATAAGGCCCACAAAATTGACCCTGAAGATGCCTACATTCTTGATAGCTTAGCTTGGGCCAACTACAAATTAGGTAACAAACAACAAGCAAGCGAGCAATTACAACGAGCATTTCAAGGTAAACCCGAAGCTGAAATCGGGGCGCATCTAGGGGAAGTATTATGGGCTTCTAACAAAAAAACTGAGGCTGAAAACATATGGCGTCAATCTGAATTAATTGATGCCAACAATAAAACCCTAAAAGAAACTTTAAAGCGCCTATGGCCAGATAGGGTTCCTGCAATTAGTACAACTAAAGCCCCACAATTATGGGACGGTCGATTTGCCATCAAGATTGGCAACTCAAATGATTCAAAAGGGGGCAGCGGCGCCTTTACGCTAACCCATGAAAACCAAATCGATATTCTCGACATCAGAAATCCACTAGGCGGCGCCTTGGCAAAAATAACCATTAGTGCATCTAATGCAAAACTAGAATCTGGTGATAAAGTTTTTGAATCAGTCGATGCAGATTCATTATTACAAAATTATCTAGGCCTGCCATTACCGGCGCGTGGTCTATCCAAATGGCTAAACGGGGAGGCTAGAGTAGGCGCACCTGCGAGCATAGAGCGCGATGAATTAAATCGCACAAAAAAAATGATCCAAGACAGTTGGGTTATGACATTTGGATGGAGCGATAAAAATCAATTGAAAAAAATGGAATTAAAACGCGACTCAAGCATGGGTGCGATTGAAATACGTTTAATTTTTGAAACTATCGATGACTAAAAAAATTACAGTTTCTGCCCCAGCAAAAATTAACCGATTCCTCCATATTGTTGGCCAAAGGAATGATGGCTATCATTTGCTTCAAACTGTTTTTCAGTTAATTAGCTTGACTGATGAAATTACGCTCACAAGCTCCCCAAGCCCTGAAATTAACCGAATTGATGGCCCCGCCAATATTCCCCCTGAGGAAGATTTAGTCGTAAAAGCAGCTCGCCTACTTCAAAAAACAACAAAAACAAACCTAGGCTGCACTATTAAATTACAAAAAAATATTCCTATGGGCGCTGGTTTAGGGGGAGGCTCCTCAGATGCGGCTAGTGTTTTATGGGGGCTTAATGAACTTTGGGATACCCAACTAACGCGAGCTGATTTAATGACATTAGGACTTGAGTTGGGTGCAGACGTCCCATTCTTCCTATTTGGTCAAAGTGCATTCGCCGAGGGTATTGGAGAAATACTCCACCCCGTTAACTTGCCCCAAACACAGCTCCTCCTTATTTATCCTGGGGTAAATATCCCAACCATTGATGTCTTTAAATCACCTAATTTGACTAGAAACCACCCAGCCGTTACAATGTCAGACTTCATTGGGTCAGCACACATCGATCAATTCGGTTCCAACGATTGTGAAAGTGTGGTTACTCAGAAATATCAGGAAGTTGCGGAAGCAATTACTTGGCTAAAACAGCGGGTTCCTCAATCGAATCCGCGCATGTCAGGCTCTGGCAGTAGCGTATTTGCTACAGTAGAGGCTAATTTAGCTAAGGAATTACTAAATCAACTACCTCAAAGATGGAAAGGTTTTGTTGTTCGGGGGCTTAATAGCCATCCGTCTTACAATCCAATTTCATAGGAGTAGATGCGAGAGGGGAGTCGCCAAGCTGGTTAAGGCACCGGATTTTGATTCCGGCATGCGAAGGTTCGAATCCTTCTTCCCCTGCCAACACTCAGATGTCGCATAATCCAACTACTCATCAAATACACAACATGACACGAGGCCCCATGCAACATGAAACCATGATGGTTTTTACTGGCAACGCTAACCCAGCTTTAGCAAAAGCGGTGGCGGATCATCTCAAACTGCCACTTGGTAAAGCAGAAGTAGGTCGATTCTCCGACGGAGAAATTCAGGTTGAAATTCAGGAAAACGTTAGGGGTAAGCATGTTGTTGTGCTTCAATCAACCTGTGCACCTGCCAATGACAACCTCATGGAACTTATGATCATGGTAGATGCCCTAAAGCGAGCATCTGCAGGACGAATCACGGCAGTGATCCCTTACTTTGGTTACGCAAGACAAGACCGCAGACCAAGATCTGCCCGTGTGGCGATCTCCGCTAGATTGGTTGCAAACATGCTCCAACAAGTAGCCGGTGTTGATCGCGTGCTAACCATGGATCTCCATGCGGATCAAATTCAAGGATTCTTTGATATCCCTGTAGATAACATTTACGCGTCCCCTATTCTTTTAAGCGATCTCCAGTCTAAAAAAGGTCCTGACCTTTTGGTAGTATCCCCAGACGTTGGTGGCGTAGTTCGCGCACGAGCCCTAGCTAAGCAATTAGGCTGTGACTTGGCCATTATTGATAAACGCAGACCAAAAGCTAACGTATCAGAAGTCATGCATGTCATTGGTGAGGTTGATGGTCGCCACTGCGTGATCATGGACGACATGATTGATACGGGCGGCACGCTCTGTAAAGCAGCTCAAGTACTCAAAGAGAGGGGCGCAAAAAGCGTTGTAGCTTACTGTACCCACCCTGTGCTATCAGGTGGTGCCGTTGGTCGTATTGCTGAATCAGCACTTGATGAAGTGGTGGTTACTGACACCATTCCATTAAACGATGAAGCAAAAAAACTTAATAAAATCAGAGTGTTATCAACTGCTCCATTGCTTGCCGAGACCCTTTCTCGAATCAGTACCGGTGACTCAGTGATGTCACTATTTGCCGATTCTTAAGAAAATCCTAAAGAATCGCTTTTTTAAGCTAGAATAGAGGGCTTTTCCGCTTGGTCGCGAGTGGAAAAGCCTTTGTTTATTTAACTATTTGGAGTTCACATGAAAGTTGTCGCTTACGAACGTAGCGTACAGGGAACGGGTGCGAGCCGCCGCCTGCGCAATGCCGGTAAAACGCCTGGCATTATCTATGGTGGAAATGAAACCCCTCAAGCTATTGAATTAGATCACAATGCCCTTTTCCATGCTTTACGCAAAGAGGCATTCCACTCATCTATTCTAGATATTGAAGTTGCTGGTAAAAGCCAAAAAGCTTTGCTACGTGACTATCAAATGCACCCTTTTAAACCGTTGGTATTGCACATCGACTTCCAACGCGTTGACGCTAACCAAAAGATTCACGTAAAAGTGCCTTTGCACTTTGTAAATGCTGAAATAGCGCCTGCAGTTAAATTAGGTGGCGCGATTGTTAGCCACATTGCTACAGAAATCGAAGTGAGCTGCTTACCTTCAGACTTGCCAGAGTTCATTCAAGTTGACTTGAGCAAGATTGAAGTGGGTCACTCTGTTCACGTTAAAGATATCTCATTACCAAAAGGTCTTTCTTTGGTACCGCATCTTGAACATGAAAACCCAGTGGTTGCTAATGCACGTGTTCCAGCTGTTAAAGCTGAACCTACTGCAGAAGCAGCACCAGCGGCCGAAGCTCCTAAAGAAGAAAAGAAATAAGTCTTTTTTAATGCTTATGAAAAACCCGCTTTCTAGCGGGTTTTTTTTCGAACCCAAACTTAGTCTAAAGTATCGGTATGTTTAAGTTAATTGTTGGCCTAGGTAACCCAGGCACCAAACATGAAAAGGATCGCCACAACGCGGGATTTTGGCTAGTGGATGAGCTTGCTCGACTATATGGCGGTCAGTGGCAAGAAGAACCTAAATTCTTTGCTCAAGTCGCCAAAATCAAACTTGGCGGAATAGACGCCTGGTTAGTCAAACCTAATACCTTTATGAATAGAAGTGGACAAGCCGTTGCTGCTGTTTGTAGGTTTCATAAGATTACCGCTAAAGAAATGCTCGTCGTTCATGATGAGCTTGATTTAAAACCTGGCGTGGCAAGGTTGAAATGGGCTGGTGGTCTAGGTGGCCACAATGGCTTGAAAGATATCAGCGCACATTTGAGTACGAATGATTATTGGCGCCTTCGACTTGGCATTGGCCACCCACGTGATGCTGAAAGCGAAAAAAAGAATCTAGATGTGGCGGACTATGTATTAAAAAAACCGCGCCTAGAAGAACAAATTGATATTGATCGCGCGATTTCTTGCTTCTTAAGCAATATGCCAAAAATTATTGCTGGTGATATGCCCGGCGCAACGATGGCCCTACACAGCAACACTTAAGAAATTTTTATTTTTTTATTAGTTAGCTGATGGTACTTAGCCATTAGCTGATCTTGGCTTTCCACATACTCAGGATTAAGCGGGATACAGTCAACCGGACAAACTTCTCTGCACTGAGGCACATCATAGTGACCAACACACTCCGTGCATTTATGAGCATCTATCTCATAAATTGCCAGTCCCATTGAAATGGCGTCATTAGGGCACTCTGGCTCGCACACATCACAATTGATGCATTCATCGGTAATCATTAATGCCATTTATCTTCTCAACTCAGATCTTTTTTGCCAACCACTTTTCCACAGATGGGAAAACAAACTTGCTAACATCCCCGCCCAATAATGCAATCTCACGCACAAATGTGCCAGAAATAAATTGGTATTGATCAGATGGGGTTAAAAATAAAGTTTCAACATCCGGTAAAAGATAACGGTTCATACCAGCCATTTGAAACTCATACTCGAAATCGGAAACTGCGCGCAAACCACGCACGATGACTCTCGCATTATTTTTTCGAACGAAATCTTTCAATAAACCGCTAAATCCTTCAACACGAACATTTGGATAATGCCCCAAAACTTCTTTAGCAATCTCTAAGCGCTCTTCTAAATTAAAGATTGGTTTTTTATTTTTACTATCAGCAATACCCACAACCACCTCATCAAAAATAGAGGATGCTCTACGAACCAAATCTTCATGGCCACGTGTAAATGGATCAAATGTTCCTGGATATACTGCAATTGCCATAAAACCTCCTAAAACTTGCGCTCAGTTTATATCTTCTTAGGCACTAATAGTGTGCCATTTGCCACTCCGGCACGTATAGTACGCCCAACCATCCACAAATCACCATATTTAGGTATTTCCGCTAATAAAT
The DNA here is from genome assembly GCF_018687515.1 of Polynucleobacter sp. MWH-Spelu-300-X4. NCBI lineage: Bacteria > Pseudomonadati > Pseudomonadota > Betaproteobacteria > Burkholderiales > Burkholderiaceae > Polynucleobacter > Polynucleobacter sp. MWH-Spelu-300-X4. The sequence goes on from NZ_CP061294.1 coordinate 1,673,375, forward strand.
TTTCCGGAAACACAGTCTTAGGATGCTCTACATAAATAGCTGACTGAATCTCTTTCCTTGTAAACCTTACAGCCTGTGTCAGAGCGCTCAAAAAAAGAGACTCATTTGAAAAAGGCGGATCAATAAATGTAATGTCGACGCTATCAGTTGGTAATTTTTCACCATAAGTAATGGCATCTGCTTGAATCATTTCCACGCACCCCAACTCTGAAGCATCTTTAAATTGCGTGAAATTATTTTTTAATTCACTAAAGGCTATCTTATTTAATTCGACCATCGTTACTTGTTTAGCGCCTCTAGAAAGAGCCTCAAAGCCAAGAGCCCCTGTTCCAGAAAACATATCTAAACAAATTAAACCATCTAATCGTTGTCCCAACCAATTAAAAAGAGTTTCTCTAACACGATCAGAGGTTGGTCTAAGTCCTTGCAAATCGGTGACCTTAACTAAACGCCCCCGCCAATGCCCGCCAATAATTCTTACCTTGCCCGCGCTCATTGACCACCCACAACAACCGTTACTATCTTATTCATATCAAGATGCTTTTTATAAGCAGCAATCACTTGGTCTTTAGTAACCGCATTCAATTGCATGGTCCAAGTATTCAAAGTATCAAGCGGCAACTCATTCCAAGCAATACTAGCAACGTTATCTAATATTTTTTTGTTGCTATCAATTCTTAATGGAAAACCATTAGTCAGATTTTCTTTTGCAGATTTAATCTCTTCATCAGTAGGGCCATTAGTAACAAAATTAGTAATGGTCTCCGTCATTACTTTGACCGCAAGATCTGACTGCTCCTTTTTTGTCTGCATCCCCGCCACAAATGGCCCAATATCTTTTCCAGGGGCCACATAGCTATAGACGCTATAAGCTAGCCCTCTTTTTTCTCTAACCTCTTTCATTAGCCTAGAAACAAACCCTCCGCCACCTAAGATGTAATTACCTAATAACAACGGGAAATAATCTGGATCTTTTCTAGCAATCATCGGCAACCCCATTGAGATGTGGGCCTGTTGTGAAGGATGATTAATCTTAATAACTCTGTCCGCTAATGGTTTTGCGGATAAAAGCTTAACGGGTTCAACTACCTTTAACTGAGAGGAGGAAACCGGCAAACCTTTCATTAATTTATCGATAATGGCATCTGCATCAACATGGTTTAAATTTCCAACAATAGTAATCTTTGAATTGGCCGCAAAAAATCTCTTCTTATAAAAATCACGGACATCTGAAATATTTATTTTTTCAACCGTTTGAACAGTTGCAGATCTTGATAATGGGTGAGAGCCGTAAAGCTGACGATCGAATTCTTTCCCCAAAACAACCTCTGGTTTTAAGTTGGCTTCCTTAATTGAACTAATCATCAAATCTTTTTCTCGATTTAAGATTTTTGCATCAAAAACAGGTGCACTTAAAACTGAAGCAGCTAAATCAATTACTGGCGACAAATATTTTCGATCGCTTAAAGACCGCAATTTAAAACTTGTTCTATCAGCGCCAGCCATAACAGATACAACAGCACCCTGATCCGCCAATCTATCTGATATTTCAGCCTCGCTCAAAACTTTTCCATGAACCATGGCGCCCTTATCCAACATGGCAGCAGTCAATGATGCTAATCCAGTTTTATCTACCGGTACATCTACAGCACCAGCGCCCCAATCAATTTGTAAATCAACCATAGGGATTGATGCTGTCTCAACAAGAAAAACTTTGGCCCCACTTGAATGCGTCCAATTTTTTATGGTTATTTCAGCAAAAACCTGAACGCTCATGAAAGTAGCGCATAAAAACAGTAGGTATTTCATATTTCTAAAGCTCATATCAATGCCTCAATCTCAATGGAGCAGATTGATTAGTTGTTTTTTTAAGATCCATTGCTTGTGGGTTAAGGAAAGCAATCGTCAAATTGTCATCTCTCAAGTATTTATTAATTACTTCTTTTATTTGACTAGAGTTAACTTTTCCAATTGCCGCCACATAATCATCAGCATATTTCCATGAAATCTGATTCATTTCAAAAACACCAATCTCCATAGCCTGGCCAAATACTGAATCTTTTTTATAAACTTGAGCAGCCATCAATTGGGTCTTAACACGATTCAATTCCACATCAGTAACGCCATTAACTGCAATATCTTTAAGAATATTTCTAATTTCAGACTCAACCATGGAAGGTGATGATTTTTTGGATATGCTAGCTCCTAAGGTAAATAACTGAGGGCCTCTACCTAACGCTCCATAAGATGCATCCACGGAATCAGCTATTCTTTTATCTCTTACTAAAATTCTATTCATGCGTGAATTAGCATGTCCATCTAATATGGCAGCCAACACTTGCAAAGCATATGGCTCAGCAACATCTAACTTATTAGGGTTTAATTTAGGCACCTGCCAAGCCATTGTTAAATCAGGGTTCTCAGCAGGCACCTTCACCTCTATTCTCTTTATACCTAACGCATTAACTTCTATCTGCGGTTTTCTGATAGGCAAATTCTTAGCTCGCAAAGGTTCGTAGTATTTCTTTGCCAACCTTAATACATCTTCAGGGCTAACATCTCCAGCAACAACAAGTACCGCATTATTAGGCGCATACCAATTCTCGTACCATTCTTTTGCGTCCAAATAAGTCATACTTTCTAAATCAGTCATCCAACCAATGATTGGATTTCTGTAAGGCGTATTTTCAAAAGCTGCCGCATATAAACGTTCATTAACAATTGCCTGAGGTTGGTCATCAGTCCTCAATCTGCGCTCCTCCATCACCACTTGGAGTTCTTTTAGAAATTCTTCTTCAGTTATTTGCAGATTCGCCATTCGATCTGCTTCTAAAGCCATCATTTTTTCTAAATGAGATTTTTCTATCTGCTGAAAATAAGCTGTGTAATCTTTGCTCGTGAATGCATTATCTCTTCCACCCACCTCGGCAACTTTTTTTGAAAATTCTCCAGGGGCAAGATTTTTCGTTCCTTTAAACATCATATGCTCTAAAACATGAGCGACGCCTGTCTTACCACTCACCTCATCGACTGAGCCCGCCCGATACCAAACCATATGAGCAACCGTTGGCGCACGATGATCTTCTCTAACAACCACCTTCATGCCATTTGATAATTGAAACTCATGCGTTAAAGGTTTTAATGTTTCAGCATTCGCGATGAATGAAAATAAGACGCCCCATAAAAAAATTGGGGTATTTTTGGCTAGGGTTGTTAATATGCTCATAGTTAATGAATTGTATCGGTCATGTTCGGATTACGTAAAACCCTATCTAGCCTATTTAGCAGGCAAAAAATTGATGAAGAATGGTATGACTCTCTAGAAGAAGCGCTTCTTTTAGGTGATGTTGGCATGAAAGCCACCCAATCTCTCATCGCCTCTCTCAGAGCTGAAGCCAAAAAACAAAAGGCTGAAACTGTTGAGGAACTCAAAGAACTGCTGGCGCAACTCATTGAAAACTTACTAAAACGCCTAGAAAGACCTCTTAACCCATTACTCAGTTTTCAAAAATCTTCGTTAAACCCACAAGTTTGGATAGTAGTGGGTGTTAATGGGGCGGGGAAAACCACCAGTATCGGTAAGCTTTGTCACTACTTTCAGGCTTCCGGTCATAAAGTTTTGTTAGGAGCTGGAGATACTTTTAGAGCCGCTGCAAGAGAACAATTAATGACGTGGGGTGAACGTAACCAAGTTGCGGTTATCACTCAACAAGGAGGCGATGCCGCAGCCGTTGCGCATGACTCAGTCAAGGCAGGTCAATCTAGAAATATGGATTTAGTTGTCATTGATACAGCAGGCCGGCTAAGCACGCAAGCCAACCTAATGGATGAACTCAAGAAAGTGAAACGCGTCACTGCTAAAGCCCAAGACGATGCTCCTAACGAGACAATTTTAGTAATTGATGGCAATACTGGTCAAAACGGCTTATCGCAAGTCAAGGCGTTCCACGAGGCTCTTGGCTTAACTGCAATTATCGTTACAAAACTCGATGGAACGGCTAAAGGGGGGATTCTTTGCGCAATCGCTGAAGAGCTCCCAGAAAACACACCTAGCGTGATTGCACTAGGCCTTGGGGAAGGGATTGATGACCTTAAGCCATTTTCGGCCTCAGAATTCGCTAAATCCCTAGTTCCATAATATTTAAAACCATTTAAATCATAGGGTTACAGTATAATTAGCACTCTATTTAATAGAGTGCTAATATAACCATATATGACACAAATGAATGCTCTTATTCCGACAAACTTAAATGTAGGCAGCTTGGATGCCTACATTTCTAGCGTCAATAGACTGCCTATGCTTAGCGCAGCGGAAGAGCTTCGCCTTGCGAAAGAGTTCAGGGAGCAAGAAAACCTGGATGCTGCCCGTACGCTTGTTATGTCACACCTAAGACTAGTTGTTTCGATTGCGCGCCAATACCTTGGCTATGGCCTACCACATGCTGACCTGATTCAAGAAGGCAATATTGGTCTTATGAAGGCTGTTAAGCGCTACGATCCCAACCAAGGTGCTCGCCTAGTTACTTATTCTATTCACTGGATTAAAGCTGAAATCCATGAATACATTCTGCGCAACTGGAGAATGGTGAAGATTGCCACAACCAAAGCGCATAGAAAATTGTTTTTTAATTTGCGCAGTAATAAGCCTAGCTTAAACGCACTATCCCCAACTGAAATTGAACATCTAGCTAAAGCGCTTGATGTACGCAACGAAGATGTCAAAGAAATGGAGCAGCGTCTTTCTGGTGGAGACATCGCGATTGAAGCTCACGACACCTCTGACGATGAGGCTTATGCGCCGATTAACTGGCTAACAGATAATCGATATGAGCCATCACATGTTATTGCGGAAGAAGAACATCGCCAACTGCAAGGCCCTGGCATTGAAAGAGCACTTGCCACGTTAGATGAAAGAAGCAGGAAAATTGTTACAGCTCGTTGGCTTGATGTTTCTGATGATGGGACTGGCGCAAGCACGCTCCATGACTTAGCCGCTGAATTTAATATCTCTGCTGAGAGAGTTCGTCAGATTGAAACAGCTGCTCTAAAAAAGATGAAGCTAGCGCTAAGTAACTCTTAAACTCTATTGAGATAACTAGGCGGTTATCTCAATAGTTGCTTTAAATCTTCAGCAATCAATTGCGGCCCTTGTTGGTGTCTTAAAAACAATCTTAATTGGCCATTCGTATCAAAAACATAACTTCCTGCTGTATGGTCAATCGTGTAGCTGCCTGCAGATTTACCCGGAACCTTGCTATAGAAGACCTTAAAGTCTTTTGTTACTTTTTGCAAAGACTCAACTGAATCCGGCCTCATACCTAAAAATCTTTTATCAAAAGCTGGTACATATTGGGCTAGCAAATCTAAAGTATCGCGCTCTGGATCAACCGTTACAAAAATAACCTGAACTCGATCAGCATCTTTACCCATTAACTCCATGACACCCTGCATTTCATTCATAGTTGTAGGACAAACATCTGGGCACTGGGTATACCCAAAAAACATGACCACTAACTTTCCTTTGAAATCCGCAAGTTGTCGTTGTTTTCCATGATGATCGATCAAAGAAAAATCTTTGCCAAATGACTTACTACCAGTAATGTCGACATTGTTAAATTTAAGAGCCTCTTGAGAGCAAGCCAATAATAAAACTGATACCAAGCCAATCAAAAATGCTTTTAAGAATTGCAGTTTATTGATGTTCATATTTAGATGTAGTGATCGATTAACAATGCAGCAAATAGAAGTGACAAGTAGATGATGGAGAATCTAAATGTTTTCTTTGCAAGCTCATCGCTATATGAGCGATAAAGTGCAATGGCGTATCCTAAAAATGCGGCCCCTAACAATAAAGCGCTAAGCAAATAAAAATAACCGCTCATTTGGTAAACAAACGGCAGAATGGTGGCGGCAATCAAGATCAAGGTATACAGCAGAATATGCAACAAGGTAAATTTTTCACCGTGAGTTACCGGCAACATAGGTAAGCCCGATTGCTTGTAATCCTCTCTTCTATAAAGTGCCAGCGCCCAAAAATGAGGGGGGGTCCAAGTAAAAATAATTAAAACCAAAAGCCAAGCCTCTGCCGGAAAACTATTTGAAACTGCGGCCCACCCCAAAGCTGGCGGCATAGCTCCAGATAAACCACCAATCACAATATTTTGCGGGGTGGCAGGCTTTAAAAGTAATGTGTAAATGATGGCATAACCAACAAATGTGGCTAAAGTTGCCCACATAGTTAATGGGTTTGCAAAATGCCATAACAATGCCATGCCAATAGCACCAATCAATAGTGCAAAAATAATGATATGAAATGGTCCTAACTCACCAGTAGCGGATGGTCGCCAAGCAGTTCTTCGCATCTTGGCATCCACTTTTTGCTCAACCAAACAATTAACAGCGAAGGCTGCTCCGGCAAGCAACCATATACCAAGTGAACCGCCAATTAAAATCGGCCAGGGCACCATACCTGGGGTAGCCAAGAACATGCCAATGATGGCGCAAAAAACAGCTAATTGCGTGACTCTGGGCTTAGTTAAAGCCCAATACTTTCGCCACGTCGGCATGGAATTAATGTTGCCTTTTAAATTCACGCAAACTCCTCACGATGCAGCATTAACAATTTAACTAAAACAATTACCATGGCAGCGGCACCTCCTGTATGTAAAAGAGCTGCCACAATTGGCCAATCCAAAATAATATTACTCATACCAGTTAGTAGTTGCATCAAACATAAACCAAACAAAGCAAATGCCCAATGTCTTAATTTAGGATGACCAATTGTCATTGCATTTTTTAAGGTTTTATAACTAACAAAAAATAAGATACTTAAAACAACTAGAGCACCAAGCCTATGCACCCAATGAATAGCTCTAAGGGCTTCAATAGCCAAGAATTGGCCATCAGCAGTTTTCCCCAATTCTCGCCATAACGTAAATCCAGATTGAAAATCCATTGAAGGAATTAACTCACCATGGCACAAAGGAAAATCATCACAAGCCAAAACAGCATAATTAGTGCTAACCCAAGCGCCTAAAAATATTTGTATGCATAAGGCCACCAACCCAAACCAAACTAAAGCGCCATGACCTTGAACCACAGATCTTTGTTCTTTAAGGAAACTATTACTTTGCCAAGCTGTTAGGCCTGACAAATAAGTTAAGCTTGCTAAAAAAGCAATTCCCAGCATGAGATGCGTAGTCACAATGATGGGCTGAAGTTTTAAAGTAACAGTCCAAGCGCCAAATGCTCCTTGCAAACAAATTAATCCTAAAATAAAAGCGGCGCAAATTCTAATTTTTAAATTAATTTGATTTCTTTTTATCCACGCCCAAAAAACAATCGTGATACAAAGAAAACCTACGGCCATAGCAAAGTAACGATGCAGCATTTCTATCCAAGCTTTACTGAGAGTTACAGGGCCTGTAGGCATTGCAGCCTCGGCTGCTGAAATATGTCCAATAGCCATGATAGGATTTGAAACCCCATAGCATCCCGGCCAATCCGGGCACCCCAACCCAGAGTCAGTTAGTCTTGTAAAAGCGCCGAATAAAATTAAATCAAATGTAAAAAAAATAGTTAACAACACCAAGCGATGAAAAGTAAAACTTTTCCTTCTCCACCAGGTGAAAAGCACTAATAAGGCAGCAACCGATGCGCCAATTAATGCTAACTGAATCCACATAACTAAAGACATTAGTCGCCAACTTTCCCAGTTGGATTCCACTTTAATAACTTCTCTAAATCTTTAACCATCTTCTTAAAATCTAAGTGTCCCTCGCCTGTTTTAAAACGCATCATTCTGTCGCCCCTTGGATCCAATAAATGAATAGCGCTCTGCTCGTTATCAGCATTAAGCCATGTCATTAACCGTTGTTTTTTTGCCAAATCACGAGGCATACGAATAAACGTAAAGCCTGCTAACTCTTTGTCATATGATTTTGCAATTTCTGGATCAATCACAGAATCATCAGTCACCAACCAAACCAACTGCACACGAGTTCTCTCTTTACCCATGGCTGTACGAAGCTGCCTCATAACATGCAACAATGTAACGCAAGCATCATCACCAACTTTACATTCACTAGCTGGCCTTGCAACCAACAAGGTCCACTTACCCACCAAGTTTTCTTCAATAACATTTGATGGAAATGGTTGTACTGGGCTAACTAATTCACCGATGTTAGCTTTACCACCAGCAGGTTTAATCACATAAAAAGTGAAATACGATGCTATCACTGGCGCAGCGCAAACCAGTAACAACAAGATCATTTGTATCCGACCTCTTTTAGTTGCAGAGTCTATCTTTTGACTCCCCGATGCAGGAATCAACGGCTCTACTATTTCTTTATCGCTCAAGATCTTTCCTCTTCAAACCAGTAATTAACCAAAACAATATAGCAACGGCAGCTAATGCAAACCATTGGAAGGCGTAGCCTTGGTGCTTTTCGGCACCAGATGTTGGAGCCGTCCAATCACGACTCAGCCCATCTAAATTATGATTAGGGCTCTGCCTAATCACAAATGGCAATTGCTTGCCCCCAAATTGCTGTGCCTCTTTATTTAAATCGAAATTTTGCAAAATATTAGATGCAGCAGACTCTGAATAAGCTCCTCCGATATTCATTACTCTGGCAGCACCTTCAAAAGCAATACCCTGCACTTCAATTACCCCTGTTGGAGTAAGAATCTCAGGCAACTTAGTTCGATCCAGCATATTTCTAGGGGCCCAACCCCTATTAACCCAAACAATACCATCCGACCCCTCCAACAACATGGGAGTTAAAACATAAAAACCTGCAGCAATCCCTGTTTTAGGATCCTGCCCTTGTGGATGGGGTCTATTTTCAAGCCAAATTGTTTTATTAACTAAATAAGTTCCTCTGGCAACAACTGAGCGATGTAGCACCTGATTAAGCGTTAACGACTGTCGATTAATAGTAATCGGGCTGGCCATCTCTTTAGCCATCAAATCATTCGCCGCCATTATTTTCTCTTGCATGCGATTAATCTGCCAATTACCCAAAAGACAACCTATTCCAAAAACCATAAAAGCTGCCAAAGTTGCTATAGGGCGAGATAAAACAAGTCTTCTAAACATAAAGCAATGATACGATGCATACCTATGAAATGGATTATCTCAATAGCTTTTTTATTTATTTTTGCGAGCCTTGGCTCAGCCCTATTTTTTATGATGCGTGACAAGGGTAGAAGCTCCAATACTGTCTACTCTTTAATGCTTCGCATCGGGCTATCTATTGCCTTATTTATCGGGATTTGGGTTGCTCATACGCTAGGCTACATCCAAAGTACCGGGATACAGGTCATGTCCCAATAAGCAATAAATAATCTAAATAAAAACGCCGCATTAGCGGCGTTTTTATTACTGCGGGTATTACTAAGAGAATTACATCCAGTAAACAACCACGTAAAGACCCAACCAAACTACGTCAACAAAATGCCAGTACCAAGCTGCACCTTCAAACGCAAAATGATTCTCAGGCGTGAAATGGCCTTTAATTGTTCTAAACAAAACAACCGCCAACATAATCGCACCCATTGTGACGTGGAAGCCATGGAAACCAGTCAACATAAAGAATGTTGAACCATAAATGCCTGAGCTTAACTTTAAGTTCAACTCGCTATAAGCATGAATGTATTCATAAACCTGGAAGCACATAAATAATGCGCCCAAAAGAACTGTTGCGGTTAAACCTTGGATTACTTGCTTGCGGTGACCTTCACGCATCGCATGATGAGCCCAAGTACAAGTTAACCCAGAAGTTAAAAGCAATATAGTGTTCAGTGTTGGGATAGGCCATGGACCCATTGTTTTAAAGCCCTCAACTAAACCGCCTGGACCACCATTTGGCCAAGTAGCAGCAAAATCAGGCCACAACAATTTATTGTCAATATCACCCAACCAAGGCATAGCAATACTGCGAGCGTAGAACAAGGCCGAGAAGAACGCGCCAAAGAACATGATTTCAGAGAAGATAAACCATGCCATAGACCAACGATATGAAACGTCTACGTTCACACTATTCATGCCAGACTCTGACTCGCTAATGGCATCACCAAACCATGAGTACAAAGAAACTAGCGTCCAAACAATACCGGCTAAGCAAAGAATCATACCGGCAGTGCTGCCGTTAACCCATTGCGAAATACCAAAGCCGAAACCAGCTAAACCAATACTGGTAACGATTGGATGGCGTGTTGGCGCTGGTACGTAATAGTAAGGCGCTTTTGAAGCATTGGAAGACATTCTCTCTCTCCTAAAAAATCAACTCTTGAGGACTGCTTTAACAATCAACAACAATATTGTCATAAAAATCACTGTGCCTAATACACCCGCAAGCACAATATGCACAAAACTCAAAGATGCCATGTCTGCATCTTGACCAGATCTTTTTCGAACACCCAAAAACCCCCAAAGAACTGCTCTCATGGAAATAAAAAAGGTCACAATCGAATTATGTTGCTTCTTTTCCATATCAAATCTTTGACGGCTTACTGTTATGTTCACCAGTAATTACTTTTTGAGCCCCACCCACTTCAAAGAATGTATAAGACAAAGTAATTGTCTTAACGTCCTTAGGTAAAGCAGGATCAATCACAAAAACCACTGGCATTTCACGAGCCTCATTCGGTTTTAACGTTTGTTGCTCAAAACAAAAACACTCTAATTTAGTAAAGTGTTGGGTTGCTTGTTTAGGTGCATAACTAGGAATCGCTTGGGCTGATACAGCGCGACCCTGCGTATTTACAACCTCGTACACAACCTGAACCACTTCACCCGGATGAACTTGCATCGAATTTTTCACAGAACGAAAACGAAATGGTCCTCGCGTATTCGAATCAAACTCAACCGTCACAGACCGACTCTCATCAACCTGCGTATTTTTACTAACTGCATTAACAGCTCTTGTTCCGTAATCATTTTTGCTGGTAACCACATTAATGCCAGTCACCTCACATAAAACCTTGTACATAGGAACCAAGGCATAACCAAAACCAAACATAGCCAAGCTTATGACAATAAGCTTTTGCAACATAGAACGGTTATATTTTGTGAGATTAAAAGCCATGCTTATCCAAGTAGTACTTTTTTGGCGTAAATCCCAACAAAAAATATCACAACAACTGTTAACAAAATAAAACCCAAGCGGCGATTGCTCGCGCTTGGATTATTTTTATTACCCGTAGACTGTGTCATAAATAATGAATCAATCTACTTTAGGTGGAGTCTCAAATGTATGGAAAGGTGCAGGCGATGGAACTGTCCACTCCAAACCTTTTGCGCCATCCCATGGCTTATCTGCAGCTTTTTGACCGCCGCGATAAGTTGGTAGCACCACGAATAACAAGAAATACACTTGTGACAAACCAAAACCAAGAGCACCGATAGATGCCACTGCATTAAAGTCAGCAAATTGAACTGGATAGTCAGCGTAACGACGTGGCATACCAGCCAAGCCCAAGAAGTGCATTGGGAAGAATGTCACGTTAAAGAAAATCATAGATGCCCAGAAATGCACTTTTCCACGGAACTCATTCACCATGAAACCTGTCCATTTTGGTGCCCAATAGTAGAAGCCTGCGAACAATGCAAATAATGAACCAGCCACTAGAACATAGTGGAAGTGAGCAACTACGTAATAAGTATCTTGAATCATGATATCAATAGGAGCCATCGCGCACATAAGGCCAGTAAAACCACCCATTGTGAACACGAAGATAAAACCGATTGACCATAACATAGGGGTTTCAAATGTCATTGAACCCTTCCACATAGTCGCCACCCAGTTAAAAATCTTCACGCCTGTTGGAACAGCAATCAACATCGTTGCATACATGAAGAACAACTGACCAGTTACAGGCATACCTGTAGCAAACATATGGTGAGCCCAAACAATGAATGACAAGATTGCAATAGATGCTGTCGCATAAACCATTGAGCTGTAACCAAACAATGTCTTGCGTGAGAATGTTGGGATAACTTCACTAATAATGCCGAAGGCCGGCAAAATCATGATGTATACCTCTGGGTGTCCGAAGAACCAGAAAATATGTTGATACATCACAGGGTCACCACCACCGGCTGCTGAGAAGAAGCTAGTACCAAAATGACGATCGGTAAGAACCATTGTGATAACACCAGCTAAAACTGGCATAACAGCAATCAACAAATAAGCGGTGATCAACCAAGTCCAGCAGAACATGGGCATCTTCATCAATGTCATGCCTGGGGCACGCATATTAAGAATCGTCACAATGATGTTAATTGAGCCCATGATGGAAGACGCACCCATCAAGTGAACTGCGAAAATCGCCATATCCATACCAGGACCCATCTGCACAGATAATGGCGCATATAGTGTCCAACCAGCGGCAGTTGCTCCACCTGGCACAAAGAAGGATGACAACAATAATGTTGCAGCCACAGGCATGATCCAGAAACTAAAGTTATTCATACGCGCAAATGCCATATCTGAGGCACCTACTTGTAACGGGATCATGTAGTTAGCAAATCCAACGAAGGCCGGCATGATGGCGCCGAACACCATCACCAAACCATGCAATGTTGTTAACTGATTAAATAACTCTGGGCGGATATATTGCAAACCAGGCTGGAACAATTCCAAGCGGATTAACAAGGCCATTACACCACCGGCCATCAAACTAACAAAAGCAAAAATTAAATAAAGCGTACCAATATCTTTATGGTTCGTCGCGTACAACCAACGGCGCCAGCCGTGTGGATGATCGTGTGCATGATCATCGTGGTGATCGTGTGCGTGGTTTGCTGTGCTCATCTTGGCTCCAATTACCTATATATATTTGATTACTTAGCTGCGCGTGCAGTTGTGAAGTCTTTTGGCTGAATTACTTCGCCAGTCTTATTGCCCCATGAATTACGCGTAAACGTCATTACAGAAGCCAACTCAACGTCATTCAACTGAGCCCATTTAGGCATTGCGTTTTTACCGTTAAGAAGAATTTTTTGTTGACCCTCTTTGGGACCATTAACAATTTTTGAACCATCTAGAGCTGGAAACGCGCCAGCGCCTTTACCATTTGGCTGGTGGCATGCTGCGCAGTTTGCAGCATAAACTTTCTCACCACGTTGCTTTAGCTCATCCATCGTATAAGTCTTTGTTGGATCATCAGCAGCTGCGGCTAATGTCTTTTTAGTTGTCTCAACCCAAGCTGAGTAATCTGCATCAGATACAACTTTCACAACAATCGGCATAAAAGCGTGCTCTTTACCGCACAACTCTGAACATTGGCCACGATATGTACCAATCTTTTCAGCGCGGAACCATGTGTCACGAACAAAACCAGGAATTGCGTCCTGCTTTAAACCAAACGCTGGGATTGTCCAAGAGTGAATCACGTCATTAGCAGTTGTTACTAAGCGAATCTTTTTACCGACTGGAACAACCACTTCATTGTCGACTTCCATCAAGTATGTGTCGCCCTTAGCCGCTTGGTTATTAATTTGCTCACGCGGTGTAGTCAACGTCTGCATGAAAGAAATGCCTTCACCTTCACCTTTGATGTAGTCGTATCCCCACTTCCACTGATAACCAGTTACCTTGATGGTGATATCAGAGTTAGTTGTATCTTTCATCGCCACAACAGTTTTTGTTGCAGGCAATGCCATACCAATCACGATCAATAAGGGAACAACAGTCCAAATAATTTCAACGGTTGTGCTTTCATGAAAGCTAGCCGCTTGATGACCCAATGATTTACGGTGCTTATAAATTGAGTAAAACATCACGCCAAATACAGCAATGAAAATAACAGTACAGATGATCAACATCATCCAATGCAAAGTTGCTACCTCTTCAGCAATTTTTGTGGCAGCTGGTTGCAAATTCATTTGGAAGCGTGCAGGACCGCCAGGCATGTCATTAATAGCCAAAGCTAAGCCGCTTTGGAACAAGCCAGCTAAACCCAGCATCAAACCAGCTAATGTTGTGCGTTGTTTCATCTTTATTCCCATTTAATAAATTCTTAATCTGTTGCAGCGCATGAAAGCGCTATGCATTTGATATACATCAATTATATTTGGTGAAATTGATCTAAAGCAATAAATTACTCAGCTTTCTAAAGGTTTCCACCTATAAAACTAACTAAAGAAAGATGTGAGCGCTTGCTTACTTATTGTTTGACCTAACAATCTGATCTGGACTGATCATTGCTAAACCATCTTTTGTTTTTGACAAATTTAGCTCTGGCGTCCAAGCGTGCCCATAAACCAATTCCAAAGTTATCTGCAATGGCTCGTTAATAATTTGATTTCCCACAGAATTGAAATCATCTTGGCTAATCAAACCCAACAAAAGAGCGTCTTTAAGTAATAAATCAAGGTTTTCATAGTCCAAGGTGATGTACTCCATATCCATCACTGGCTCAGCAAAACCTTCTCGCAACAAAGCATCACCCACATCATGCATATCCCATGATGGATAGTTAGTGACTTTTTCAATCCCCAATAAACGATTTAAATTTTTACCAGTATCCGGCCCCAAATAACTGAACATCAATAAAGCGTTTTGCCTTAAATACTTCCGCCACTCCGGAATGAGCACATCAGGAGATGTTTTTGAAAGCTCCAAGTTAGACCAAATGAAATCAAATTTAAGACTGCTGTGATCAAGGGACCCCGTCACTCCATCAAAAAAATAAGGTACAGATTGACCCAACAATCGATTCATGTATTTCTTTAAAAGCGGATAAAGATCTTTCTTCTCAGAAACAAAGATATTGGCCTTGGCATAACGCTTAGATAAAACACCCGCATCTGAACCACGTTGCCAAATTTTTTCAGGAGTCACTTTAATAATTGATAACTTCTCATCCATCCGAAGGGAGATTTCATCGAAAAGCCAATCTGGAATGCGCATAAACACTGAGCTGAGCATGGTCATAGCCCTCAGTATACTCAGACTAAAGATGAAATTTCTCTTACCAACTGCGTGTATTGGATGTAAGAGTTATCAACCATCTAGAATTTGCGATAAATGTCTTAATCGACTAATACGCTCACAAATACACCGCTGCTTCCAATGCGCACTTCCCACTCACCTAAATGCCATTTACTGTGTTCAATGCCAATACGAGCGCCCCTATTTTGATGAGACAGTTTGTCTAGATAGTTATGAAGGTTTATTGACTGGCGCAGTACGTCAGTACAAATATAGCGGTGAAGTAGCTATAGCACATGGGCTCATTGAAACCTGGTTCAAGATTTTTGACAACGGCCTCTTTAAACACCGTAAAAAAGAAGAGGTTATATTGTCTGCCGTGCCACTTAGCACCATCAAACTTCACGAACGAGGTTTTAACCAATCATGGGAATTAGCCAAAATCTTTGGGCAAAAAACAGGCGCCATGGTGAATGCGCACATACTAACAAGAAGGCATCTAGACACAAATCAAGCAAAACTAGGTAAAGCAGAACGATTAAGCCGATTAGAGAATATTTTTTCAATTGCCCCTGAAAATCAAGTCTACGTAAAAAATAAATGTATCGTTATCGTTGATGATGTCATGACAACTGGCTCAACACTTAATAGCATGAGTAAACTTCTAAAGAAACATGGCGCAAAAGAAATCATTAACTGGGTCATCCTAAGAACACCACTGAAATAATTATGATTAATGTCGTACTGGTCCATCCTGATATTCCACCTAACACAGGCAATATTATTCGCTTGTGCGCCAATACAGGTGCGCAACTACATCTCATTGAACCTCTTGGCTTCCCGCTAGAAGACACTAAATTAAAACGAGCTGGGTTGGATTACCACGAGTATGCGGAAATGAAAGTTCACAAAAGCTGGGATGCTTTCTTAGCATCGGAAAAACCTTCACAAGATAGAATGTTTGCAATCACAACCAAGGGGCAAGCAAAACTTGCTGAATGTGTTTTTCAGCTCAATGACTATCTTGTATTTGGCTCCGAGACAAAAGGGTTGCCACAACACGTTCGCGATTATTTTTTACCTACACGCGCATTGCGTTTGCCTATGCGGCCCAACAATCGCAGCTTAAATTTATCAAATGCAGCAGCCATCATGGTTTATGAAGCCTGGAGGCAACTAGGATTTATAGGTGGCGAATGATTAGTGCGTTTCTAGTTTGGGATCACGTCCCATCAACAGTTTCACTGCATCAACAGGATTAACACCCTTAAATAAAACCTCTGACACCATCTGGCAAATAGGCATATCAATTTTTTTATTATTAGCCAAATCGCTAACTGCTTGAGCACATCTCACACCTTCAGCAACGTGTCCAAGATTAGCCAATACTTCCGTCAAACTTTTACCACTTGCTAACTGCATCCCAACTTGCCGATTGCGAGATAAATCACCTGTCGCAGTCAAAATTAAATCACCCACACCTGTTAAACCCATAGCGGTTTCAGGTTTGCCGCCCATAGCAATAATAAGGCGCATCATTTCTGCGAGACCTCGAGTTAACAAGGCTGCACGCGCATTCAAACCAAGACCCAAGCCATCACCAATTCCGGTTGCAATCGCTAAAACGTTTTTAATAGCCCCGCCAAGTTCAACACCGATAACATCATCACTACCGTAAATGCGCATGCGCCCAAAATGAAAAACTTTTTGAGTTAACAAAACTAGTTCTTCAGCTTCACTAGCAACCGTTAATGCACAAGGCATCTCTTTTGCTACTTCCATAGCAAAACTCGGCCCCGATAAAACACCTAACCGCACACTCTTAGCAATAGCCTGCTGGCCTTTTGATAGTTCACGCTCAATAACCTGATGAGGCATCGCAGCCGTGTCTGGCTCAAGGCCTTTACATAACCAGACCCAATTACGTGGCACGTCATTTGTTTGAAGAAGGTTGGAAACCATCTCTTTCAACCCAGCCACAGGGGTTGCAAGAACAACCAAAGTATCTTGCTGAGCACCTTGAAAAGCATCGCTCCAACTCGCCGTCACCTTTAACGAGTCAGGTAACTTAATACCTTTTAAATAACGCTCATTCGATCTTGATATTTGAAGTTGCTCCGCAAGCTCAGGGGAGCGACTCCAAAGAGTTACTTCTGAACACAGCGGATTCTTGGCTGCATGCATCGCCATTGCGGTACCCCATGCTCCTGCGCCAAGAAAAATAACTTTCATATGAATTAGTTTGGCAACACAATGCCGCTATCGCTAGATGCTTGCGGTGCAGCCGCTTGCTGCAAACGTTGCTCGTAAAGCGCGTGGAAATTAATCTCAGCCAAATGCACTGGCTGGAAACCCGCGCGACTAATAACATCAGCAATATTTGATCGCAAATAAGGGAACAAAATAGTTGGGCAGGCAATACCTAGCATTGGGTCCATTTGTTCTGCAGGCATATTTTGCATTTCAAAAATACCTGACTGCTGCGCTTCAACTAAAAATAAAACTTTGTCTTCTATGCGTGTTGTTACAGTGCCAACCAAAGTAACATGGAAGTTATTCGCATCTAATTGATTAGCCTGAATATCCACTTGCACTTCTAATTTTGGCTCACCTTGTTCTAAAAGAATTTGTGGTGCGTTCGGTTGCTCCAAAGATAAATCTTTTAGATAAACACGTTGAATCTGGAAGCTTGGCGCATTATCTGCTGCGCCATTTGCCTGAGCTGCTGTCATTTACTATCCTTTAATTATTTGCCCAATAGAGGGTCTAGTTTACCCGCGCGATCAAGCGCAGAAAGATCATCAAAACCACCTACATGGGTGTCATCAATGTAAATTTGTGGAACAGTGCGGCGCCCCGTTCTAGTCATCATTTCCTCTTTTTTAGAAGGATCTTTATCGATTAGAATTTTTTCAGTAATTACTGCGCCTTTAGATAACAGTAAACGCTCCGCCATATTGCAATATGGGCAAACTTGGGTGCTATACATAGTAATTTTTGGCATTTGGAACCTTTTTAGACCTTTATTTAACCAATGGCAAGCTAGCTTGATTCCATGAAGAAATCCCACCCTCCATGCATGCCACCTCCAAAAAGCCCATTTTTTTAAGCTTTCCCACAGCCGTATTTGCTCTAGAACCGCTTAAACAAACTAAAATAACAGGATTATTAGTGTCTAACTGAAGCTTTTGAATATTGTCAAAATCGGCCAATGGCAAATTTTTTGAATTTGCAATATGCCCTGACTGATACTCATCAGCCGTTCGGACATCTAGTATTTGAGCTTGTCGCTGGTTTACCCATTGAATTGCCGTATGTACATTAAGCAGTTGTTTGTTCAAACGGCCCAATAGTTGAGGAAGCGCTAAAGCTAGGCCAGATGTCACTAGAGTAGCTATTAGCAGTAAATTATTTGTATTTGTTAAAAAGTCCATTAGTAAATTATAGAATGTGAATATGAAACAACTTGTACTTATCCGCCACGGCGAATCCCAATGGAACCTTGAAAATCGTTTTACTGGCTGGGTTGATGTAGACCTCACCCCAACCGGTATCCAGCAAGCAACTCAAGCTGGCGAGAAATTAAAGGCTGCAGGCTATGATTTTGACATTGCTTACACTTCTGTGCTGAAAAGGGCTATCAGAACCCTATGGCATGCTCAAGAGGCCATGGATAGACTTTGGATACCTGTGGTTCATAGCTGGCGCTTAAATGAACGCCACTATGGCGCTCTAGCAGGCCTAAATAAAGCAGAAACAGCTGCGAAGTACGGGGATGAACAAGTACATATTTGGAGACGGTCTTACGATGTGCGCCCACCGCTACTTGATGAAAACGATCCTAGAGCGTCTTTTAGCGACCCACGCTATGCCAAGTTGAAGCGCGAAGAAATCCCTCTTGGTGAATGCTTAAAAGATAACGTAGCTAGAGTTTTGCCGCTTTGGGAAGAATCTATTGCACCAGCCCTAAAGTCTGGCAAGCGAGTTTTAATTGCGGCGCATGGCAACAGCATCCGTTCATTAGTTAAATATCTTGATCAAGTGTCGGATACTGACATCATGGAAATCAACATTCCTAATGGCACGCCTCTTGTGTATGAACTAGACGACAACCTCAAACCCATCAAGCATTTCTATTTAGATAAATAAACCATGTATCGTTCAATCAAGAACATCGCACTCATTTGCACTGGCTTAATTGCTGGCGTTGCTTTAACGCTTCAATTATCAGCAACTGCGCAACAAGGCGGATCTAACCTTCCTTTAGAAGAGCTAAGAACGTTATCAAACGTATTTGGCCAAATCAAAAGAGATTATGTGGAATCTGTTGAGGACAAACGCCTTTTAACTGATGCTATTAAGGGAATGGTCAGCGGCTTAGACCCTCACTCTTCTTATTTAGATAAAAAAGATTTTGCGGAAATGCAAGAACATACCCAGGGGAAATTTGCTGGCTTGGGCATTGAGATTACCTCTGAGGACGGTGTCGTAAAAATTATGAACCCTATTGAAGATACTCCAGCAGCAAGAGCGGGACTTCAACCAGGCGACTTAATCACGCGTCTTGACGACAAACCAGTACGTGGCATGACATTAGATCAATCCGTGCGTCGCATGCGCGGTGAACCAGGTACAAAAATTACATTAACCATCTTCAGAAAAAGTGAAGAAAGAACTTTTCCTGTAACCATCACACGAGCTGAAATTAAAGTTCAATCAGTTAAAGCAAAAATTATTGAACCAGGTATTGCTTATGTTCGCATCACAAGCTTCCAAGAAAGAACCGTACCTGACCTTGGTAAAAAATTAACCGAGCTATTTGAAAAAGAACCGCAAATTAAAGGGCTTGTTTTAGATCTTAGAAACAATGGCGGCGGCCTCCTTCAGGGTGCCGTTGGTGTATCGGCGGCTTTTTTAGCTAACGACACTTTAGTGGTTTCCACAAAGGGCCAATCTGAAGACGCGAAACAGGTATTTAAAGCTACTCCGGCCAATTACAAATTAGGCGAACCCAATGATCCGCTAGCTCAACTACCAAACTCACTTAAAAAAGTGCCCATGGTTGTATTAGTTAATGCGTTCTCCGCCTCAGCCTCTGAAATCGTTGCTGGCGCACTACAGGATCACAAACGCGCCACCATTATCGGAAAAACAACTTTTGGTAAAGGCTCTGTGCAAACTGTTAGACCTTTAAGCCCAGACTCAGCATTGAAACTAACAACCGCCTACTACTACACACCTACCGGAAAATCGATCCAAGCCTTTGGTATTAAGCCAGATATCCCTGTAGATCAAAATCCTGATGGTGACCCTGATGATGTTTTAATTACTCGCGAAATCGATAGTGAAAAACATCTACGCAACAAACAATCATCTGAAGAAAAACTTATCAATGATCGTGAAAAGAGACGCATTGAAGAGTTGCAACGTATTGAAGATTTAAACGCGAAAAAAACACCTGAAGAAAAAGAAAAGGATCGCAAAAAACGTCCAGCTGAATTTGGTACTGCAGAAGACTTCATGCTACAACAAGCTTCAGCGTATCTAAAAGGCCAAACGGTTAAACGCTCCAAGTCTCGCTTAGAGTAAAACAGTGGCATGAACGATAACGACCTTCTTAGATATTCACGCCATATCCTTCTTGATGATATTGGCATTGAAGGTCAAGAAAAGTTTTTATCCGCTCATGCTGTGATTGTGGGTGCTGGCGGGCTTGGCTCTGCTGCGGCTCCTTATTTGGCAGCTGCGGGCATTGGGAAAATCACCCTCATTGACCATGACACGGTAGAGCTAACCAATCTCCAACGTCAAATTATGCATACCAATGACGCTATTGGACTTCCGAAGGTGGTCTCTGGAAAGAAAACGCTATCCCAATTAAATCCTCATACTCAAATCTTTGATATTCCACAAAAAGCAAGCGCTGAATTGCTCGAGGGGATATTACCGACCGCATCAATTGTTCTTGATTGCACAGACAACTTTAAGGCGAGACATCTCATCAATACTGCTTGCGTTAAACATCAAGTGCCTTTAATTAGCGGAGCGGCCATTGGGTTTGATGGGCAAGTAACAGTTATCGACCCAAGAGTGGCTAACGCACCTTGCTACGCGTGTATTTTCCCGGAAGACCAAATATTTGATGAAGTTAAATGTTCAACGATGGGAGTTTTTTCCCCTCTCGTAGGAATCATTGGCAGCATTCAAGCTGCACAAGCATTACAGGTAATTGGACAAATCGGCGAACCATTAATTGGGAAATTATTGCTATGGGATGCGCGAACTAGCCAAATGAATATTATTCGATTAGACAAGCAACCCGCTTGTAAGAGCTGCTCTACAAAGAATTAATTTTCTCAATAGCAGCGGCAATTTCCTCTGGCTCAATAGCGGCTAGTAACACATCAACAGCCGGCACAAGATTTTCTGAATGCGCCCTCAAAATTTCTTTTTTGACCGATAGCAGTTGATTAAAGTGCAAAGAAAAATCTCTCAAGCCCATACCAAGAAGTACTCTTGTCATGGATGGCTCGCCTGCCATCTCACCACAAACTGAAACAGGCATATTTGCGGCATTAGCTTCCCGAATTACACCTGCAATTAATCGAAGAACCGCAGGATGCAATGGATCATACAAATGTGCAACAGCATTGTCTGCTCTATCAATGGCTAGGGTATATTGAATTAAGTCATTAGTACCGATAGATAAAAAATCTAATCGACGTATAAATAAAGGTAATACCAATGCAGCGGCCGGAATTTCAATCATTGCGCCAATCTTGATATTAGGATCAAAAGCCACGCAACGCTCTTCCAACTGTTTTTTTGCCAACTCTATTAAATCAAGCGTTTGATTAATTTCTTGAACATGCGCCAACATTGGAATCAAAATCTTCATTTGACCAAAGGCAGATGCTCGTAAGATGGCACGCAACTGAATCAAAAACATATCAGGCTCTGATAACGACCAACGAATAGCCCTCAACCCTAACGGAGACATGACATGCACGCTGCCATCATCTTGGGCATCTAAAGGCTTATCAGCCCCAATGTCGATAGTTCTGATGGTGACAGGCAAGCCCTTCATCGCTTCAGCAGTTCGTCGATAGGCTAAATATTGCTCTTCCTCATCCGGCATTTCACCTTTTCGGTTCATGAATAAAAACTCAGAACGGAACAGTCCAATACCAACAGCACCAGAGTCAAGAGCTGAAACAGCATCTTCTGGCATCTCAACGTTAGCCATTAAATCAATTGCCACACCATCCAATGTAAATGTTGGCGTGTACTTTAAGCGTTGAAGCTTTTTCTTCTCAAGCTTTCTTTGAGTTTGTAAATGTCGATACTCTTCTAGAACGAGGGGGCTTGGGTCCACGATAACAATACCGCGATCCCCATCAATAATGAGCCAGTCATCTTGCCTAATTAAATCGCTTGCTTGGCGAACACCCACGGCAGCAGGAATATCCAAACTTCTTGCAACAATAGCCGTATGAGATGTTCGACCGCCAAGATCTGTAACAAAGCCTCCAAAAGCCATATCTTTAAAAAGCATCATGTCTGGCGGCGCTATATCATGCGCCACCACGATTAGCTCACCCAACTCACGTGTCTCTCCTACGCTTTTATAGAAAGAAGAAATGGTTTGATGATCTTCTCCATGATGGAGAACCTTCATAACACGCTCAACGACTTGCCTAATATCTGTCGCACGTTCGCGCAAATACTCATCTTCAATTTCAGCAAACTGATTAAGCAAAAACTCAAGCTGGGTGGCTAAAGCCCATTCAGCGTTGTACCTTTTTGATTTGATTAACTCGAGAGGCTTCTCAGTTAAAGTGGGATCCGCCAAAATCATGGCATGAACATCCAAGAAGGCAGCCATTTCTTCTGGCGCAGCTTCTGGCAATCCATTCCTTAATGTCTTTAATTCTTGGCGTACGGTCTTAAAAGCATCTAATAATCTCTTTTCTTCGGACGCTTCTTTACCTGCATCCACCAGATAGTGCACCACATCCATCGCAGATGGAGCGATACGCAAAGCTTTACCAATGGCTATGCCATTGGTAACTGGTATGCCGTGAAGCGTAAATGCCAAGATTACTCGCCTTCACCAAAACGATCGTTAATTAAAGTCTCTAATGCATCAAAAGCTTCTTGTGCTTTTTCACCCTCGGTTTCAAGTGTCACAACACTACCCACACCAGCGGCCAACATCATGACCCCCATAATACTTTTGGCATTAACTTTTCGGCCATTCTTGGATAGAAAAACTTCACAGGGGAATTGACCAGCAAGCTGGGTCAACTTAGCAGATGCACGAGCATGAAGGCCAAGTTTATTAATAATGGTTATTTCTGCGCTTGGCATATTTATTCCTTACTCACTACTTTTTCAACTGAACTTATATTTTCCACCTGAACACCTAAGTGGCCAATTGGAATAATCCCTTGCTGGCCACCATGCATCGCTTTATTTGTAACAGAATCCAAATCTTCCGATCTATAAGCAATTGCCCTCATCAGCATTGGAAGATTAACTCCGGCAATAACACGCACTTGACCAGTAAATTCTGGCTGATGAGCCAAGCGACTGGCCACATTAGCAGGAGTTGCACCCATGATGTCCGTTAAAACCAAAATCCCATTTTCAGAATTTAATTGATGAGCCGTTATCGTTGCCTTTTCCAAGGTCAACTTTGTGTCTTCATGAGCCATCACATCTAATGCCGAAATCCCCTCAGGTACTTCTCCATATACATGGGCAGCAAATTCTTTTAATGCTGTAGCCAAGGGGGCATGGGCGATGATAAGTATGCCAATCATTTTAAATATTGCTCCAGGCTAGTTAACCATTGTTTAGCGACATCGTAGCCAGTTTGCTGCGTAATCTCTACAAAACAAGTTGGGCTAGTCACATTAATCTCAGTTAAATAACCACCAATGAAATCTAATCCAATTAAATGCAAGCCTCTAGATGCTAACAGTGGCCCAATATGCTCTGCGACCTTAGCTTCTTTTTCGGAAATTGGACAAGCAACCCCCTTACCCCCGGCAGCCAAATTACCCCTAACTTCACCACCTTGAGGAATTCTAGCTAATCCATGTGGCACAGCTTTCCCGCCAATCACCAACACACGTTTATCACCTTCAGAAATTTCTGGTAAAAATTTTTGCGCCATTAATGCCCGCTTACCAGAGTCACCTAAAGTTTCAACAATACTAGCCAAATTTAGGGCATCCGATTTAACTCGGAATATTCCCATCCCACCCATACCGTCTAACGGCTTAATGATGATGTCTTGATGTTCACGGTGAAAATCTTGAATATCTTTTAAGTCATAACTAATCAATGTTGGTGGCGCATACTGCAAAAACTCCAACAAAGATAATTTCTCCGAATGATTTCTTAAAGCCACCGGGTCATTAAATATTTTTGCCCCTTCTAATTTGGCTTGAGATAAAAACCACGTGGCTGTCACATAACTCATATCAAAAGGCGGGTCTTTTCTCATAATGACCGCATCAAATGCAGCCACTTTCATTTCCTTAGTCTGTGTAGATACATACCAAGGCGACCCGGCCATATCTATTTTTATTTTTTGAGACTTGGCATAAATAGCACCAGCAACACTCTTAATATCTTCGATATGACAATGCCAAATCGCATACCCCTTAGCCTGCGCTTCAAGCATCATGGCCAAAGTACTATCCTTCTTTACAGAAAAACTCGATAAAGGATCGGCAACAAATAATAGATTCATATTATTTATTCAGCGTCAGGATCTGTGCGCTCAAGCTCTAAAGATGCCGCCAACAAAGCAAGTCTAGCCACCACGCCATACAAATAAAAACGATTAGGAACTGCGACGCCTGGCTTAGCCGCCACGTCTGGAATCGCATTATGTGCAAATGCTAATGGCACAAAGTGCGCGCCAGGGGCATTTAGATTTTCATCAATGCCACGATCAGTATGTACGCGATAAAAACCACCGACCACATAACGATCCATCATATAAACCACCGGTTCAGCTACGGCCTCATTAATCTTCTCGAATGTATAAACACCTTCTTGGATCAATACATCACTAACTTCCACGCCTTCTTTAATGACGCTCATCTTGTTGCGTTCTTTACGGTTCAAACCTTTTACTTCACTGGCATCTTTAACCGTCATAATGCCCATACCGTAGGTGCCTGCATCAGCCTTAACAATGGCGTATGGCTTTTCTTTAATACCGTATTCACGATATTTACGCGCAACTTTTTTCAAAATAGCGTCAACACTCTCTTCTAGAGCCTCTTCCCCAATGCGCTCATGAAAATTAATGCCAGAACATTTAGAGAAGTATGGATTAATCATCCAAGGATCAATATCTATGACTTTGGCGAATTTTTTTGCTACATCATCATAAGCAGCAAAGTGATTGGACTTACGTCTAACTGCCCAACCAGCATGCAATGGCGGAAGTAAATATTGCTCATGTATGTTTTCTAAAATGGATGGAATGCCACTAGATAAATCGTTATTCAACAGAATTGTGCAAGGGTCAAAATCTTTTAATCCTAAACGGCGCCCCTTCATACCAATCCTAGCCAAAGGCTCCAAAATCAAACGCTGTCCATCTGGCAAATCAATCGGTGTTGGTTTCTTAATCTCATCGGATAAAGAACCTAAGCGCACATTTAATCCAGTCTGCCTTAAAACAGAAGCTAATCTTGCAACGTTTTGCAAATAAAACATATTGCGCGTATGGCGCTCAGGAATTAATAATAAATTTTTTGCATCAGGGCAAATTTTTTCAATTGAAGCCATCGCAGCTTGAACAGCAAGCGGCAACATTTCAGGAGATAAATTATTAAATCCTCCTGGAAATAAATTGGTGTCGACTGGTGCTAGCTTAAATCCTGAATTACGAAGATCTACTGAACAATAGAAAGGTGGCGTGTGCTCTTGCCACTCCATCCTGAACCATCTTTCAATAGCAGGGGTAGCTTCTAAAACTTTGCTTTCCAATTCAAGCAAAGGACCATTTAGGGCGGTAATAAGATGTGGGACCATAGCCTTATTGTAAGACGGATAAAAAAAGGGTGGGTTCTTTTAGAATCCACCCTTTGACCCCTCAATACAAGAGGCTATTTCACACTACATTCACAGATATTTACAAAAATTCACTAATTAGGACTCATAAGCAGTTTCACCGTGAGACGTAATATCCAAACCTTCGCGTTCTTCATCTTCAGGAACACGCATACCAACCACGAGATCCACCAGTTTGAAAGATACGAAAGAAACCACGCCTGACCAAACAATCGTTGTTAATACCGCTTTTGCCTGAATCCACACTTGGCCAACAATTGAGTAGTCGGCTGACACTGCATTTGCCACATAATCGTAGATACCAGTACCGCCTAAAGATGGAGCAGCAAAAACGCCTGTCAATAAAGCTCCCAAGATGCCGCCAACACCGTGAACGCCAAATACATCCAAGCTGTCATCTGCACCTAAGATTTTCTTAAGGCCTGTTACACCCCACAAGCAACATACACCACCTAAAAGACCGATAGCGATTGCACCCATTGGGCCCACAAAGCCAGCGGCTGGGGTGATTGCAACTAAACCTGCTACAGCACCAGATGCGCCACCCAACATAGATGGTTTGCCTTTGCTAATCCATTCAGCAAATGTCCATGACAAGAGAGCTGCTGCAGTCGCCAAGAAAGTATTAACGAATGCCAATGCCGCGCCACCGTTTGCCTCTAATGCTGAACCAGCATTAAAACCAAACCAGCCAAACCACAACAATGAAGCGCCAACCATTGTGAGCGTTAAGCTATGAGGCTTCATTGCTTCTTTACCAAAGCCAATCCGCTTACCCACCACAAAGGCACCAACCAAACCAGCAACAGCAGCATTGATGTGAACCACTGTGCCACCAGCAAAATCTAAAGCACCCATTTGGAATAACCAACCTGAAATAGCTGTTGCTTTTTCAGCTGCCGCAGCATCTGTAAAGGCATCAGGACCAGGCCAAAACCAAACCATATGAGCTACTGGCAAATAGCTAAATGTGAACCATAAAACAGTAAATAACAATACTGCAGAAAACTTCACACGCTCAGCAAATGCACCAATAATTAGACAGCAAGTGATGGTTGCAAAAGCGCCTTGGAAAGCAAAATAGCCAAACTCAGGAATCACGACACCTTTACTAAAAGTTGCAGCGACTGAGTCAACCGTAATGCCAGACAAGAATAGGCGATCAAATCCACCAAAGAATGCCCCACCCTCTGTAAATGCAATACTGTAGCCATACACCGCCCACAAAATCGCAACCAGAGAGAAAATCACCATACATTGCATCAACACCGACAACATGTTTTTGCTACGCACCAAACCGCCGTAGAACAAACCTAAACCAGGCAAAGTCATCAAGATCACTAGCGCTGTTGAAATCAACAACCATGCTGTATCTCCCTTATTTGGAACAGGAGCTGGGACAGCTGGTGCTGCAGGAGCAGCGGAAGCAGCAGTAACTGCAGGAGCGGTAACTGCTGGTTTTGCATCATCAGCATAAGCAGATGATGAAACAGCCATAGTTACTGAACCTAGCGCAAGAACCGCTGCACCAACTGCGAGTAGACGTTTAATCCAAGAAGTCATTTTGTTACCTCGCTTTAAAGGGCAGACTGACCGGTCTCACCGGTACGAATGCGAATTACTTGTTCAATAGATGACACAAAAATCTTTCCGTCACCAATCTTGCCAGTCTTGGCAGATTTCTCAATTGCTTCAATAGCACGATCAACAATGCTGTCATCAACAGCAGCCTCGATCTTTACCTTAGGCAAAAAATCCACCACATACTCAGCACCACGGTACAACTCTGTGTGCCCCTTTTGTCGACCAAAGCCTTTAACTTCAGTAACGGTAATACCTGACACGCCCACTTCCGATAGCGCCTCACGTACCTCGTCAAGCTTGAAGGGCTTGATAATTGCTGTAATTAATTTCATACGTTTCTCCGTGAAATCGCTAAATTAGAATGATTTAAGAACTGAAATTACAAATGTATTTTTGTAAAGGTTAGATTTGCCATTTCCATAATCTGCAGCGGCAGCATTTGCATAATATTTAGTGCCAGCACTTACATCATTGAAATAATATTTCGCTCCTAGTAAAAAACCTTCATAGTCATATGTAAGCCCTACGTTGTAATCAGCATATGAAAATTTCTTTCCATCAACATTTGATTGATAATCCAATCTATAGTCTGTATAGCCAGCGTGAATTGCTGCAGTCAACTTTGGAGCAACTTCCTGCGACAAAGTAAGGTCATAGTACAAAGTACCAGAAGCATCTTTACCACCAGTTGATGCAAAATAATTTTTTCCTAATACATAAGATGTTTTAAAGGTTGCAGGTCCATATGAAAGACCTAGATATGCTTCCTGTGTATTTGCATGGTAGTTAGATTTATCCAAACTACCGCTTGATGATCCTGGGTAGTTATATGTAATAACTCCAACATCTACACCAATACTGGCAACCTCAGTTTTGTAGCCGCCATATAAATCAACCTCAGCATTGTCGCCTTTAGGACCAGAGGTCCAATCAGACACTTTAGAAGCCCATGTGCCCAAGTAATAGCCCTCTTTAAATGCAACATCGATGCCACCTTGAATAGCAGCTTGTTTGTTATTTTGAGAAATACCACGGAAAAGGTAATCACTTACAACACCAATGTTTGGAGTAACTGTGATTGCAGGCACCTCTGTTGGTGCGGCATCAGCAGCAGAAGCAACACCTGAAGATAATGAAGCTGCTGCAGCTAAGGCGATCGCAGAAAGAGTTAAATAAGTTTTCATGTAGTGCACTCCTAATAAACAATCCAAGGGAAATTCCTTGTATGTCATATATGCAAAAGGTGTGCCAGATATAAAATATCTATATTAATCAATAAATTAAAATAAAACTCTGTAAAATTAAACACCGTTATTAAGCAATGCACTATTTTTGACAAGCAACTATGCACCATTATTGAGCGTCTTTTTGGTGCATGAATTTTTTATAATTTTGGTAAAAAGATAAAAATCCCTCTATTGGAGCAGCCATGAACCCTCAAGACATCATGCAAAAAATGCAAACCATTGCTAACGATATGCAAAATAAAGTTGGGGATGCTATTCGCCAATCTCCAGCCAAAGACTTAGAAAAAAATGTTCGCGGCTTAATGACTCAAGGATTTCAGAAATTAGATCTTGTCACTCGCGAAGAGTTTGATTTACAAACTCAAGTTTTGGCACGCACACGCGCCAAGCTTGAAGAACTTGAAGCAAAAATTACCGCACTAGAAAATAGAAAATAATTAGTTCTTTTCCAATAAAAAAGCAGAGTTCAACTCTGCTTTTTTATTTTCTATTACTTACCTCTTGTGCAATTAAACACCTGCCAAATGATGCTTTAAAGGTTTAGGGTAAAACAAAAACCACAAGTATGAACATATCTGTAAAACAAAAAATATAAAAAATACCTGCTTAAAAGCATCCACTTTTTCTATGCCCATTGCTATAGAAAGATCGATACCCCAACCAATGCCCCATTGGAAAATAAATGCTCCCACAAAAATTAACAAGTTATAGCTAGTACTTGCAATACCAGCATTACGTGAGGGGAACACCGTAATAACTGTACTTTGCCCCAAAATATGTCCCGTTGCAGAAATAGCAAAAATAATCCACAACATCCAGCTATAACTTGTGTTGCTAGTTATTGCGAAAAACTGCGCTACCAAACCAAGAGCCAACATCCACTTTACGTAATTCAGTGTTTTAAATCCTTTGGCATTAGCTTTTGGCATAAACCAGGCATTAAATGCGTACCCCAGCAACAAAGCCGCATTAAATATAAATAATATTTCCGCATTAACCGTCGATGTGAACCCCAACACTTGAGTCATCCATGGGCCAATCCATAAAGTTTGTAATGCCAAGAATCCACCATGATTAACAATTCCCAATGGGAGCATTCTTAGGAAGAATGGGTGACCAATAATGTCTCTAATACCGAAAGATTTTTCTTGGCTGGTGGATGCTGCATTATTTTTCTTTGGGTGATCATCAAAATTTGGCAAACCAAAACGAATACCTAAAAATCCAATCGCAACCAATCCCGCCATTACCCAAAACACGCCGCGCCAGCCCATAAACGGCAACGCTAATTGAACAGGTATGGTTGTAATCAGCGCTCCAATAGTCCCAAACACCAACATACCAGAAGCTAATTGCCCTTGCTGCTCAATAGCAAACCATCGGCGATACGCTGTAAACGCCGCCATCAAACAAGCTGAAACACCAATTCCTATTAGAAAACGGCCAAGCGTAATCCCCCAAAGATTATCTGCATAAGCGAATATGGCAGAGCCTATTAAAGCCACCAATAACAAAATGCTTTCTACTCTTCGCGTCCCAAATTTATCCATAGCAAAACCCAAGGGGATTTGCATCGTAGAAAACCCCACAAAATAGGCTGCAGATAAAAGCCCCAACTGAGCATTTGTGATCTTTAAGTCAGCCATCAACTCAGGTGCAATAACCGCATTAACAGATCGAAATGCATAGGATAAGAAATAGGCAAACGCAAAACAGGCAAATACGCGGAAAGCCCAAAAACCCTTTAAAGGTAGATCAGATTGAGTAATATTTGATTTCATAATCACTTTTAATAAGGTTTAAATCCGCTAAAGAACATTGCTTGCTCTTCAACATTCACTGCTTGGCTGTCTGAATCTAATAACTGCTGCAACACACTAAGTTGATATACCCAAGTCTGGCCATCTGGAAATTTTCTTTGCACCAACCAAACCTTTAATAATCTTCTTTGGCCATCTGGAGCAATTCCGACCACACTCCAACTTTGAGCGGGTAATTCATAACTAGGCTGACCAGCTGTCTTAACCGTTACAGCCTCTGATTTAGCCTCAACATCCGCTTTTAGGTTTGCCAACATGCCATGCTGCAAATATTGAAGCAAATTCCCAACATCCACCTTTTGATTAGTTGTTATGTGAATACTGCCAATGGCATATAAAGCATTACCGGCTTTGGCCGCCTCCATAGTCATGGATAGGCGCTCACCCTCAAATTGAATGCTCTTCTCAGCACGACTAGGTTTACCTGGATATAAAGCCTCGTACATTAAATCGTCAGCCCTGACGGTTCGCCAGTCGAATTTAGGCGTACAAGCCATGATCGCTAAAGTTGTGACAAAAATAAGCGCTTTAAATATAGGTCGAATCAACATAATTTTTGTTATTTGCATAAAATAGGATTATGCCGACTGAAACAATATCTAACTTTTTTCGCCAATTCAAGCGCATTTCACTTGGCTTGGCTGTTTGCACACTATTGTTGGGCTGCCAATCCGATACACAACAAATGGTGCCCTCATTTAAAGTTTCGGAAATTTCAGGAAAAGTATTAAGCCAAGACGATTTAAAAGGTAAGGTCAGCATCATTAATTTTTGGGCAACCAGTTGTGTCACTTGCGTCAAAGAAATGCCCACAATGATCGAAACATATAAAAAATATAAAACCGATCAACTTGAATTTATCGCGGTTGCGATGTCATATGACCCACCAATGTATGTTGTTAATTACGCCAAAACAAGAGAGCTTCCGTTCCATGTGGCCATGGATTCTGATGGTAGCGTTGCAAAGGCTTTTGGGAAAATACAATTAACACCCACCACCTTAGTCATCAATAAAAGTGGCAAGATTATTAAACGCTATGTCGGGGAACCTGATTGGAATGAATTCCATCAGCTATTAGAAAAATCATTAGCGGAGAAGGTGTAACCTCCTCCGCCTTATTACACAACACCGGCTTTATGAGCCTGCTCGTCAGCGTGATAACTTGAACGAACCATGGCGCCCACTGCTGCATGAGTAAACCCCATGGCGTAAGCCTCTTTCTCAAACATCGCAAATGTATCCGGATGCACATAACGTCTAACAGGCAAATGATGTCCTGACGGTGCTAAATATTGACCAATCGTCAACATATCAATGTTATGAGCGCGCATATCTTTCATAACCTCAAGAATTTCTTCATCGGTCTCGCCCAACCCAACCATCAAGCCACTCTTGGTAGAAACTTTTGGATATAGAGCTTTAAAGTCTTTCAACAGCTTTAATGAATGCATGTAATCCGAACCAGGTCTAGCTTCTTTATATAAGCGAGGTACTGTTTCTAAATTATGGTTCATGATGTCGGGAAGGCCTGTTGCAAAAATATCGAGCGCCTTCTCTAAACGGCCTCTAAAGTCTGGCACCAATACTTCAATACTTGTACTCGGTGATAAATCTCTTGTCTTAGTAATACACTCCACAAAGTGTTGTGCGCCACCATCACGCAAGTCATCGCGGTCAACGCTAGTAATCACCACATAAGACAATTTAAGAGCCGCAATAGTTTTTGCCAAATTAAGTGGCTCTTCAAGGTCTAGCGGATCAGGACGACCATGCCCCACATCACAGAATGGGCAACGTCTGGTGCATTTATCACCCATGATCATGAAAGTGGCGGTTCCCTTACCGAAACACTCACCAATATTTGGGCAACTAGCTTCCTCACAAACAGTCACTAACTGGTTCTCACGCAAAATCTTTTTGATTTCATGAAACCTGGAATTACCGGATGCAGCCTTTACTCGAATCCAGTCAGGCTTCTTAAGTACTTGTTCTATAGGAACAATTTTGATAGGAATTCTAGCCGTCTTATCAGCTGATTTTTGTTTCTGATTCGGATCGTAGGCTTTAGTCATGGCCGCACCTCTAATTGTTTCGATAAATGGCTCAATAAGCTTTCAGCCACAATACCCATATTGTCGCTCACACCAAGTGCTGAGAGGTCAATTGTCTTTAAACCCGGATAGCCACAAGGGTTGATTGCTTCAAACGGACTTAAATCCATATGAACGTTCAGCGCTAACCCATGATAACAACATTGTTTGGTCACCTTCAGTCCTAACGCAGCGATCTTGGCACCTACTAAGTTAGACGCAACATGATTAGCTTGACTCAAATAAATACCTGGCGCACCAGCATGTCTCTCACCCAAAACTTTAAAGTCAGCCAATGTGTCGATGATGGCCTGCTCAATTCTGTTAACCAAATCTCGCACAAATAACTTTCTGCGCCTTAGGTCCAACAATAAATACACCACAATTTGTCCAGGGCCATGATAGGTAATCTGTCCGCCTCTATCAATGGGCACCAATGGAATATCTGAGTCTTTAATCAATAAATGGCCAAGATCACCCGCTTGACCCAAGGTATAAACCGGAGGGTGCTCTAAAACCCATATTTCATCCGGTGTTGTTGCATCCCGCTCAGCGGTGAATTTTTTCATTGCCTCATAAGTAGGCAAATAGTCTTGCAAACCTAAATGGCGAACTTGCACATCCATCATTTATAAAACAACACTCACCATAGGATGCGTTGATAAAGTGCGATACAACTCATCCAATTGTTCACGGCTATGCACACGCACAGTTACCGTTAACCCCAAGTAGTTGCCATTCTTAGACGGCCTACGTTCGATAGTGCCTACATTAAATCCTGGGTCAAACTGCAAAACAATATTAGCAATCGCAGACTCATACCCATCGACCGATTTTCCCATTACTTTAATTGGAAAATCACAAGGATATTTAATTAATGACTCTTCTTGATCAGCCATGAACATTCCCAGATGTTGGATCCACTTGCCCATGCCACGCACGCAAAATCAAATCTCTGATGCAATGTAATTTGCGATGAAAGAAATGGTCTGCGCCGGGAATCACCTGAACAACAAGCTCTTGGGGTCTAGCCCAATCCAAAACGCTACTCAAAGGAATAACATCATCTACTTCGCCATGAATCACAATCGTATCTTTAGGCACAGGAGCCACTTCCCACTTAGAAGTGGCTGACCCAACCATAATCAATCGTTCTGGCGCCATCCCTAATTCTTGCAATTTTTCAGCAACATAGCTACTAACATAACTACCGAAAGAAAATCCTGCCATAGCAAGCGGTAAATCACCAACCAACAACGGCCAAGCATGGCCCTCTAATTCTGGGATCCCTTGCCAATTAAATGAATCTTTCATCCATTTAACAACGGCCACTAAATCATCAGCCTCACCCTTACCATCATCATGAGTGCCCTCGGTTGTACCAACACCTCTAAAGTTGGTTCTTAAAGTGACATACCCTAACTGAGCAAAAGTTCTGGCCAAGGTTTGCGCTACTTTGTTATCCATGGTGCCGCCCAACAATGGGTGAGGGTGCGCCACTAAAGCAATGCCTCTTGGACGATAACTACCAGGAGCATCTCGAACGCCATCCGGCAAATCCAACGCGCCTTCAATTAAACCCACCAAACCGGGCAAATGTAATTTAACTGTTCGACTCACTTATTCAATCCTCAATCTCTCAACCACTTGCCCCTGAACAAAATGTTGGTCAATGATTTCATCTATATCTGATTTATCAACAGCGGTATACCAAACACCCTCTGGATAAACCACCATCACAGGGCCATGAGCACAGCGATCTAAACACCCCGCCTTATTTACCCTCACCTTGCCGGCGCCAGACAAGCCCATTTCTTTGCAGCGAATTTTGGCATGTTCAAATAGGCCTTGCGCATTATGTTGCGCACAACAATCATCACCGTTCTCACGTTGATTTAAACAAAAAAACAAATGGTATTTAAAGTAAGTCATAAATGAAAATTATATAGAGGATGATGGCTTTAAGCCTTTTAACAATGACAACCCAGCGCCCACTGGCCACAACCAGGCTAACCATGAGATGAGATGATTGAAATGAATCAAACGTCCATGGCGCCACTCTTGAATACTAACTGTGTAATAAGGGCTTTGCGGCAAAAAATTTACCAAGAAAATCATTGTTGCTAAAGATAGCAAAGCAAGTAAATAAAGCCAACGGCGACTTAACTTTAGCGCGCCAACCAACAAAATACTAGAACTAACCATGCCCCAAAAAGCGGATGGAGTTAACCAAATAAAGCTCTTATCAATACCAAATTGCATACCCGTGAATAATGCTTTCAGAAACACGGTTACCAAAAGAATCGTGAATAGAATAATAGTCTTGGGGGCCCTATCTCTCATGGCTAACGCAATACATATGGCAGAAGCAAACCAGGCAACCGTTGTTGTTGCTATTTCTATCGTCGCAAAGTTAAAAGTTTCTTTCCATAAAGTAACTGTCTGCCAAACATCGGCCCAATCTCCCATGGCTAGCCATGCAGGCTGAGGATAGATTTGGGCCAAAGGAAAAGAAAGGGCTAACAATATCCCACTCGAGCGAGGTCCAAACCATTGAATCCGGCGATGATGGAATGCACTACCAGATAACCATTTAGGATCCATAGGC
Organism: Polynucleobacter sp. MWH-Spelu-300-X4; assembly: GCF_018687515.1. Lineage (NCBI taxonomy): Bacteria > Pseudomonadati > Pseudomonadota > Betaproteobacteria > Burkholderiales > Burkholderiaceae > Polynucleobacter > Polynucleobacter sp. MWH-Spelu-300-X4. The sequence continues at coordinate 1,708,764 of NZ_CP061294.1, forward strand.
ACAGCCAACAATGCCCCCAAAGTGGTACCACCAATATTTGTCCACCAATCAACATTGCTAGGAACTCTCGTATTCAGCCAAGTTTGTAATGACTCCATCAGACCAGATAACAACCCACCTAAAAGCACGGCAAATAAAACTGCTCGATAAGACTTTAACTTTGGGTAAACAGCAAAAACCACTAAAAATCCAAATGGCAAATAACCCAAAATATTAGTAAAAACATCAAAAGATGTGATGTATCTTGGGATGGGGGCAGAAATCCAATCTAGAGCATCTGCTCCAACCCCTATGTTGAAATTAAATGGAAATGTGCTGGCATAGGCAATTAATAAGATATAGCCTAGGCAAGCTACCCGAGCGGTAGGCATAGGTAAATCAGGCCAATTTAGTCGTTGGGGGCGTTGAAAATTGTGAGACATATTCACATAGTACCTACAATATGGAAATGGCTATTAATTGGATCCTTGAAAGAGTAGAAGAAAGCCCATCCACCAATGAAGATTTAATGGCGCGGTGGCGGCAGGGCTTGCTATGGGAACCCGTTGCTAGACTTGCTTTAAAGCAAACTTCCGGCAAAGGCAGAATGGGCCGTCAATGGATCAGTACACCTAACGAAACCCTGACATTTTCAGTTGCCTACCCTTTTAAAAAGCCCATCAGTGCACTCTCAGGGCTAAGTCTAGCTTGTGGGTTAGCTATTATTCGCGGCATTAGCCAAGCCACCAATTTAAGCCTCTCTGAACTCCAAAATCATCAGCTAGCCCTTAAATGGCCGAACGATATTCTCCTCAAAAAGAAAAAGTTAGCCGGCATGTTGATTGAAGGCGGGCAACTAAGACCAGAGGATCCAACTTGGCTCATCATTGGTATCGGCATTAACCTTGCCAATAGCCAACACATTGACCATCAAATTGGTCGACCAATTGGAGCGCTAACAGATATTTTTTCCAAAGATCAGTTAGATGCTGACTTACTTTGGTTAAGCTTAATTAAAGAATTGGGCGCCATTATTGAGAAATTTGAAACTGGCTCTTTTGCTGATTTTCATGATGAGTGGAATCAATGGGATGCTTATAAAAATGAAACTTGCCAAATTCATCAAAATGGCAATCTTCAATATGAAGGGATCAATCAAGGGGTTGATAATGAAGGTTGCTTGATACTAAAAACATCTACCGGTATAAAGAAAATTATTAGCGGGGATGTTTCATTACGGAGCACTTCATGAGTCTCTTATTAATTGACGCTGGTAATACACGGATTAAATGGGCTATAGCTCAAGCGGATTCTTTTAACCTGAATGACAAGTGGGTGAAGTCCGGCCATATCAATTACGCTGATCTAAATGAGTCTGCATTAAGCCACATTACTAAAGATCTTAGTTCTATCAAAAAAATTATTTACTCCAGTGTCGTTAGCAAAGAAAAAATAGAACATTTAAAATTTCTATCAAAAGCAACTTTCCCGTCCGCAAGTTGGCACGAGTTACAAGGTGGCAGCGCACTCTCTTGGCTCAAAACAAAATATATAACTCCAGAAAAATTAGGCTCAGATCGCAGAGCAATGCTCATTGGTGCAGCAAACCTTTTCCCTCACAGGAACATCTTGGTTGTTTGTGCAGGGACCGCAACAACCATTGATTTACTATCATCTAATAAAGAACATCTAGGCGGATTAATTCTTCCTGGCATCACACTCATGAGTCAGTCATTACATACTGGCACAGCTAAATTACCCCATGTGTTTTCTGATCAAACACCACTTCACCCACTAAGCCTAGGGTGCGATACACAAAGCGCTATCTATAACGGGATTTTGGCTAGCCAACTAGGTGCTATTGAAATAGGTAAATTAATGGCCCACCAACAAAACCTTCCTTTAGATATGGTTTTAGTGGATGGCGGCAATGCTGAGCTACTTATCAATGCTTACCAAGGAACTGAACAGATTTTGTTCAGTTCTAATTTAGTTTTAAAAGGATTACTTGCTTGGCATCACCAAGACTATATTTAAATGAATAAAAAACTAAAGATTTTTCTCGCGATACTTATTTTATTAAGCACGGTATTAAGCTTTGTTATTTTGTTGGCACCCAAAGCAACCCAACGAATGATTAATACCTGGTTTGAAAATAGCGGAGAAATAAATTCATCCACGCCAACTAACACATTGCAGGAAATCAAAATTTTAGACCCAGCAACCTCAGGATCTAATCTTGGTCAAGAGCGCCGTCGTTGAACGATCATGAATAAACGGGATGGCATAGGCCTTCCCACCCCAGCTTTTAACTAATGCAGTTTCAGCTAGCGTATCAATCTCATAATCACCGCCTTTGATATAAATATCAGGCTTTATTTTCTCAATGAGCTGAACCGGGGTCTTCTCAGAAAACATAACGGCCAAATCAACACAAGCTAAAGACGCCAATAAAGCCATTCTGTCGTCCTCTCGATTTAATGGGCGATCATCACCTTTACCCAACATACGCACAGAAGTATCTGAATTAACTCCCACCACAAGGCTTGCGCCAAAGCTTTTTGCTTGGTCTAAATAGCTCACATGCCCTCTATGGAGGATATCAAAGACCCCATTAGTAAATACAATCGGCTTTGGTAATTGATTTAACTTGGCCTCTAAATCGGCAGCAGAACAAATCTTTTTCTCAAAGCTTGGGGCAGGTAAATGATTGATGTTAGGAGATGTCATACCCTAGATATTACCGCGGGTTGGAAAGTTGGCTCAATTAATATCTGGTCGCATCAAGAATTTGCATTTATGGCGCTTATTACCTAACATTAAGCATGCTTTCATTTTCTTTTTCAAACTCGCAAGCTGAGCTCAGAAATATTTTTTATAAATCTATTTTTCTAACTTTAGCTATTGCTAGCTTGCTATCTAACCCTAAAGAGGCGCAAGCCATGAATTGTCCAGAATCCTTGTCATTTCAATTTTTACGGCTTCAAGATGAAACCCCTCAAGATCTTTGCCAATACAAAGGAAAGGTTATTCTTGTTGTTAATACAGCCAGTTATTGCGGCTTCACCAGTCAATATGAAGGTTTAGAAAAAATTTATGCTCAATATAAAGATCAAGGATTTGTTGTCTTAGGCTTTCCATCTAACGACTTTGGAAAGCAAGAACCGGGATCTAATAAAGAAATTGCTGATTTTTGCTACAACACTTATGGCGTTAAATTTCCTATGTTTGCAAAAAGCTCGGTCAGTGGAAAAGACGCCAACCCTTTATTTAAATTATTAATAGAAAAATCAGGCACTAAGCCGCGCTGGAATTTTTATAAATATTTAATCGATCGTGAAGGTAATGTTGTTGACTCATTTAGCAGCATCACGTCACCAACCAGCAAAAAAGTAACTTCAAAAATTGAGGCCTTAATAAAAAAATAGCCACAATTAATTGTGGCTATTTTTAGATATCTCTTCTTTTATTAACGTTTTTCTTTTCTGGCCTTATTAACTAAGTAATCCATAACATCAATCGCTCTAGTTTTTGAACCGCCAGCAATAGAAGGGGATGTTATATATTTACCTTGAATAGCCACAGTTGGCACGCCATCTATTCTGTAATTTTGAGCAATTTGACTAGTGCCTCTTGCTTTAGAAATAACAGTAAATGATTTAAATGCTGATAAGAATTTCTGGCGATCGACCCCCTGAGTAGCAAGCCAATCAGCTATTTCAACGTCAGACAACATTTTCTTTTTTCCAACATGAATGGCATCCATCACTTTTGGATGCAAATCTGAACGCCCTAACGCTTCTAAGGCATAAAAAAGTTGGCTATGCGGCAACAAATCATCTCTAAATGCAACTGGAATCTTACGCACAACAACATCTGCTCCTTGGCGCTTAACCCAAGCACTGAACTCTGGTTCAAAGTCATGGCAATGTGGGCAACCGTACCAAAAGAACTCAATAACCTCTATCTTGCCTTTTGCTTCAATTGGTTGAGCAACTGGCAATGTTCTGAAATCAAACCCATCTTCAATCGGTCTATTTTGAGCAATCGAAAATGTTGCGAATAACAAGAAGGTGACACCAAAAACTACTTTTAAAAATTTAGTAAAAATTGTCATTTTTATATTCTTTCTAACAATTAATTTGTTTTATTAATCCGAATAACGGTTGAGGTAATGCCTGCTGACTGCAAGCGTCCTCTAGTTTGAGTCACTTCATCTTGAGCCTTAAATGGTCCTACGCGGACGCGCCACATGACACCACCATCGACTTCCCGCTCTGAGACAAGCGCCTCAAGACCTTGCATCGCTAAAGTTGCTTTTTGTCTTTGAGCTTCATCTTGATTTCTAAAGGCCCCTGTTTGCAACCAATATTCAGGTCCTTGTGAGGCGCTTGCTATAGAACCAATAGGATCTTTTTTAGCAGATTCACTTGGTAGAGGAACCTTGCTTTGTAATGGCTTATTGAGGTTTGGACGATCTTCTACTTGAACCTCACCTTCATCAACAGCCTCGGCCGGCGCCGACTTAGAAGTAGCATCCGGTGCTCGTAGATTTAATTTTGGCTCAGGCGCACCTTTTGTTAACTTGTAGGCCACACCAACAGCAATGGCAATACCTAACAAAAGCCCCAAAACAAAACCCATCAAAGTTCCACCAGAAGAAGGGTGGCTTAGGTTATTTTTATCTGTTATTTGTCTCATAGTTAGCTATATTACCCTTACATTTTCTCTGGTGCAGAAACCCCTAAAACATCTAAACCATTAGCAATCACTTGCTTGGTAGCCGATAACAAGGCCAATCTAGCCAACTTTAATGGCTCATCATCAACTAAGACTCGATCAGCGTTATAAAAAGTATGGAAGTCACCAGCTAAATCTCTTAAATAGAAAGCGATTGCATGAGGTGCCATATCTTTTGCCGCATCTGTTAATACATCGCCATACTCAGCTAATCTTCTTAACAAAGTATCCGAAGCTTTACTGGTCAAACTGGCAAAAGAAACATTTTTCAATGAAGCTTCGTCACCAGCCCACTGGCGCAAAATTGAACAAATACGAGCGTGCGCATATTGCACATAGAAAACAGGGTTTTCATCGTTTTGCTTCAAAGCAAGATCGACATCAAAAACAAACTCTGTATCAGCTTTACGAGAAATCAAGAAAAAGCGAACTGCATCTCGACCTCTTCGAATAGCGATATCCTTATCTTCACCGGTCATGTCCGGAGTAACGCCGCCGGACCACTCAATCAAATCTCTAACCGTTACATAAGAGCCTGCGCGCTTAGAGATCTTAACTTCCTCACCGCCACGCATAACAGTTACCATCTTATGCAAAACATAACTCGGATAATCTTTTGGAATACTCCAAGAGCGCTGCGCCGCCACACCTTGAATACCTGACCTTACGCGTGCAATGGTGCCGTGGTGATCACTACCTTGAATATTAATGACATGAGTAAATCCGCGCGACCACTTGCTCGCATGGTAGGCAACATCAGGCACAAAATAAGTGTAATTACCGTCAGACTTTCGCATGACGCGATCTTTATCATCGCCATCCTCAGTGGTTCTAAGCCATAAAGCACCATCTAGCTCATAACTCTTACCAATTTTTTTCAAGTCAGCAACTACAGCCTCAACACTACCATCGGTATAAAGAGATGATTCTAAATAGTAACAATCGAACTTAACGCCAAAAGCTTGCAAATCAATATCTTGTTCTCTACGCAAATAAGCAACTGAAAATTTTCTAATTGATTCAATATTCTCAACATCACCAGCAGCCAAAACAGGCTGCCCATCAGCAGCAGCTACCGTTGACTTTGCTAAATAATCACGCGCGATATCCGCAATGTATTCACCGTTATAAGCAGACTCTGGCCAGCTCGCATCACCAGGCTTGAATCCTTTAGCTCTAGCCTGCACAGAAATAGCCAAGTTTTGTATTTGCACGCCAGCGTCGTTGTAATAGAACTCACGATGCACAGACCATCCTTGAGTAGCCATCAAATGAGACAAGGCATCCCCTAAAGCAGCTTGACGACCATGCCCAACATGCAAAGGTCCAGTTGGATTAGCAGACACGAACTCAATCAAAACTTTTTGGCCATTAGAAGGTTGCATGCCAAATGTTGCTTGCTGTTCAAAAATAGCTTTTAGAACTTCTAGTTTTGCTACTTGGGTCAAACGTACATTAATAAATCCAGGGCCAGCAATCTCAACAGCTGAAAGTAACGTCGCATAGCTTGCTTGCTGTTGAAGAGCAGCAGAAAATTCTTGAGCCAACTCGCGCGGATTCATTTTCCAGCCCTTAGCTAACTGCATCGCAATATTAGTTGCAAGATCGCCATGTTCAGCAACCTTCGGGCGCTCCAAATGAGGCACCGGCAAATCATCAGAAGAAATGCCATGAGTAGCCGCGACCACCTTTAAGGCATCCTGCATAAGCTGTGTAATTTGTTTTTTAATGACTGGAAGCATAGAAAATAAGTTTATCAGTTAGGTTTTGGTGTTACTCTTTAGTAATGCTTTATAAATTTCAATGTAAAAAATCGGCTGATGTTTTGATGCTTGGTGATTTAACCCAAAAAATTTTTGACATCATTGACAGACCGCTCGAAGCCAAGGGAGTCTTTTTAGTCGAGCAACTGGAAGATGCCATCAAAAAACTGGAAGAAGCTATTACCTTGGATGAAAAAGTTCGCGCAGCCGCACAAGCATCTGAAAATAAAAATGTCCACGAAGAAAAACCCCCAACATACCGCTTGGGACAAAGAGTTTTTCCTTTTATGCAATTACTCAAAGACGCTCTCGCTCATCAAGAAATGATTATTTGGGGCGTTTAGCAAAATCATCTTTCTGATCGTCGCCAATACGTCCAACATCGAAATATTGCGCATGCTCATTAGCGATATAAAAACCACTCACGCTTGACGCAGGCATCATAGCCATCGACTCAGTCAAGGTCATGTCGATCTCATCTGCCTTTAAGCAACTAAACATCTCTCTCTTAACAAGATGATCTGGGCATGCCGGATAGCCTGGCGCTGGACGAATACCCACATAAGACTCACCAACCAACTCCTCATTAGTTAATGCCTCATTAGGGGCATAGCCCCACAACTCAGTTCTTACACGCTGATGCATCCTTTCCGCAAAAGCTTCAGCCAATCGATCCGCTAAAGCCTTGAGCATGATAGAGCTGTAGTCATCATGTTTATCTTCAAACTCTCTGAGTTTTTTATCAATACTATGGCCCGCCGTAACGGCAAACATACCAACATAGTCACTAATACCACTACTCTTAGGCGCCACAAAATCTGCCAAGCAACGATTAGGTCTCTTAACACCATCAACAACAGGACGATCAGACTGTTGTCTGTAGTTTTTCCAGACTAATATAGGCGTTTGGCGAGATTCATCCGCGTAAAGCTCAATATCATCTCCCACGCTATTACTTGGATAAATACCAACAACAGCATGAGCAGTCAGCCATCTACCCTGAATAGCTTTCTTCAACATCTCTTGGGCATCGTGATAAACCTTACGGGCAGAATCCCCCACCACTGCATCATCAAGTATTTGAGGAAACTTGCCCGCCAAATCCCAGGTTTGAAAAAATGGCGTCCAATCAATGTAATCCGCCAATTCAGCTAAATCGTAGTTTTTGAAAACACGGCGCCCAATGAATTTAGGTTTAACAATTGACGCATTTGCCCAATCAATTTTTTGAGCATTTGCTCTTGCTTCCTCAAGCGTAATTAATGGCGTCTGCTTCTTATTAGCATGCTGCTCGCGAATGCGTTCATATTCAGAACTTAAATCGCTGATAAATTTTTCAGACTGCTCATCTGACAGCAAATTAGACGCAACAGATACAGCTCTTGATGCATCTGGAACATAAACCACAGGCCCCTCATAGTGAGGCGCAATCTTCACGGCCGTATGAACTCGAGACGTTGTCGCACCACCAATCATCAGAGGCATTTTCTTGTCACGGAAATAAGGATCTCGCTGCATCTCTTCCGCAACATAAGCCATCTCTTCTAGTGAAGGCGTGATGAGGCCGGACAACCCAATCATATCCGCCCCTTCTTCTTTGGCCTTCTTCAGAATTTCATTACATGGGACCATTACGCCCATATTAACCACATCAAAATTGTTACATTGCAAGACAACGGTTACGATATTTTTCCCAATATCGTGAACATCGCCTTTTACAGTGGCCATAATAATTTTTCCACGCGACTTAACATCTCCGCCACGCGCCAAAATTTGTCTTTTTTCTTCTTCGATATAAGGTATTAGGTGCGCAACCGCCTGCTTCATCACTCGAGCACTTTTAACCACCTGAGGTAAGAACATTTTGCCGGCACCAAATAAATCGCCGACCACATTCATGCCATCCATCAAGGGGCCCTCAATCACCTCAATAGGTCGACCACCAGCCGAAGAGATTTCTTGACGCATTTCTTCGGTATCTTCAACGATATGAGTCGTAATACCGTGCACTAAAGCATGCGTCAATCTTGCACGCACCGGCTCTTCTCGCCAAGCTAAAGTTTCCTCAGCTTTAACACCACCACCCTTGTAATCATCAGCGATATCTAAAAGTCGTTCCGTAGGTGTTTTGCCATCTTTTTCTTTAAAACGATTAAGCACAACATCTTCGACTTTTTCACGCAAATTAGCGTCTAGGTTTTCATATACACCAAGCTGGCCGGCATTAACAATACCCATATCCAAACCGGCTCGTATCGCGTGATACAAGAAAACCGTATGAATGGCTTCGCGAACAACATCATTGCCTCTAAAAGAGAAGCTGACGTTAGAAACGCCGCCACTTACTTTTGCGCCAGGTAAATTCTTCTTAATCCATGCAGTCGCAGCAATAAAATCATTAGCGTAATTATCGTGATCCTCAATACCAGTTGCGATCGCAAAAATATTCGGGTCAAAAATAATGTCTTCCGGTGGGAAGTCAATTTCATTAACCAAAATGTTGTAACTGCGCTGACAAATTTCTATTTTTCGATCATAGGTATCAGCTTGACCTTTTTCATCAAAAGCCATAACTACAGCTGCTGCACCATAACGCTTAATTAACTTGGCTTGATGTCTAAAAGAATCTTCACCCTCTTTCATTGAAATCGAGTTAACAATTGCTTTACCTTGAACGCATTGCAATCCAGCCTCGATAACCGACCATTTAGATGAGTCAATCATCACAGGCACTCGCGAAATATCAGGCTCTGAAGCAATCAAATTTAAAAAGCGCACCATGGCGGCTTTGGAATCCAACATGGCCTCATCCATATTGATATCGATGACCTGCGCGCCATTTTCAACCTGTTGGCGAGCCACTGACAATGCCTCATCGTATTGGCCATTCAAAATCATTCGAGCAAAGGCTTTCGAGCCTGTTACATTTGTTCGCTCTCCAACGTTTACAAAACCAACATGCGGACTAATGTTGCATGGCTCCAAACCAGATAAACGCATTGGCGGCAATTTCACGTTACTCATCATGCCACCTCCTTGTATGCATCCCAAGAACGCGCCGATCTTTTCGCCACAGCATCAGCTATGGCTTTGATGTGTGCTGGTGTTGTGCCACAACAACCACCCACCAAATTAACTAAACCATCCTTAGAAAACTCATCTAGCAATCTAGCTGTTACTTCCGGAGTTTCATCAAAGCCCGTATCACTCATTGGATTAGGTAAACCCGCATTAGGGTAACAGGACACGGCAACATCACAAACCTTAGCTAGCTCAGCAATATAAGGTCTCATTAAGGTTGCGCCCAAAGCGCAATTCAAACCAAACGTTAAAGGCTTAGCATGCCTCAAGCTATTCCAAAAAGCCTCAACTGTTTGCCCCGAAAGTATCCGACCAGAAGCATCCGTGACCGTACCAGAAATCATGATGGGCAAACGAACACCGGTTTCATCAAAAAATTCATCAATGGCAAATAAAGCTGCTTTTGCATTTAATGTGTCAAAAATTGTTTCTACTAGAAAAACGTCTGCGCCACCTTCATATAAGCCTTCGACTTGCTCACGATAACTCGTGCGCAATTGGTCAAACGTTACATTTCTTGCGCCAGGATCATTCACGTCCGGCGAAATGCTGGCGGTCTTAGGTGTTGGGCCAACTGCGCCAGCGACAAAACGCGGCTTATCAGGCGTAGAGAATTCTTCACAAGCTTGCTTGGCTAACTTGGCTGCAGCAATATTCATTTCTCTTGCAAGCTCAGGCATTCTGTAATCATCCTGAGCAACGCTAGTAGCGCCAAAAGTATTAGTCTCGATTAAATCTGCCCCAGCGGCTAAATACTGTCTATGGATATCCAAAATAATTTCTGGGTGCGTTAAGTTCAAGAGTTCGTTATTACCCTTTAAATCGACAGGATAATTTTCAAAACGCTTATTTGTTGGTAACCCACGGTAATCTTGTTCAGTTAACTTTCGCTGCTGAATCATGGTGCCCATAGCACCATCCAAAACCAAAATTCGGCTTTTTAATAACTGGGGCAAAACTGCGCCTCGGGTGTAAAACATAGTAGAAACTCTTGGTTTATCCGCAAAAGATTGCGAGAAATGAATTAAACCTATATTTTATCGGTATTAAGCATATTTATCTGATTCCATTAACCTTTTTTGTGTAGGGAGTTCTCATGTTTGGTGCAATGCCTGATTTCAATCAAAGCTTAGAAATGTTCAAAACAATGTGGGGCAACTCTCCTACACCAGGCGATATGACCGGTTTTGGTGCTGGATTAGGTGGAGGAGCTGCCTTACCAACCCTTGATATTGATGAATTAGACAAGCGAATCCAAGACTTAAAAAGCGTAGAAAATTGGCTAAACCTCAATATGAGCGTGCTTAGAAGCACTATTCAAGGCCTAGAGGTTCAACGAGCCACTCTAGCGGCCCTACAGAGCTTTAGTGCGGCCATGACCCCAGAGGCAATGGCTGAAGCAGGTAAAGCAGCTCAAAAAGCTGCGGCGGATATGGCTAAAGAGATGACCTCAACTAGCTTTGCTAGCAAAAAAACCGCGTCACCCCGTCCGAAGAAACCTCGCGCCTCAAAATCCCCTCGCGCCACAGGTGGTTAAGGTGCGCAATGGCTTCGCCCATCGCAAAAGTTAATTGATGTAAATCTAGTTCCCGCTTAAACAAGATGGGAATTAGATCCCTTGCTGTTATTGGCTCTTTTTGGCAAGCCAACTTCGTTTCCGCCAAACGCTCCTGATGATGCTCTTTTAGTTGCCCAATGCGGTAATGCAGACCTTTAAAAGGCTTACCATGGGACGGCAATACCAATGCATCATGAGGTAGGCACCTATAACTTTCTAATGAGCTTAAATACAAACCCAAAGGATCTGCATCTGGCTCGGTAGCGAACACACTGACATTAGTAGAAATTCTAGGTAAAACCATGTCACCTGAAATAAATACCTGCTGGGCTTCTGACCATAGACAGGCATGTTCAGGAGCATGACCATAACCGGCAAAAACTTCCCAAGTTTTCCCGCCAATCATGAACTGATCTCCATCCATAATTCTTCGGAAATCCATGGGAACATCCGGCACCATCCGGCTGTAATAATCGGCTCTGGCGCGAATTTTCTCTATGTCGCTTGGGTCACTCAAGCCGTGCTTTAAGAAATGATCCGCAGCGCCTCCACCTCCAGCCATAGATCCTTGACTCGAGCCCGCGGGACTGATTAACCATTTCGCCAAAACATAATCGGTCATAGTCATCCATAAAGGCGCCTGCCAACGATGGCATAACCATGAAGCCAAACCTAAATGATCGGGATGCATATGCGTCACAATCACACGAACAATCGGTAGACCATCCAGCTCGTTTTTAAAAATGATTTCCCAAAGGTCTTTTGTGGCAGTGTTTGCCACCCCACAATCCACCAAAGTCCAACCCTCTCTGCCCTCAAAACAATCTCTTATTAACCACAAATTAATGTGATCTAAGGCGAAAGGAAGTGGCATACGTACCCACTTAATACCAGGAGCTAATTCTTTTGTCGCACCTGATCCGGGTAACTCGTCCAAGAAGGGATAATCAATTGTTTGCATGTCGACACAAAATAATGAAACTTGAGATACGATACCTCATATCAATTGTTTTATTCAGACAAGATTTCATAACATGGTATCTTTTACAAATATAGATAGAGCAATTTTGAAACATTGCTCAAAATCACTGTAAAAATTTCAAATAAATAACTATGCAAGAATCAAATAACCCATACCTACTATCTAAGCTTCTTGAAAACAATAAAGACTGGGTCGACTCCGTGACAAAAACGGATCCTGAGTACTTTAGCCGCTTGGCACATCAACAAGCACCTGAATATCTTTGGATTGGTTGCTCTGACTCTAGAGTACCTGCAAACCAAATTACAGGCTTAGCACCAGGTGAAGTATTTGTTCATAGAAATATTGCAAACGTTGTTGTTCATACCGACTTAAATGCTTTATCCGTTATTCAATTTGCGGTTGACCAAATCAAGGTAAAACATATCATTGTGGTTGGTCACTACGGTTGCTCAGGCGTTCGAGCTGCTCAAATTAAAGCTCGTATTGGCATAGCTGATAACTGGATTAGACACGTGCAAGATGTACAGGATAAGCACGGCAAATACTTGGGTGACATCCTAAAACAAGATGAACAATTTGATAGACTATGTGAGTTAAATGTCATTGAACAAGTCATGAATGTTTGCCATACCAGCAGCGTTCAAGATGCTTGGGCAAGAGGTCAAGAAGTTACCGTACATGGATGGGTGTATGGCCTAAAAGATGGCTTAGCTAGAGACTTAGGTATTAGCGTGAAAAGTGCTGCCGAATTAAACAATCGTTACCAGGCTGTTCTAGAAAAAAACTACCCTCAAAAAAATGGGTAAATCTAGTCAAGAAAGGCCATTATCCCCATGCATTAATTTGTGCCGCATGGATGACGATGATCGCTACTGTCTAGGTTGTTTTAGAACATTAGATGAAATTGCTACTTGGTCAGATTTAGACATTGAAGAAAAAGAATTGGTCTGGCAAGCTCTAGACGAGCGTCGCGCCAAGCGCGCATAAACGCTCAACTTTCATGCAACAGTATTGAAGTATTCAACTCTTGATGAGTAGCTCTTTGACCACCACCTGCTTTATGCAAAGCAGGTGGTGCAAAGCTTATCGATCGATTACTAATTAATTTAGATTAATCAGCGTAAATACCAGCCTTTTTAATGATTGGAGTCCATAAATCAATCTGGGCTTTCAAATGTGCTTTATGACCTTCCGGACTTGCATTTTTTTCGCTAGGCACATTAGCGCCCAACTCTGTCATTTTTGCTTTATAACCTGCATCAGCAATACCCGCTTTAATTGCCGCAGATAATTTATCCGTCGCAGCTTTAGGTGTACCTTTAGGCGCATATACCCCATGCCATACATTAACTTGGAAGTTTTTCAAACCTTGCTCATGTAATGTTGGGATATCTTTAAATGCCGGAATACGCTGCAAAGTTGTTGCACCATACGCTTTTACTGACTTGGCCTTTAACTGACCAGATAAATTAGTTGTTTGGTCGCACATGAGTTGCACTTGACCACCCATTAAATCCGTCAATGCCGGAGCGGTTCCTTTATATGGCACCGTCGTCATATCTTGCTGAATAGTGCTCATAAACAACAAACCACATAAGTGGCTAGCAGAACCAACTCCCGCATTAGCATAAGCAATCTTATTGCCATTTGCTTTGATATAAGCCAATAACTCAGTTAAGTTCTTGGCGGGCAAATCTTTATTACCCACCATGATCATAGGTACATCAGCTACTTGGCCCAAATGCTCATAATCGGTATTTGGATCAAAACCAAGATTCTTATACAAAGCTGGGGCTGTAGACATCCCAATATGGTGAATCAAAATCGTATAACCATCTTTAGGGGCATTTAAAACTTTTTTAGCGGCAATTGTTCCACCAGCACCAGGTGAGTTATCAACAATCACTTGTTGCTTTAATGTCTTACCCATAGAAAGAGCCAATTCTCGAGCCACTTTATCTGTAGGGCCGCCAGCCGCAAATGGAACAACTAATGTAACAGGCTTATCATCAGGAAAAGCCGCTTGAGTTGGAAGAGCTGCAAACCCAGTTAAAACACTCACTGCCAACATCATGTGACGAATATTTTTATTCATATATTTCTCCTCAAAGTCGTCGCCATAGAAAATAAGCAAATCAACAGTTATATTGTAAGTAATTATTAAGGAAATAAAAGCTTCTCCGAATTGAATACTCTTAGCACTTACCCTAATAAACCATCAGCCATTAACAATATGCCCAACCAATACATCCCCAAAATTTTGCAAGGATTACGCATCCCAGTTATATCTGCTCCAATGTTTACAGTTAGCTATCCGGAGTTAGTCACCGCACAATGTAAATCAGGGATTGTTGGATCTTTCCCAGCGTTAAATGCCCGCCCTCCAGAATTACTAGATACATGGCTTGCAGATATCAATGAAAATTTGGCAGTTTTTCAAAAAGATAATCCAGCCACTAAAGTTGGCCCAATTGCTGTCAATCAAATTGTTCACGCATCAAATAGTAGGCTCGAACAGGATGTAAAAACTTGCGTCAAGCACCGTGTACCCATCTACATCACCAGTCTTCGAGCCCCTGTTAAAGAAATCATTGATGCCGTTCACAGTTACGGCGGAATTATCTTGCACGATGTCATCAATATCAGGCATGCAGAAAAAGCTCTAGAGGCTGGTGTTGATGGGTTGATCTTAGTTGCGGCTGGAGCCGGTGGACATGCAGGAACCATGTCGCCATTTTCTTTGGTTGGGGAAGTTAGAAAAATATTCAAGGGCCCCATTGCTTTATCTGGCTCAATTTCTAATGGCCAATCTATTCTTGCGGCTCAAGCGATGGGAGCGGACTTTGCGTATATAGGCACAAGATTTATTGCGAGCAAAGAAGCAAATGCCTCTGTCGCTTATAAACAAGCCATCATTCACGCAAATGCATCAGACATTGTTTATACCAATTACTTCACAGGTATTCATGGTAACTATATTCAAGAAAGCATTTTGAAGGCAGGGCTTGATCCTAAAAATTTGCCTGATGCAGATCCAAGCAAAATGGATTTTTCAAAAGCAACTAAACCAGAATCTGGGGCAAAGGCCTGGAAAGATATTTGGGGCGCAGGCCAAGGGGTTGGCTTAATTAATGACGCCCCATCAGTTGCTGAGATTGTTGCTAAATTAGAACAAGAATATATTCAAGCAAAAGCAAATTTATTGTGATCGGATGTAATAACCACATCCTCTTTGAGAGCTCGTTTGGCAATTTTAAGAACGAGCTTATCTTTGCTGATTAATATGGCCGGTCTTAAGCTATACGCCAAATTGATAAAAACTTGATCATCCCGATCTTTACATTTCCAAGGCGCCAACACCAACGAAGTGTCATCAAGCAGCCTAGACCAAGCTTGCCATTGGAGACAAATTTCTTCTTATTGATCGACGCTTAATTTGAATTGAGGGCGCCCAATAACGTCAACAAATTCTTCAATAGTTTTCGCGGTAGCAACCGCATCAATTTTTTTATCAGTTAACGCAGTGCGCAAAGGGTGTGCCCGCTGATCATCAAACACCAAAATATCCAAAAGGATATTGGTATCTAAAACAACAATAGGCCTCACTCGACCGTAACCGATTTCGCTAAATTACGAGGTTTATCGACATCTGTACCACGAGCACATGCTGTGTGATACGCCAATAGCTGTAGCGGTATCGTATGCAAAATTGGAGACAAATCACCATAATGCTCCGGCATACGAATGACATGTATTCCTTCGCTCGCAACGATAGCAGTATCAGAATCCGCAAATACATATAACTTGCCACCACGCGCTTTAACTTCTTGCATATTGGATTTTAATTTTTCCAATAAAGCATCATTGGGTGCCACTGTCACAACTGGCATTTGCTCCGTAACCAATGCCAAAGGGCCATGTTTTAACTCACCCGCAGGATAAGCTTCCGCGTGAATATATGAAATTTCTTTTAATTTAAGAGCGCCTTCCAAGGCTATTGGGTAATGCAACCCACGTCCTAAAAATAAAGCGTTCTCACATTTAGCAAATGTCTCACTCCAGGCAATAATCTGCGGCTCCAAAGCCAATGCCGCATTAATCGCTGCTGGCAAGTGTCTTAAACGATTAAGATTGTCACGCTCAGCCGCATCGGATAACTTTCCACGGTGCTTCGCCAACATCAATGTCATTAAATACAGGCCGACTAACTGCGTAGTAAATGCTTTGGTGGATGCCACACCAATTTCTGTACCAGCATGAGTTAAGAAACGGTACTTTGTTTCTCTAACCATTGCGCTAGTTGCCACATTGCAAACAGCCAATGTTTCAGTATGACCTAATGATTGAGCATGACGTAATGCGGCTAAGGTATCTGCTGTTTCACCAGACTGAGACACCACAACTACTAATGCATTGGGATTAGGGACTGTTTTACGATATCGGTACTCACTAGCAATTTCAACTTGAGTGGCAATTCCAGCGATATCTTCCAACCAATATTTAGCAGTGCAGGCGGCGTAATAACTAGTACCGCAAGCCAACATTAAGATACTGTCAACTTTGTTAAGGTCAGCGTCAGTGGCACCAAAAACTTGTGGCTCGATTTTCTCAATATGCCCAACAGTATCGCCAATAGCCCTAGGCTGCTCAAAAATCTCTTTTTGCATGTAATGCTGATAAGGGCCTAAATCAACCGCGGCTATTTGTGCTGGTACTGCTTTTTTAGGCCTCTCTTGAGCAACGCCAGCAGCATTGGTTACCTTCACACCATCCACTGTGAGAACTGCAACATCGCCTTCTTCCAAATAGGTCATAGACTGCGCATGCTCAGCCACAGCCAAGGCATCAGATGCCAAGAAGTTCTCATCCTTGCCAAAAGCAACCACCAAAGGAGACCCAGCCCTTGCTCCAACCAAAATACCAGGAGCATCTTTAGCAATCACAGCAATTGCATAAGCGCCATGTAACCGCGGAAGAACCGCTCTTACAGCCTGAGGCAAATCTCTTTGACTCATTTGGGTATAAGTTTGATGAATTAAATGCGCAATAACTTCGGTATCTGTCTGAGAAACAAATTCATACCCGGCAGCTTTTAGCTCGTCACGCAATATTTCGTAATTTTCAATAATGCCGTTATGCACTAGGCCAATCAAATCACCTGAAAAATGTGGGTGTGCATTAACAGTGTCAGGCTTGCCATGTGTTGCCCAACGAGTATGAGCGATCCCCAAGTTACCTGACATTTGTTTGCCTTGCTCGACTAAATCAGAAACACGTGCAGTAGTTCTCGCGCGCTTTAAACCAGTTTCCGTTAATAAAGCAAATCCGCAAGAGTCATAGCCGCGATACTCTAATCGTCTCAAACCTTCGACCAAGATATCTACAACATTTCTTTTAGCAATCGCTCCAACAATGCCGCACATGGCTATTTCCTATTTATCTTTAATATGTTTTTAATAACTTATTTTGGCTTCTTGGTTGGTCGCTGCCAATTAAGAGAAACTTGTTTTGCTCTTGTCACCGTTAACTGTCCAGCAGGAGCATCTTTTGTCAAAGTTGTGCCAGCCCCCAAGGTTGCTCCCTTGCCAACAGTCACGGGTGCAACTAATTGCGTGTCTGAGCCAATAAATGCTTCATCTTCAATGATTGTGCGGTGTTTATTAACACCATCGTAATTACAAGTAATTGTCCCAGCACCCACATTGACTTTTGAGCCAATGGTTGCATCACCAATGTAAGCCAAATGATTTGCTTTACTTTGACTAGCTATCTGACTATTTTTAACTTCAACGAAGTTGCCAATATGCACCTCTGCTGCCAGCTCCGTACCTGGGCGCAATCTTGCATAAGGACCGATCACACTTCTTGAGCCAACTTTAGCTTGATCAATATGGGTATACGCATGAATGACTGCGCCAGCCTCGATAACAGCATTGCGAATCACACAATAAGGGCCAACACTCACGCCAGCGCCCAAAGTAACCTCGCCCTCGAAAACACAACCCACATCGATAACAACATCCGACGCGCAGGATAATTGGCCGCGTATATCAATACGTGCAGGATCAGCCAAACTGACCCCTGACTCCAATAGCTGACTAGCTAACTCCAGTTGCCAAGTACGCTCAAGAGATGCCAATTGAGCTCGACTATTAACACCAATAGTCTCCCACTCTGCTTGTGGGTTTGCTGTGTAAATCGGTACGCCTTCACTAACAGCCATTTCAATAATGTCTGTTAAATAATATTCGCCTTGCGCATTGTTAGACTTAAGCGCCAACAACCAACGTTTGAGGTGCTTTGTTGGCACGGCCATTAAACCCGTATTAATTTCATTAATTAATTTAATTTCTGCGCTAGCATCTTTTTCTTCAACGATAGCGGCGACATTGCCATCTAAATTTCTAACAATTCGTCCGTAGCCCGTTGGATTAGACATTTTTTGCGTTAACAAACCAAGCGCGCCTTGACCTGCTAAATTAGCTAATGTTTCAAGGGTTGAGGTGCGGATTAATGGCACGTCCCCATAAAGTATTAATGTGTTCTGTGATTCATCCAAAAGATCACTGGCCTGAAGCACCGCATGACCAGTACCTTTTTGCTCGGCCTGAAACACTGTTTTTGCTTGAATATTATTCTTCTCTAAATAATCTTTAACCGCATCACCACCATGCCCAATAACAACAATCGATTGATGTTGGCCTGGGATGGCTTCTGCGCTCGCAATAGCATGCGCAAGCATCGGCTTACCCGCTATGGGGTGCAAGACTTTCGGCAAGGCGGAACGCATACGCTTTCCTTGGCCAGCAGCTAATATAACGATATTCATGATAATAATTATATGTGTTTATGACGCGACCATTTGAATCTAATGAATCCCGACTGGTAAACACTTACTTTAACTACGCCCCCTCATCATCCACCTTAACTAAAGCAGATTTTTCTTTAAGCATCATCTGAACTGGCTGCCAAGAAATTTGCTCTTCCAAATCAGCAGAACCGCTTGTATCCGTTAAGTTTTTAAAGTCAAAAGCATCTCCGTCCATCAAATGAGATGGCACCACATTTTGCAATGAGCTAAATAAACTTTCGACACGACCAGGATATTTTTTCTCCCACTCACGCAACAAAGCTTTCATCGCATTTCTTTGTAGGTTTTCCTGGCTGCCACAAAGATTACAAGGGATAATTGGGAAAGCCATTTGCTCAGCATATCGTTCCAGATAACGCTCAGGCACATAAGCTAACGGACGAATCACAATATGTTTGCCATCATCAGACTTCAATTTAGGCGGCATACCTTTTAATTTGCCCCCATGGAACATGTTCATTAAAAGTGTTTCAAGAATATCGTCTCGATGATGCCCCAAGGCAATTTTAGTAGCCCCAAGCTCACCGGCAACCCTATACAAAATACCTCTTCGCAATCTAGAACACAATCCGCAAGTTGTTTTACCCTCAGGTACCACCCGCTTCACAATCCCATAAGTATCTTGCTCTTCAATATGAAAAGGAATACCCAATTTTTTTAAATAATTAGGCAATACATCTTCTGGGAAGCCAGGCTGTTTTTGATCTAAGTTAACAGCCACTAAATCAAAATGAATAGGCGCCCGATCACGCAACTTCATCAAGATATCGAGCATGGCATAACTATCTTTACCACCAGATAGACAAACCATGACCTTATCGCCATCTTCAATCATGTTGTAGTCAACAATAGCCTGCCCTGTTAGACGACAAAGCTTCTTGTCTAACTTATTTTCTTCGTAAGCGATTTTGCGAGGATCTTTCATTCTTTAATCAGAAATATTTCTACGCCCACGGCGTCACAATCTGGGTAAACATCTGGCTTAGCTGTTGATACACGTACAGCACGAACGCTTGGGTGCGCCAACATAATTTTGGCAACATCATCGCAAAGGGTTTCCTGCAAATGGATATGTCCCTTTGCAACTCTTTGCACAATACTCTGGCGCATAAAGTCATAATCAACTACTTCATCTAAGCTGTCTTTTTTAGGCGTGTTTTCGGTTAACGGAACAAATAAATCAACATTAATTAATACGCGTTGCTCACCACGTTTTTCAAAATCATGGACGCCAATATTGATATACACCTCATAGTTACTTAAGAAAAGTCTTCGACAATCCATCAAGCGTGGGTGGGAAAGTAGGGCTTGCATAATTACTCCGTTAAAAACATCACATCACGATCAGTTGGCAACAAATGTTGACCACCATCCACATAAAGTGTTGTTCCTGTTATCGCTTGAGAGTTGGCTAAATAAACAACCGCTCCAGCGATGTCATCAGGTGTAGATGATTTCCCAAGAGGCGTCATAGCGTGAGCTTTCATAAATCCATCCTCACTTTGCTCACCAGAAACCATTGTGATACCTGGCGCGACACCAACGACCCTTAGAACTGGAGCAAATGACTGTGCCAATAAGGTTGTGGCTGAGTGCAAGGCTGATTTAGACAAGGTATAAGATAAAAAATCAGGATTTAAATTTGCCAGTTTTTGATCAAGCAAATTAACAATAACGCCAGAAGGTGCATCAGCATCTTCAGCTCGCGCTTTTGCATGCTGACGATACATGTCTCGAGACAAAATCAAAGGAGCTGCAACATTCGTCAACATATGTCGATCTAATGCCGCATAACTAAAACTTGAAGCGACGTCATACTGAAACAAGGATGCGTTATTAACTAAGCAAACAGGTAACCCTAATGCTTCAGTGCAACGCGCAATTAATTTGTTTGCCTCGGACTCTTCCGCCAAATTTGCTTGTAATGCTATGCCTTTTTGCCCAGTCGCTTCGATATCTCTAACGGTCTGTTCGGCTGCATCCTTTGAGTTTCCATAATGAATAGCAACATCCCAGCCATCTTTTGCCAAAGCTAGCGCAATAGCTCGTCCCACACGTTTGGCAGCCCCAGTCACCAAGGCAACCTTCTTAGTTTTAATCATTTTTGCAACTTCACTTATAAGAGTTGTAGACTCACAAGGTATGGATATTACCCCTAGCCTAGAAGAAACGTCTCAAAGCCAGCTTTTGGCTCATAAAATTTCTCAAGAAATCAAAGCCCAAGCGGGCCATATTCCTTTTGCTAAGTATATGGAAATGGCGCTCTATACGCCAGGGTTAGGCTATTACTCGTCAGGAAAAACCAAGCTAGGTACTGCCGGAGACTTCACTACGGCACCAGAAATTAGCCCCTTATTTGGCTATACCCTTGTAGAGACATTAATCCCTATTTTTAATGAGCTAGAAAAAACAGGGGCACCACTACAAATTTTAGAGTTTGGAGCGGGTTCAGGCGCATTAGCCGAATCTGTTTTAGATGGCCTTCACCAAGCGGGCATCTCTATTGATGCCTATAACATCCTCGACCTATCTGCTGACCTCTCCAAGCGCCAACAAGAGCGCTTGAGCAATCGCAAAGAAAATATCCATTGGCTAAATCAACTTCCGACTGATTTTGTTGGAATCATATTAGCCAATGAGGTTTTGGATGCTATGCCTATAGATATCGTTACTTTAAAAAATGGTGCCTGGCATTACCGTGATGTCACCATTGATCCATCCTCAACAAAAGATATTCGGTTTATGTTTTGCGATGGCGAAAAAATAAAAACCTCGTTATTGCCAGAGTCACTCCAAAAGCAATCTTTGCTAGACGGCTACACAACAGAAATTCATCAAAATGCGCAGGGTTGGGTTGCTAGTCTTGCCACATGCCTTAAAAAAGGCGCCTTACTTACCTTTGACTATGGGTTTCCTGGACATGAGTATTACCATCCTCAAAGAACCCAAGGCACATTAATGGGCCACTATCGACATCATGCGATACAAGACCCTTTTTTCTACCCAGGCGTTTGCGACTTAACTGCTCACGTAGAGTGGAGCTCTATAGCTAACTCTGCACATGCTGCTGGATTTAATTTATTGGGCTACACCAACCAAGCCAGCTATCTGTTGGATGCAGGCATTAGCCAATTAATGTTAGCAATGACAGACCCAAGTGACACTTTGAAATTTATGCCTATATCAAACGCTCTTCAAAAATTACTTTCAGAAGCTGAAATGGGTGAGCTATTTAAAGTGATGTGCCTAGGCATTGATCTACCATTTTCTGAGGGCGATCTACCTGGCTTTAGAGGCAGACCTAGAGCACTTTAGGTACTTGGTGCTTAGGCACCTTAAGCAAGGTCCTCTCCTGCCTTTATCGCATTAACTCGAGCCTGCTGAATCGCCAACTTAATCATATCGCCTGCACCAGGGCCCGACTGAACTGATTTGGCAATATTCGCAACATCAACCGTTTTAGCAAGCTCATATGCTTTTTGCAGTGAAGATGTTTCACAAGGCACCAACCTCACAATCTCAAGTAGCTCCAAGAATCTTTCCGGCTTTCTCCAAACATCAATACGATCTAATATCGACAAAAGAATTTCTGCACTAGGAGATGCCTTGTAACGAGATAGTCCATCAACTAATTGATTTGTTAAAACAGCATAGTCTTTACATTCAACTGTGGCGCTTAACTTAGCAGATAACTCTTCAATCAAGTTACTGTTTAAACCATGCAATAAAGCAGCGTAGCGTTGCGGCAATTTCATGCTCCGCTTAGCAGAAGCATCCAAATACTTAAAAAACTTTTCTGAATATCCAGAATCAAAAGCTCTCTCAAATAGTTCGCCATCAGCCCCACAAGATGCTAACGTCGTAAACATCTTAGACGGTTTCTCGGCACTCAGTCCTTTAACTAACTCTTGCCACACGCGCTCTTTAACTAATGCCTTTAGCTCTCCGCTCGTGCTAATTTTTTTCAGCAAATCTAATGTCTCTTGCGCAATTGAAAAATCAACAAATCTTGCAGCGAACCTAGCCACCCGCAAAACACGTAAAGGATCTTCCACAAAAGCCGGGCCAACATGTCTAAAAATTTTATTCTTGAGATCCGCTTGACCCCCATATGGATCAATCACAGGACCAACCAACTCGCCACGCTCATCAATCTCTTGTGCCATAGCATTGATTGTTAAATCTCGCCTGGCTAAATCTTGGGGAAGCGTAACTTCGGCATCGGCATGAAAAATAAAACCCTTATAACCTGGAGCTGTTTTTCTTTCCGTTCTTGCTAATGCATATTCGCTATTTGTAATGGGGTGCAAAAACACAGGGAAGTCTTGACCAACTGGTCTAAAACCTTTCTGAATCATTTCTTCAGGAGTCGACCCAACAACAACATAGTCGAGATCTTTGACAGGAAGCCCGAGCAACCTATCTCTGACTGCACCCCCAACAACATAAATCTTCACTTAGCTATATTCCAATCTCATTAAGGCAACTCGGACAAGACCGCAGTCTTGGGAACCACAACACCTAAACGCTGCTTTAAAGATTGCGGCTTAGAACTTGATAACGCAGCATAGTAATTAGCGTTGGCTAAAACATTCTTAACGTAGCCTCTTGTTTCATTAAATGGGATTGTTTCTGCAAAAATAGCCCCCTCAACAGGTCTAACTAATTTCTCTCGCCACGCCTTGGGCCTACCAGGACCAGCGTTATAAGCGGCAGATGCCAAAGCCCAAGAACCATCAAGATCTTGAAGCACCATATTCAAGTAATTGCTACCCAAGGTTAAATTGGTATGCATATCACTTAACTGAGTTACTTTGAAATTATTCATGCCAATTTTTTTGGCCACATATTTAGCAGTCGTAGGCATCACTTGCATCAAACCTGATGCACCAACATTAGATTTAGCCGACATGATGAATCTAGACTCTTGTCTAATCAAACCATATGCCCAATTAACATCTAATCCTATGTCATGTGCAATTGGAGATAAAGAATCCTTAAATGGTGTTGGGTAACGCAGGCTAAAGTCATGTTCAACCTTCGTCCTATCCGCTGTATTAACTGCACGATCATATAAATTAATCCGTTTAGCATATTCAGCAGCAGCAATGAGTTGCTTATCTGTTAAACCCTTTAATTCCCAATTCCACTCTCTATTTCCCTCAAAACGAAGCCCCATGTCATAAAAACGAACAGCCCTCGCAAAACCTTTTTTTGCAGCCATTTGTTTAACGGTTGCTTCATCTGCCGACTGTTTTTTCGGGACATAAATAGGTAAGCCCAATTCTTCTCGAGACAATTGACCATAAAAATTAAATTGCTCCGATAACGCTTGGAATGTTTCTTTCGCAAGAGACTCACCCCCCAATTCTTTTTGCGCGCGCGCAAACCAATATGACCACGCCGGATCACGTTTGCGAACACTTGGCGTCATAGTCTCAATAGACTCTTTGACCAACTTCCAGTCACCCTCTCTCAAAGCAACACGCACCTTCCACTCTTGAGATTCAGGTGATAAAAGTTGGTGATGCCCTTGCTCATGCTGTAAACGATAGGCCTTGATGGCATCTTTATCTAATTTTTTTGCCAAGAATTGGCCAATAACACCCCAAGCAGCGGCCGTATTTTCCCGACCGGTACGCCAAGCCTTTTTATCAAAATCTTTAAATGCTTGATTAGGGTCCGTTCTGGCTTTACGAACAACATCGGCGATTGAGTCATCACCACCTGTTTTTTTTGCAAGCGTTTCCAAATTATTTTCTAAAGCAATTCTGCCAATTGCGGCAGCCTCAGATTTAGTAAGCCCGCCAGATTGAACTAATGATTGAACAAGCTCAGGGCAAGCCTCTCCAAAATACTGTGGGTCTAATAATGCATTTCTCGCATCCACACCAATTTTTTTAGCATCCTCCCCCTTAGCAAGCTTTGATTGCATGGCATAGCACTTCACCTGGGTGTCATCGTCCAAGACAAACTGGGCATATTCTCGATCAAATACACTCCAAGCCTTCCTTTTGCCAAGCGATAGTAGCCAATCATTCCTTAGTCGATCAGCAATAGCGCTACCTGCATGAACTCTTAAAAAACCCTCAACAGCGGCATCCATTGAAGCATCAGCCTTAATTTGTCCGCCTTTGTCATAAAGCTGTGGCTTTAATTGAAAGTAAATAACATAGTCAGCCAAATCGTGGTCCTCTAATTTAGGAACCAATGCATTTACTCGAGCGGCATCATTATTTTTAGCCGCCTCTCTTAATTCAACAAATAAACGATCTCGCTCGCTAAGAGATTTATCTGGCTCTATCTTTTTTGTAGATTTAACTGGGCCATTAGAGCCACTTTTCACTTTAGAAAAACCAGGTGCGGAAACAACCACAAGCCCCACAAAAGTGGCTATCAATAATTTATTTAGAACTTTCATATTTTTTCGATGTAGCATATCCCTAATCATGCCTTATTTTTCATATTTTTGAACCCCCCGTGAAAACTTTCAACGCCTTAAGACAAGAGTTATTGGAAAAGAGACTGGCTCTGAGTCATCACGCAGAGCTTCACCAGTCACTTGAAAAAATGCTTTCTGACTACTTGGCCACGCATAAAGTGAGCTGTCTTGGAATTTACTGGCCCATCAAAGGTGAGTTTGATCCCAGGCCTTGCGCACTCGAGTGGGTGGAAAAATCCGCATCTAGAAAACTGGCCTTACCAATTGTTACTGTTGGAAAACCTTTGACATACGGCACATGGGAGCAAGATACAACGCTTGTAAAAGGCCACGCGTCTATTCCAGAACCTCTCCTTGGAGAATCTTCTAAAGAAATCATCCCAGATTTGCTTTTGTTACCTTGCTTAGGTTGGTCTTATCAAAACAATCAGTTTTGGCGTATTGGATACGGCGGAGGCTACTATGATCGAACCTTAGAACGCTATGCCCAACTTCAATTGCCCACCAAGGCTCTTGGCTTAGCATTTAAGGCGCAAGAAGTAAAAGAGGGCGACTGGCGCCCTCAAACCCATGATCACCCACTGAGTGATTTGCTAAAAGCTTAATCAAACCAAGTTCAAATTTTTAGCAATCTGAATAGTTGTTTCAGCTTGATTTAAGCTATAAAAATGCAGCCCGGGAGTTCCAGCGCTACGCAATTGATCACATAAATCCGTCACAACATCTAAACCAAATGATTTGATAGATGCAACATCATCACCAAATGCTTGCAGTCTCAAACGAATCCAACGAGGAACCTCTGCTCCACAAGCCTCTGAGAAGCGCAATAATTGCGTGCTATTAGTAATCGGCATGATCCCTGGAACAATCGGCTGCGTCACGCCAACCTTACCCGCCTCTTCCACAAATTTGAAATAAGCATCGCTATTAAAAAAATACTGTGTGATAGCTGAGTTGGCGCCTGCTTTCATTTTGTTGGCAAATCTCAAAATATCATCATTCATTGATTTAGCCTGTGGGTGCATCTCAGGGTAAGCAGCTACCTCAATATGAAAATGATCCCCAGTTTCAGCACGAATAAAACTCACCAATTCATCCGCATGATGAAACTCGCCGTATTGCCCCATACCTGAAGGCAAATCGCCACGCAGAGCCACGATTCGCTTAATACCTATCGATTTATATTGGGCTAGCAAATCGCGCACATTACCTTTTGAGCTGCCAACACAAGACAAATGAGGCGCAGCTGCTTCTCCGGCTTCATGTATTTCTTTAACGGCCGACAAAGTTCCATCTTGTGTCGAACCACCAGCACCAAAAGTTACAGAGAAAAACGCTGGCTTGAGCGTTGCCGCCAACTGCTCGCGCACGGCACGCAGCTTAGCCGCGCCCTCTACGGTCTTAGGTGGGAAAAACTCAACGCTCAATTCCATTTCATCTGTCCTTACTTTTAATAACGGTAAGTTTCAGGCTTATAAGGGCCTTCTTTGTTCACGCTAATGTATGCCGCCTGCTGATCAGTCAACTCTGTTAATTGAGCATTTAGTTTTTTCAACTGCAAACGTGCAACTTTTTCATCTAAGTGCTTAGGCAAAGTATAGACACCTACCGGATACTTATTCGTGCCAGCGGTAGTCCACAATTCGATTTGAGCAATTGTTTGATTAGCAAATGATGAACTCATCACGTAGGAAGGGTGGCCTGTGCCGCAACCCAAATTAACTAAGCGGCCCTTAGCCAAAACAATAATTCGTTTTTCTGGTTGGCCATTGCTTGCTGGGAAAATAACATGATCTACTTGAGGCTTGATCTCTTCCCATTTGTATTTTTCAATACCGGCAATATCAATTTCGTTATCAAAGTGGCCGATGTTACAAACAATCGCCTGATCTTTCATCTTAGCCATATGATCATGTGTAATCACATGATAGTTACCAGTTGCCGTAACAAAAATATCAGCTTTATCAGCAGCGTAATCCATGGTCACAACGCGATAACCTTCCATTGCTGCTTGTAATGCGCAAATAGGGTCAACCTCTGTTACCCAAACCTGGGCTGATAAAGCGCGCAAGGCTTGAGCAGAACCCTTACCTACGTCACCATAACCAGCAACAACAGCAACCTTACCAGCCACCATTACATCTGTAGCACGCTTGATACCGTCTACCAACGATTCTCTACATCCGTATAAGTTATCAAATTTACTCTTTGTTACTGAATCATTAACGTTAATTGCTGGAAACTTTAAATCGCCTTTAGCGTGCATTTGATATAAACGATGCACGCCTGTTGTTGTCTCTTCTGTAACACCTTTAATTTTTTCTAGGCGAACAGAATACCAAGTTGGGTCCACTTTTAATTTAGCTTTAATTGAAGCGAACAGTACTGTTTCTTCTTCACTAGTTGGATGATGCAAGGCTGACTGATCTTTTTCAGCTTTAGCACCCAAATGCAACAACATCGTAGCGTCACCACCATCATCCAAGATCATGTTTGAATAACCACCATCTTGCCATTCAAAAATGCGATGCGTAAATTCCCAGTACTGCTCTAAAGTCTCACCCTTGATTGCAAACACTGGCGTGCCATTTGCTGCAATTGCCGCAGCAGCGTGATCTTGTGTAGAGAAAATATTGCATGAGGCCCAACGCACATCAGCACCCAATGCCTCTAATGTTTCAATTAATACGGCCGTCTGAATCGTCATATGCAACGAACCAGTAATGCGTGCGCCACGCAATGGCTGGCTGGCAGCAAATTCATCACGAATTGCCATTAAACCTGGCATTTCTGTTTCAGCAATAGCAATTTCTTTACGACCCCAGGCCGCCAAAGAAATATCTGCGATTGCGCAATCTTGTGGAATAGTTAAATCAGTAGGTTTATTCATTTGCACTCCAAGCTAGTAAAGAAGATCTTGGAGAGCAAAAAAAAGCTCGCCAACCAATCACTTCTCAGGTTAGCGAGCGTCGTTGCTAAAGGCTAATGCCTCCCTCTAAGCCTAGGGTACTTGGTTGAACCAAATACCTCGCAACGCTCCTTAGAGGTTTTGAAAAATTATAAACCAGCAGCAGCTTTTAATGCCGCAGCCTTATCCCTTGCTTCCCATGTGAACTCAGGCTCTTCACGACCAAAGTGACCATAAGCGGCAGTTTTACGATAAATAGGACGTAAAAGATTTAGCATCTTAACGATACCTTTTGGCCTTAAATCGAAGTGAGTGCGCACCAACTCAGCAATTTTCTCATCAGAAATCTTGCCCGTACCAAAAGTGCTAACCATCACAGACGTTGGTTGAGCCACACCAATCGCATAAGAAATCTGCACCAAACACTTACTTGCTAAACCTGCCGCAACAATATTTTTAGCGACATAGCGACCAGCATAAGCCGCAGAACGGTCTACCTTAGATGGATCCTTGCCTGAAAACGCGCCACCGCCATGGGGAGCGGCACCACCGTATGTATCAACAATAATCTTACGTCCTGTTAAACCACAGTCACCTTGCGGGCCACCAATAACGAAACGACCAGTTGGGTTCACCAAGTATTTAATCTCGCCCTTAATCAGTTCTTTTGGAAGAACTGGCTTAATAATTTCCTCGATAACCGCTTCGCGAAGTGTGTCTAAGCCAATATCTGGTGAATGTTGCGTTGATAAAACAATCGTATCAATTGAATCCGGCTTACCGTCTACATAACGCAAAGTTACTTGAGACTTTGCATCTGGACGCAACCAATTTAAACGGCCATCACGTCGTAAGTCTGCTTGACGCTCCACTAAACGGTGTGACAAATGAATTGGCAAAGGCATCAACTCAGGGGTCTCATCAACGGCATAACCAAACATCAAGCCTTGGTCACCCGCGCCCTGATCTAAACCATCATCATGGGCTTTATCAACACCTTGCGCGATATCTGGACTTTGCTTGTCATACGCCACCAATACGGCGCAACCCTTGTAATCAATACCGTATTCAGTATTGTCATAGCCAATTTGGCGAATCGTATCGCGCGCCACATGAATGTAATCCACGTTTGCAGTTGTTGTGATTTCGCCCGCCAACACAACCAAGCCTGTATTACATAGGGTTTCAGCTGCTACGCGCGCAGTAGGATCTTGCGCCAAAATAGCGTCAAGAATGGCATCTGAAATTTGATCTGAGACTTTGTCTGGATGTCCTTCGGACACAGACTCTGAAGTAAAAAAATAATTGTTTGACATAGTTAGCTTTCCTTAAGTTTGCCGACAACACGTGCCGACTACTAACTACGGCGACGCTTTAGCGGATATTTTTAATTCGCCCCGCAAGTTGTCTTAACTCGGCGAATACCCTAAATTTTATAACATTCTCGTTTTATTGCACAAGGCTGTATATTTACCCCTATGACAAGCACAAGATTACGCTTTACGAAAATGCACGGCGCTGGCAATGACTTCATTGTTTTAGATGGCATTTCTCAAGATTTATCAAAAATAACTAAAGCCCAATGGCAACAGTTAGCGCATCGACAATTTGGCGTTGGCGCAGATCAAATCCTCCTAGTGGAAAAACCAACCGTACCAAATGCTGAATTTCGCTACAGAATTTTTAATTCGGATGGCGGAGAGGTTGAACAGTGTGGCAATGGCTCCCGTTGCTTTGTAAGATTTGTGCGCGAAAAAGGCCTCACTAAAAATTCCACTGTTTTGGTACAAGTGGCACATACCATTTTGAGCCTGACCGAAAACGATGATGGGCAAGTAACCGTCAATATGGGGGCGCCTATTTTTGATGCCGAAAAAATTCCATTCGCTCCAAGTCATCTCAATACAAAACCAGAGGGTGACGATACGCTATACGAATTACCCCTTTTAAACCGTTCCGTTTGGATCTCAGTAGTTTCAATGGGCAACCCTCATGCTGTTCAAGTGGTTGAAGATGTAAACAAAGCTTTTGTCGCTGAAGATGGCCCACAAATAGAAAATCACACATCATTCCCTAAACGAGTTAATGCAGGATTTATGGAAATAGTAAATCCTCATGAAATTAAATTACGAGTATTCGAACGCGGCTCAGGCGAAACACTCGCCTGCGGCACAGGTGCTTGCGCTGCCGTTGTGGCAGGTATTCGTAGAGGTCTCTTAAGTTCACCAGTACTTGTCCATACGCGCGGCGGAGATCTATCTATTGACTGGCAAGGCCAGAGCCAAAAAGAAAGCCCCGTCATGATGACAGGGCCAGCTCAAACTGTATTTGAAGGTGAAGTAACGTTAGACGTTTAAACCACACCTAGTTATGGTTTAAACACCGTACTTATCTCGGTAAGCCTTCACAGCTGGTAAATACTTTTGCAATGATGGGTCTTGGCTTTCTTGTAAAAAGCTCATCAAGCTAGCCAAGTTAGCAATTGAAACCACTGGCATACCAAACTCTTTTTCAACATTTTGGACAGCTGAGCTATCCGCAATTTCGGTAGCTGTACCTGCGCGCTCCATCCGATCCAAGGCAATCAACACCATACCTGGCGTAGCGCCTGCTGACTTAATAATATTGACTGATTCGCGTACAGAGGTACCAGCAGAAATCACATCATCAATAATGACGACTTTGCCTTTTAATGGCGCGCCAACCAGCGTGCCGCCTTCGCCATGATCTTTAGCTTCTTTGCGGTTAAAACAAAATGGTACTGGCCTACCCATAGCGGCCAAAGCAATCGCCGTGGTAGCCGCCAATGTAATGCCCTTATAGGCCGGGCCAAACAACATATCAAATTCAATGCCTGAATCAATAAGCGCTTTTGCATAAAACTCGCCTAAAGCCTTTAACAAGGCGCCGTCATTAAATCCACCGGCATTAAAAAAGTATGGCGATAATCTGCCTGCTTTTGTTGTAAATTCTCCAAAAGCCAAAACTTTGGCATCTAAAGCAAAGTGAATAAATTCGTTTTTAAAGTTTTCTTGATTGGAAGTCATAACCGAGATGTTACGCATCATTACCGCCAACCTCAATGGTATTCGTTCAGCCGCTAAAAAAGGCTTCTTTAATTGGGTACAAGCACAAAGCCCTGACGTCCTTTGTATTCAAGAACTTAAGGCTCAGGAAGCTGATTTGGAGCAAGATTTATTAAGCCCTCCCGGATACCACGGATTTTTTCAATATGCGGCCAAAAAAGGCTATAGCGGTGTCGGCTTATATTCAAAACAAAAGCCCGATGCGGTAAAAATTGGTTTTGGCTGCCCAGAATTCGATGCTGAAGGTCGATATGTGGAGGCTAAATTTGGAAACCTCATTATTATTTCCGCCTACTTCCCCTCTGGCTCTAGCGCCCCCGAAAGACAAGAAGCTAAATTTAGATTTTTAGATGTATTTTTGCCGCATCTAAAAGAACTTAAAGAGCAAAATTTAGAAATCTTGCTATGTGGCGATATCAATATTGCCCATAAAGAAATTGATCTAAAGAATTGGAAGGGCAATATTAAAAATTCTGGCTTCCTGCCAGAAGAGCGCGATTGGATGACCCATCTGTTTGATCAAGTTGGATACATGGATGTATATAGGCAGCTACACCCTCTCACAGAAGATGAGTGTTACACCTGGTGGAGTCAAAGAGGGCAAGCCTACGCCAAGAATGTTGGATGGAGAATCGATTATCAAATTGGCACGCCAGGCATAGCGAAAAAATCTAAACGCGCTGAAATTTATAAATCTGAAAAATTTTCAGATCACGCCCCGCTCATCATTGATTACGAAACATAAATCTATTAAACCTTATGGCTTGTAATCAGGCAGTTGATCAACGGTTGTATTTTTTGCTTTAGCGTAAAGCGGCAAAACGTCAAATAAATTTCTTTGTATTTCATAAATTCTAGATTCGCCAGATGGGTGGGTAGATAACCATTCAGCAGGTCGCTCTTTAGATAACTGACCCATTTTTTGCCATAGAGATACTCCCGCACGAGGGTCATATCCAGCTCTTGCTGCTAAATCCATGCCCACCAAGTCCGCATCTTTTTCATCCGCTCTAGAAAAACTCAGGCCCACCAGTTGAACTCCTTGGTTAATCGCCTGACTACCTAAGCTTCCCAAACCTAATGCCTGAGATAAAACATTAGCCCCCAAATTACCTAATTGAGATTTGGCTAAGCGATCACGGGCGTGCTCACGTAAAGCATGGGCAACCTCATGCCCCATCACAGTTGCCACTTCATCATCATTAAGTTTTAACCTTTCCAAGATCCCCGTATAAAAGGCAATCTTGCCACCTGGCATACAAAAAGCATTCACCTCTTCAGAAACAAATAAATTGATTTCCCATTTCCAATTTTGGGCATCAGGATTCCATACCTGGGCATAAGGTAATATTTTTTTAGCAATCGCACGCAAACGAATAACCTGCGGATTATTGTCAGGTGCTAATCCATTTTTATTAGCTGCTTGCCTCTTCATATCTTGATATTGGCGCGCGGCTGTTTGCTCCAACTGACTCGCCGGCACAAGATTTCTTAAGCTCGATGATTCACCCACCTTCACCCCATCTGTTGGGGCAAGATGTTTTGGGCCACTCGATGCACAAGCGCCTAAAAAAACAAAAGTGAGCGTTAAAAGATATTTTTTCATTTTGAAAATATAGCGGCTATATGTTGTAAAAATTATTTATGTAACTTAATTAAATTGGGATTTTTTTGATTGTGCCCAAGGAGCAATCTTAGGTAACAACAATAATCCAGGAATCGCCAAAATAAAACAAAGCACGAAGAAATTAGTCCATCCAGTAACTTCCACAATGTACCCTGTTAAAGCATTAATAAATGTCCTTGGTACTGCAGACAAACTTGTAAATAACGCAAATTGGGTAGCGGTGAATCTTGGATTTGTTTCTAACGCGATATAAGACGTAAAGGCTGCGGTCCCAAGGCCCACAGACAAGGCTTCAAAACCAATCACCCAACTTAACACCCAAAGATTAGCGCCGGTTGTTGATAACGCCACAAAACCTAATATGGCCAGAGCCTGCAAAAAGCCAAATAACCACAAGGCTTTATTAACCCCTGTTTTTAACATCCAATAGGCGCCCAAAATGCCGCCCAAAATACTTGCCCATAAACCAGCATTTTTTGCGACCAAACCAATTTCAGTGCGCGTAAATCCTAACTCTATGTAAAACGGCGTTGCTAAAGCCGTTGCCATCGAATCGCCCAACTTATATAAAAAGATAAATGCCAGCACTAATAACGCATGCTTCCAACCTTCTCTATGAATAAATTCATTAAAGGGTTCAATGACCGCCTCACGCAAAGAGTTAGGTGCTGGCCCATAAAGCTTTGGTTCCGGCACCAACAGTGTTGTCAGAATTCCTGGCAACATGAATAACCCGGTAATAAAAAAAACCCACTGCCAAGAAATAACATCCGAAAGAATGAGGGATAAAGACCCCGGCACTAAAGTAGACAGCTTATAAGCATTAACAAATAACGCAGTGCCTGAACCCATTTGCTCTTCAGTTAACCACTCACGCCTGTGAGCATCGATAACAATATCTTGGCTGGCTGAAAAAAAGGCAACCACTGCCGCTAACATCACCACAATCCAAATATCAGACTTAGGATTAAATTGCCCCATCAATATCACGGCACACATCACGGCTATTTGAGTGGCAACCATCCAGCCTCTACGGCGCCCCAAGAAGGGCAACTGGAATCGGTCCATCGCCGGAGACCATAAAAACTTCCATGTATAAGGAATGCCGACTAAAGCAAATAAGCCAATGGCCTTTAAATCAACGCCCTCACTTTTTAACCATGCGGACAAGAGGTTATAAAGAATAAATAGCGGCAGGCCACTAGAAAATCCAAGGAAAACACATACAAGTAGAGCTTTCGCTTTACTAGGCTCTACGCGCTCTGTAGATAGCAAGACTACCTCTTAAATTAGGTAAAAATTGAATGGGCTCGCCATCATGCAAAACCACACGATCCAAGAGCTTTAGCCCAACTGCGGGTGCCAATGCTTCAAAATCGGCAATCGTTAAAACTCTCACGTTAGGCGTGTCATACCACTGGTAAGGTAGAGATTTTGAGACAGGCATGCGACCCAAAGCCACAGCAGCACGGTGCGACCAATGTCCAAAGTTCGGAAATGAAACCACACACTCTTTCCCCACCCGAGCAATCTCGCTCAAGATACGCGCTGTTTGATGAATCGTTTGCAAAGTTTGAGAAAGGACTACTGTGTCAAAGCTATTATCTTCAAATAGAGCTAAACCACTTTCCAGGTTTTGCTGAACAACATTTAGACCTTTTTCAGCACAAGCTAATACCTTGTCATCGGCCAACTCAACACCATACACATGAGCATGCTTGAGTGTTTTTAAATAACTTAGCAATTCACCATCACCACAACCGACATCAAGCACCTGACTTCCAGGAGCAACCCATTTAGCAATCGCAGAA
The DNA here is from genome assembly GCF_018687515.1 of Polynucleobacter sp. MWH-Spelu-300-X4. NCBI lineage: Bacteria > Pseudomonadati > Pseudomonadota > Betaproteobacteria > Burkholderiales > Burkholderiaceae > Polynucleobacter > Polynucleobacter sp. MWH-Spelu-300-X4. The sequence goes on from NZ_CP061294.1 coordinate 1,743,615, forward strand.
AAATCAGCGCGCATTAATAAGCCCTCCCGCAATTTGCTCAAAATAAGCTCGAACAAGATTGTGATAACGTGAATCATCTAGCAAAAATGCATCATGGCCATGGGGTGCATCGATCTCACCATATGTCACATCTAGCTTGTTATCCAATAAAGCTTTCACGATTTCTCTACTACGCTCAGGAGAGAATCTCCAATCCGTCGAGAAACTAACTACTAAGAACTTAGCGCTAACGTTTTCCATGGCTTTACTTAAGTTATTGCCATAGGCTCTAGCTGGATCAAAATAATCAAGCGCGCGGGTAATGTGTAAATAAGTATTTGCATCAAAATAATCAGCGAACTTTTCACCTTGATATCGCAAGTAACTCTCTACTTCAAACTCAACATCAAAACTAAAGTTGTACTCATCTGAAGCGCCTTCAGGGCGGCGCAATTCACGGCCAAACTTTTCAGCCATATCATCATCAGATAAATAAGTGATATGTCCAATCATGCGAGCAACTCTAAGGCCGCGGCGAGGAACGACACCATGAGCGTAGTAATCACCACCATGGAAATCAGGATCACTCAAAATAGCACTTCTAGCAACCTCATTAAATGCGATATTTTGCGCAGATAATTTGGGCGTTGATGCAACTACAACACAGTTCGCTACGCGCTCTGGATACATCATGCCCCAAGCCATCGCCTGCATACCGCCAAGGCTTCCACCCATGACAGCCGCAAACTTTTTAATTTGAAAATGATCAGCAACCCTCACCTGAGCATTCACCCAATCTTCCACTGTTACTACGGGAAAACTAGCGCCATATGGCTTGCCAGTTGCTGGATTAATACTCATTGGACCCGTTGAACCAAAACAGGATCCCAAATTATTAACGCCAATAACAAAAAACCGATTCGTATCTACTGGCTTGCCTGGGCCAACCATGTTGTCCCACCAACCAATATTCTCAGGATTTTCAGCGCTGATACCAGCAACGTGATGTGATGCATTTAAAGCATGACAAATAAGAACTGCGTTATCTTTTTTCTCATTTAATTGGCCATAGGTTTCTACGACCAAATCGTAATTGGCAATACTTGTCCCACTTTGCAAACTTAATGGTTCTGCAAAGCTCAAACGAACAGGGGTTACAACTCCTAAACTCATACGGAGAATAAAACCCTCATTGGTAATTCACTCAACTCCGTTGGCATCTTCTTAAAGCCACTTCTTGCATAACGGTGCCAACGTCCAATCACATAGCTCAGCATCATGGCAGCGCGAGCGCCCACTTCATTGCCATCAGCAGACTGTGGCAAACGACCTTGCGTTTGTGCAATACGTAACGACTGCTTTAATGATGCTTCTACTCTCTCAAAAATTTGCGCAATTCGATCTTGTAAACGATCATCTTCAAGCCATAAAGCATCGCCCAAAAGAACTCTTGTCATACCTGGATTTTTCTCACCAAAACCCAACAAAATCATCAGAATCTCTTGAGCCTGGCGATCGCCAGCTTCTTCTCTTTCAGTAATTTGATTAATAAGCCCAAAAATCGTCTGTTCAATAAAAGAAATTAATCCTTCAAACATCTGGGCTTTGCTAGCAAAGTGTCGATACAAAGCCGCCTCTGACACTTCTAGACGAGCTGCGAGTGCAGCAGTAGTCACACGCTCACCCTTTGGGTTCTCGAGCATTTCTGCCAATACCTGCAAAATCTGAACTCTTCGCTCACCCGGCTTTGGGCGCTTGCGAGCAACAACCGCCTCTTGGTCTACATTTTCTGCCAAAGATGTTTGATTAAATGGTGAATTCATCGGATTTTTTGCCATCTTTTAAATAATTGATGTATGGATTGTACTTCTAGAGAAACTCTACCTCGATTATGGGTGTGAGTCCTAACATGTCTTTTAAACCATACGGTCCTTAAGCCTAGTTTAGAGTACTCCAACAAATGCCCTAGGGTATCGTCCACTAGAACCGCTTTTGAGGGTGCCACCCTATACTTTTGAAGCACTCTCCGAAGCATCAGGGTATCTGGCTTAGGTCGCCATTTGTGATGAATTACCATATCCTCAATGGCCTCAACCGCATGAAAGCACTGATGAATCCCCAACTCTTTCATGATTTTTTCAGCATAAGCCTTGGGGGCATTTGTTAATAATACTTTCTTACCAGGCAAACGATTAAGCACAAAACGTAAATTTTTCTCACCAGAAATAATGTGTGCCAAATCATGCAAATGCCGGCCTGTTACCTCATCAAACTTATGAGTTTCTCTCAAAAACTCATGGGGATCGATTTCATGATGGCGCACCAGCCCTAACAAAGTTGCGCCATATCGACGCCAGTAGCCTTCACGCACTTGACTGGCTTCTTGATGGCTTAAGCCTAAGCGATGGGCGACATAAGTCGTCATCGCTTGATTGATATAAGGGAATATGACGCCTGAAGCGTCATGCAAGGTATTGTCTAAATCAAAAAACCACAAAGGCTGGCGCATGCCATCCTCAATGTGATCGAATCATTGTGCCAAATGCCTGCTCGGTCAAAATTTCCAAAAGCAATGAATGCTCAATGCGACCATCAATAATATGCACAGAGTTAACGCCACTCTTTGCCGCATCTAACGCAGAAGAGATCTTAGGCAACATACCACCCGAAATAGTGCCATCAGCAAATAAAGCATCAATCTCTTTAGCTGCTAAATCAGTCAACAATTTGCCATCTTTATCCATCACACCTGGAATATTAGTCATCATGACTAATTTTTCAGCCTTCAGAATTTCTGCCATTTTTCCGGCAACTAAGTCAGCATTGATGTTGTATGCCTGACCATCTTCACCAAAACCGATTGGGGAGATGACTGGAATGAACGCATCGTCTTGCAACGCTTTAACAACCGCGGGATTAATCGAGTCAATTTCACCAACAAAACCAATATCTAGCATTTCGCCTGGTTTTTCTTTATTGGGAATCATCATTTTGCGAGCATGAATTAAACCGCCATCCTTACCCGTTAATCCAACAGCCTGACCACCGAAATGATTAATGAGCATAACGATATCTTGCTGAACTTCTCCACCAAGAACCCACTCAACCACTTCCATGGTTTCTTCATCTGTTACACGCATGCCTTGAATAAAAGTTCCAGCCTTACCAACTTTTTTCAAAGCATCGTCAATTTGCGGGCCACCGCCATGCACAACCACAGGGTTCATGCCAACAAGCTTTAACAAAATAACATCGCGAGCAAAACCTTCTTTTAGGCGCTCCTCAGTCATAGCGTTGCCGCCGTACTTAATAACAATTGTTTTGCCGTGATATTTCTTAATATAGGGCAAAGCTTGAGCTAGAACCTCCGCTTTAACGGCTGGAGAAACATCATGCAACTGTGTCAGTGATTCGCTCATCTAATTAATCGCCAAATAACTTTTGACGTAATTCACGGCGCTCTTGAGCTTCAAGCGATAAATTCGCGGTTGGACGTGCCAATAAACGTGGGATACCGATTGGCTCACCAGTCTCCTCGCACCAACCATAATCACCAGACTCAATACTTGCTAGTGATTGTTCAACCTTTTTAAGAAGCTTACGCTCACGATCGCGAGTACGCAATTCAAGAGCATGCTCTTCTTCAATCGTAGCTCTATCCGCAGGATCAGGCACTAAAACATTTTCGCGAAGATGCTCAGTTGTTTCGTTGGCATGTTTTAACAAATCAGATTTCAAAGCCAATAATTTTTCTTTGAAAAATTCCAATTGAGCAGCATTCATGTAATCCTTTTCAGGAGCTTTTAAAAGATCTGCTTCGGTCAATGGTTTCTTGCTCATTTCCTGTCCTTTCGGGACTTATTGTTTTTCACGCTTAATTCCGCGCACCAAAAAAACTACTTAAATATATAAACAACCTCGGGCGCGGATTCTACCCTAATCTCAATAGATTACACCAAACATGTTTCAAGCCCCCCCAATAAAACATCTTTAGGTAGGTCTGTTCCAATAAATACCATTCTGGTTTCTTTTTTATCTTTACCCCACGGCGCACCCAAATCTGAACCCATCATTTCATGAACGCCTTGAATAATCACTTTACGGGCGCCGCCCTTGATATACAAAACTCCCTTATACCTCAACAACTTAGCGCCAAAAACAGACAAAATACCACCCAAAAAATCTTCCAATTTTTTAGAGTCAAACGGTCTATCACTTCTAAAAACAAAGGACTGAATCTTATCTGTGTGGTTTTTACGAGCAAACTGGACCACTTGAGGAGCTGCGTGATCATGATGATGATGGTCATGTCCACAATCTGGGCCATGCTCATGATGGTCATGTCCGCAGTTTTCATGGTCATGATCTTCCTGCTCCAAGAAATGAGGGTCGATTTCAAGCTTGTCATTTAAATTAAAGCCCCTCAAATCTAAAACCTTCTCCAACGGCACAACCCCTTGGCTAATACCCATAATTGGTGCTCTTGGATTCATATGCATCAAACGATGCTTCAGAGCAGCCACATCTTGCTCACCAACCAAATCTGTTTTTGTAATAAAAATTCTATCGGCAAATCCCACTTGTTGTTGAGCTTCTTCATGTTGATCTAACTGTTGATTACCATGCTTTGCATCCACCAAGGTAACCACAGCATCTAAGATGTAATGGCTAGCAACTTCTTCATCCATGAAAAAGGTTTGCGCCACCGGACCTGGGTTTGCAACACCGGTTGTCTCAATCACAACGCGATCAAATTGAATCTTCTTATGATGACGTTGCTCCCATAAATTATTGAGCGCCTCAACCAAGTCACCACGAATCGTGCAACAAACACAACCATTGCTCATTTGAACAATTTGTTCATTAGAGTCTTGAACCAAAATATCGTTATCAATATTTTCTTCGCCAAACTCATTCTCAATCACTGCAATTTTTTTGCCGTGATTCTCACTCAAGATGTACTTTAAAAGCGTCGTTTTACCGCTTCCTAAAAAACCACTAAGTATGGTGACTGGTATTAATGCCATGATTAAATTCCTTATTAACTAACCTTGAATTATCTTCTCGCTAAAGATTTCGCGCTATACCCTTTGCAACAAAAGGCCTTTCAAATAGTCCCCCTCTGGGAAACTCGCCAACAAAGGATGATCTAAACCTGAAGATAATCGCTTTAAAACCCTGAAATCCATACTCTTATCGCCACTATGACTCATCGCCTCAGCCGATGCCATAGCAATGGTTCTTTCAAACAATGCAGCATCTACTGCACCAGAACAAGAGAATGTAAATAATAATCCGCCTGGATTTAACAACTGCATGCCAGCGCGATTAATTTCTTTATACGCGCGCAAAGCCTTGTCCAAGTGATGTGATGAAGGGGCAAATTTAGGCGGATCCAACACTACTAGATCGAAACGTTTTTCTTCTTTTCTAAATTTAGTTAAAACATTAAAAGCATCATCATCTATCCAAGTGGCCCTAGATTCCTCAAATTGATTTAATTTCATCTGACGCTGAGCCATTGCTAAAGCCTCACCAGATGAGTCAACAGAGGCTACATGTTTGGCGCCGCCCTTAAGTGCCGCCAAGGAAAAGCCCCCGGTATAACAAAACATATTGAGCACTTCTTTATCTTTTGATAACTGCCCAACCAACTCACGGCTATCGCGCTGATCAATATAAAAACCTGTTTTATGTCCTTGCAAGACATCAACGGTATAAAGCACCCCGCACTCATTAACTTGTATTGGCTCGGCAGGCAAATCCCCCTTAAGCGCACCGATATGTTTTTCTAGACCCTCACGTGCACGCACCGCCGCATCAGATCTTTCAACAATAGCTGAACAATTAGTTTGTTGCGCAAGTGCCGCAACAATTGCATCTTTCCAATACTCAACGCCTATAAATAAAAATTGACACACCAAGGTATCGTTGTATTGATCAACGATCAACCCGGGCAAGCCATCACTCTCGCCAAAAATTAAACGAATTGCATTGGTGTTTTTTATCCATGTCCGACGATGTTCAATAGCCTTAGAAATTCTGCGCTTAAAAAAAGCATGGTCAATTGGCTCGGCTTCATCCCAAGTTAAAACTCGAGCGCGAATTTGAGAGCTCGGGCTATACAAAGCTTTAGCAATAAATTTTCGGCCATGATCCACCACATGTACGGTGCTACCTGGATAAACTTTACCCTCTACGGAGTCAACAGCATTTGAATAGATCCAAGGATGGCGCCTAAGAAGAGGGCGTTCTTTACCGGCTTTTAAAACTATAGTTGCTTGCATTGCTTTATTTTCTACCTTTTGCGCGAGGATGCGCCTGATCATATGCCTGAGCCAAATGTTGAAAATCTAACGCAGTATAAATTTGAGTACTAGAGATGCTTGCATGACCAAGCATCTCTTGGACGGCTCGCAAATCGCCTGAAGATTGCAAAACATGGCTTGCAAATGTGTGCCTCAACATATGCGGGTGAACATGCGTTGGCAATCCCGCTTTCAAAGCTAAAGCCGCTAAATGTTTTTGTATTGTTCTCGCAGAAACTCTTCGCCCCTGCTTGTTAATAAATAATGGCTGACCAAGAGCATTGACTTCTTTCACGTTGGCCGCCCTAACAATCAACCACTCTTTAATAGCGGCAATAGCTGCGGAACCAACCGGCACGGTCCTACGTTTATTGCCCTTACCTAAAACCATCACCTCAGACAAATCAAAATCAATCCACCCTGCAGACTGATAGTCTTTACTTTCTAATGGGGCAACATCAATACCTAACAGCTCAGACAAACGTAGCCCCGATGAATACAGTAATTCCACGATTGCGCGGTCTCTGGCTCTTAAAAAAGAATCCGCCTGAATATTGTCTTGAGATGATTGCTCTACCAAGCTAATCGCACTCTCAACGGAGAGCGCCTTAGGCAAAGGTTTTGTTCTTTTAGGCGGCCTAACATCGTCTAAGGGATTACTTTGAATTAAGCCTTTCTGATTAGCAAGCCAGGTGTAAAAACCACGCCAAGCTGAAAGTATTCTTGCAATGCTTCTAGGTGAGCTACCTTGTGCGTGCAATCTAGCAGCCCAAACGCGCACTTGATCAGAATTCAATTCTGTAACCTTAAAACCGCCTTCTTCCAGCTTTTTCAAAAGAACATAAATGTCGCGCTGATAAGCTTCAAGCGTATTTTTAGATACCTGCCTAACAACATGCAGTTCGCGAAGATATTCTTGCGCGAGAGCGTCATTCATGGCAAGTATCTTTAGCCTTTAACTCTGCCAATAGCAGCTTCACTTAACTGACCAATTTGAGACAAATAAAAATGCCCCATATCAGCAGTAAATTTTTCAATGGATTGACTGCCCAAAATCAGCTGCGTGCCAATGGCCGTTAAATTAATTAAGGCAAGACTTGCAATATTTTCGGGCAATAGTTTTTTCAAACTTTCTGGGGCAGCGCTAATACCACCACAGAAATCAGGCTCAGATATTTCTTGCGTAAGCTTTACCAACTCAACGCCAAATATCTCACTTAAGCCATCTGTGATGATTTGATTCACTTGTACTTCATCTTTTGCCTGAAGTAAATTTTTTAACCAATTAATCATCAGGGTTTGAGTCTTGTCATTCTGACTGCCAAAACGAAGCATGTCAGAAAGTCTTTTGTTCAATGCATGATTCTGCTCACGCAAAACACTTAACTGTCTCTCTTGCAATGAAATGGCTCGATCGCCATGTGGATTTTTAAGAGAAATTTCAGCCAACAGACTAGCGTGGCGCTCAAAAAACCCTGGCGTGGCTTTTAACCACTCGGCCACCAAGTTTTCGCGCTCCATTTGATCTGCTTGCAACTGTTCCATATCAGACATGTTTAACTCAGCTTTTCTGTTAGTAATTTATTAACCTGTTGAGGATTCGCCTTTCCTTGCGTCGCCTTCATGATCTGGCCAATTAACGCGTTAAAGGCTTTCTCTTTTCCAGATCTAAATTCCTCAACTGACTTTTGATTGGCCGCCAATACTTGATCGATGATTGCTTCCAATGCCCCGGTATCGCTAATTTGCTTTAGACCTTTTGATTCAATGATGCGATCAACAGCATCTAAATCAGTGGCACGCTCATCCCACATAGCCATAAAAATTTCTTTGGCAATTTTGTTAGAAATTGTTCCATCAGAAACTCTTAATATTAATTTTGCAATTTGCTTAGCCGTTAAAGGAGACTCTGTTGCACTAAGACCATCACGATTTAGTGCTGAAGCAAAATCTCCTGCCATTAAATTAGCTGCGGCTTTTGCATTATCTTTACCCAACTCCGCCACCAAAGCCTCATAAAAGTCAGCTGTAGCACGCTCTTGCGTTAACACTTGGCAATCGTAAGCAGACAGCCCAAACTCACTCTGCCAACGTTCGGCCTTCTCTGCTGGCAACTCAGTCATCTCAGAGCGCTCTTTTGCAATCCATTCCTCAGAAATAATTAAAGGCAATAGATCTGGGTCTGGGAAATAGCGGTAATCGTTAGCATCTTCTTTACTGCGCATGCTACGAGTTTCTTTTTTATCTGGATCATAGAGCCTTGTTTCTTGAACAACGGTTCCACCATCTTCAATGAGTTCTATTTGACGACGCACCTCGTATTGAATAGCCTCCTCCAAGAAACGGAAAGAGTTCAAATTTTTAATTTCGCAACGTGTGCCAAACTCAGCCTGACCTTCTGGTCTCACAGAAACGTTGGCATCACATCTAAAAGAACCTTCTTGCATATTGCCATCGCAAACACCTAGCCAAACCACCAGGGTGTGCAACGCTTTTGCATAAGCAACTGCTTCAGCGGCGCTATGCATATCCGGCTCAGTAACAATTTCCAAAAGTGGCGTGCCAGCTCTATTCAAATCAATACCGCTAGATGATTCGCCATGTGGGCCACGGAAATCTTCATGCAGCGATTTACCAGCATCTTCCTCTAAGTGGGCCCTCGTTAAATTGACTGTTTTTACAACGCCATCAACTTGAATATCCAACTTGCCACCCTGCACCACTGGTATTTCAAATTGACTAATTTGATAACCCTTTGGTAAATCAGGATAGAAATAATTTTTACGTGCAAACACGCTAAATGGCGCAATCGTTGAACCAACGGCCAAGCCAAAACGAATAGCATGCGCCACAGCCTCTTTATTTAAGACAGGCAAAACACCTGGAAGAGCCAAGTCAACAGCACAAGCCTGACGATTTGCTTCTGCGCCAAACTCAGTAGACGCTCCACTAAAAATTTTAGAAACAGTTCTTAATTGCGCATGGGTCTCAAGACCAATCACCACTTCCCATTTCATGCTGCACCACCTTTCTGCGCAGCCGGTGAAAGACGTTGGTGCCAATCCGTTTCCATTTGATATGCGTGTGCCAATTGCAATAAGCTTGCCTCTGAGAAATAGTTACCAATTAGCTGTATGCCAACAGGCATGCCATTGTCACCAAAACCACAAGGCGCACTCATGGCAGGTAACCCAGCCAAATTAGGTGATAAGGTATAAATATCTTCTAAATACATTTGCGTTGGATCAGATGTTTTCTCACCAATCTTGCCAGCAACTGTTGGTGCCACCGGTCCAGCAATGATGTCGCATTGTTTAAATGCTTCTTGAAAATCTTGCGCAATGATTCTGCGAATACGTTGCGCCTTCAAGTAATACGCATCGTAATAGCCGTGTGACAACACATAAGTTCCAATCATGATGCGACGTTTTACTTCGGTGCCAAAACCTTCTGAACGCGTACGTTTGTACATGTCCAACAAATCACCATATTGGTCGGCACGACGCCCATAACGAACACCATCAAAGCGACTTAAATTGCTTGATGCCTCTGCTGGCGCAATAACGTAATACACAGGAATGGATAGCTCTGTTTTAGGTAATGAAACAGGCACACATTCAGCGCCCATTTTTTTAAATTGTTCCAGCGCGCCCTCTACGGCAGCACGCACATCAGAACTTAAACCATCACCAAAATATTCTTTCGGTAGACCAACTTTTAAACCCTTTAAAAGTTGTGCTTCGCCAGGAGTCCATGACTTACCTAATTTTGCTGTGTAATCTTCAGAGGGCCGATCCAAACTTGTTGAATCTTTGTGATCATGACCAGCCATCGCATTTAACAAGATAGCGCAATCCTCAGCGGTTTTCGCCATGGGCCCACCCTGATCCAAAGATGATGCATAAGCAATCATCCCGTAACGCGATACGCGGCCATATGTGGGTTTAATACCTGTAATGCCACACAATGATGCTGGCTGACGAATGGATCCGCCCGTATCTGTGCCTGTTGCAGCAGGACTTAATCCGGCTGCAATTGCTACAGCAGAACCACCAGATGATCCACCGGGTACACGAGTTTTATCCCACGGATTTAAAGCAGGGCCTACGTAAGAATTTTCATTAGAAGAGCCCATCGCGAACTCATCCATATTGGCTTTACCCAAGCACACCATGCCAGCACCATCAGGTCCTAGCTTAGCCACTACATGAGCATCGAATGGGCTAACGTAGTCGCCCAAAATTTTTGAACATGCCGTTGATTTCCAATGCTTCGTTACAAAAACATCCTTATGCAAAATTGGCACGCCTATTAATGGAGATGCCGCACCTTTCGCAATTAACGTATCAGCATGATTCGCTTGCTCAATAGTTTTTGCTTCATTTAAATCAATAACCGCGTTCAAATCTTTCGCATTGGCAATTCTTTGTAAAAAATAATCTGCTAATTCTTTACTGCTAATTTGTTTAGCTTTAAGTGCGTCTGAAATTTGTTTAATTGTTTTGGTATGCCAGCTCATTCAATCACCTTTGGCACTAAAAATAATCCCTCATGCTGAGCGGGTGCATTTTGTAAATAAGCATCTCTTTGATCGATTTCAGTCACGACGTCTTCACGTAATGGTTGGGCAATAGACATAATTTGCTCAATTGGATGAGCTAAAGGCTCAATACCATCTGTATTTACAGCCTGCATTTGCTCAACCAAATCAAATACTTTTTGTAATTGATTCAAGGTACTAGCTGCCTCATCATCAGTGATGGCTAGGCGGGATAATTGCGCTATGCGCTTAACATCTTCAAGATTCATTTGGCCTGCTACGGTATCATTAAAGGGTTCATTAACGTATTAATTAATCTATTTTCCTACTTAAATTATGTTTGGTCTCTTTCGCAACTACTTTTCCAATGATTTAGCCATTGACTTAGGCACAGCTAACACCCTTATTTACATGCGTGACAGGGGTATTGTCCTTGATGAACCGTCTGTTGTGGCGATTCGCCAAGAAGGCGGCCCCAACGGCAAAAAAACCATTTTGGCAGTCGGTAAAGAAGCCAAACAGATGCTCGGTCGCGTTCCTGGCAATATTGAGGCGATTCGCCCTATGAAAGACGGTGTTATTGCCGATTTCACGATTACCGAACAAATGTTGAAGCAGTTTATCAAGATGGTGCATGAAACGAAACTGCTAAAACCAAGTCCACGCATCATTATTTGCGTACCATGCGGATCAACCCAGGTTGAAAGACGTGCTATTCGTGAATCAGCTCTTGGCGCAGGTGCGTCTCAAGTTTACTTAATTGAAGAGCCAATGGCTGCTGCTATTGGCGCCGGCTTACCGGTTTCTGAAGCTTCAGGCTCAATGGTTGTAGACATCGGTGGCGGCACAACTGAAGTGGGTGTTATGTCCCTAGGCGGTATGGTTTACAAGGGTTCTGTTCGTGTTGGCGGCGACAAATTTGACGAAGCCATCATCAATTACATCCGCCGTAACTACGGCATGTTGATTGGTGAACAAACTTCTGAAGCTATCAAGAAAACGATTGGTTCAGCCTTCCCAGGTTCCGAAGTAAAAGAAATGGAAATTCGCGGCCGCAACCTATCAGAAGGTATTCCTAGAAGCTTTACGGTGACAAGCAATGAAATCCTTGAAGCCCTAACAGACCCACTTAATCAAATTGTTACTGCAGTTAAAGTGGCTCTTGAGCAAACTCCACCAGAACTGGCCTCAGATATCGCCGATAGAGGCATGATGTTGACAGGCGGTGGCGCTCTACTAAGAGACCTTGACCGCTTACTTTTGGAAGAAACTGGCTTGCCAGTTCATGTGGCTGAAGATCCTCTAACTTGCGTTGCCCGAGGCTCAGGCATGGCCCTCGAGCGCATGGATAAGTTAGGCGGCGTTTTCTCACAAGAATAAGCCCCTAAGCAGCACGAGCATTAATTGCAGCTTAGTCCGCCACCACTCTTCAAACAAGGCACGCCAGCTTTAATCAAGCTGGCGGTTTGTCTTTTGGCTAGCCTGACTTTAATGGTTTTAGATTATCAATACAGAACCATTGATCAAGTTCGCTCTATTGCTAGCTTCTTGTTAACGCCTGTTGAAACGGTCATGTTGTGGCCCAGGGACCTTATTAGGGGTACTTACGACTATCTCACCACCAAAGGCACTCTTGAGCAACAAAACGAAGCTTTGGAAAAACGGGTTGCTGAACTTACCCTCTTAGCTAATCAATCTGAGCTGTTCATGTCTGAAAATGCTCAACTTAGAAAATTAATCGGCATTCAAGAGCAAACCAGGTTCAAGATTCTCATTGCCCAAATTTTGTATAACCCGCCCAATCCTCTCTCTCAAAAGGTCATTATTGATAGAGGTGCTAGCAGCAACATCACGGCTGGCCAGGCGGTTGCCGATCACCAAGGCATTGTTGGTCAAGTTGTTCGGGTCATGGAAAACAAATCCGAAGTTTCTTTGTTAGATGACAGAGATATGGTGATTCCCGTACAAGTGGCCAGAAACGGCCTAAGAGCTGCTTTGTACGGTAACGGCAGGGGTAAGCCTCTTGAATTAAGACATATGGCTGCAGTGAGTGATTTACAGGTGGGCGATATCCTGATGACTTCAGGTATCGATGGTGTTTATCCCCCAGGATTTGCCGTGGCTACTATCGACAAAATCGACCGTAATGTTGATAAGAATTTTGCCTATGTTTACTGCTCTCCAGTAGGCGGCGTTAACCGATTCCGTCATGTCATGGTGCTGTTTTATGATGCGGCATTTGGCCCTAAACCGGCTAATGATCGAAACAATAAGACCTCTGAAACAAAATCCAATCGCTTATATAGAGGTAAGCAATGATCGAGAGTGGGTACATACTTCGACCTGCTAATCCCCTATTTATTGGGGCTAGCTTGTTAGGTGCGTTGTTGCTAAATTTCTTACCGCTAGGCAACTCCCCTTGGGTGCCAGACTGGGTTTTAATTTGTATCGTTTTTTGGACGATTTACCAACCTAGAAAAGTGGGCGTTGTTTGGGCATTTTGCCTAGGCTTAGTAATGGATATTCATAGTGCAACCCTTTTAGGGCAGCACGCGCTTATGTATCCCATCATCGCGTATTTCGGCATTAACTGGCAGCGTCGTGTTCTTGGCTTTTCTCGCCCAGAACAATCCTTGCACCTTCTTCCATTATTTTTAGCTGCCTCTATTTGGCCGCTAATCGTTCAATGGATCGCCTCAGGAGAAATCCCATTTTGGGCATGGACGAGTCTGTTTTCTGGATTTATTGAAGCTGCACTGTGGCCTATTGCAGTTTGGATTCTTTTAGCGCCTCAAAGAAGACCAACCGATGTCGATTTAAATCGTCCTCTGTAATTAGACGACTCTATGGATCGCTTTAAAAATACTCAGCCGACCGTTAAGTCTTTCCAAGACAGGCTATCTGTTGCCATGGTATTTGTATTGGTCTGCTTTGGCCTATTGCTACTTAGATTTGTTTGGTTACAAATAATTACACACAACAGGCACTCTTTAGCGGCTGAAAACAATCGCATTGCCTTGGTACCTGTACCTGCTAGCCGTGGATTAATTATCGACAGAAATGGCATTGTTATTGCTAGAAATTACTCTGCTTACACCTTAGAAATCAATCCATCGCAAATTGAAGGCAATGTGAATGATTTGTTAGATGAACTATCTAGCGTTGTGGATATTCAACCAAAAGATAGAAAGAATTTTTTAAAACTTTTAAACGAATCAAAAACTTTTGACGCGTTTCCGGTTAGAACTCTATTAAGCGATGTTGAGGTTGCAAGATTTACAGCTCAAAGCTTTAGATTTCCCGGTGTCGAAATTCGCGCACGCTTATTTAGACAATATCCATATGGAGAATTAGGCTCTCACGTCATTGGCTACATTGGTCGAGTTTCTCAACGTGACCGCGAAAAATTAATTGCTGAACTAGACGACAATAGAACTGGTAGCGATAGTACTCAAAGAAGAAACATTAATTTACTAGGCACTCCATATGTTGGGAAAATTGGCCTAGAGCAGAGTTATGAATACGCGCTGCGTGGTGCGCCAGGATTTGAGCAAGTAGAAATCACAGCCGGTGGAAGAGCCGTTCGGACACTCACAACTTCTTCATCAACGCCTGGCAATAACTTGGTGCTATCCATTGATATCAAACTACAGCACCTCGTAGAAGAACTCTATGGAAAGAGAAGAGGTGCCTTTGTTGCTATCGAACCAGAATCTGGCGACGTATTAGCATTTGTTTCTAAGCCCAACTTCAATCCTAATGATTTTGTAGAGGGCATTGATCCAACTACGTGGAAAGCATTAAACGAGTCTTTAGAAAAGCCGCTCTATAACAGGCCACTTAAAGGTATTTATCCGCCAGGTTCTACCTATAAACCTTTCATGGCTTTGGCTGCACTAGAGACCGGCAAGCGAACACCAAGCCAAGCAATTTCGGATCCAGGCTACTTCACCTTTGGCAACCACACTTTCAGAGATGATAAAAAAGGCGGTCATGGCATGGTCGATATGGCCAAATCAATTGTTGAATCTTGTGACACGTACTACTACTTACTCGCAAGAGACATGGGCGTAAACATGATGCATGACTTCATGAAACCGCTAGGCTTCGGACAAATTACCGGTATTGATTTAGATGGTGAAGTAAGAGGAACGCTACCGTCTACCGCTTGGAAAGAAAAAACATTTAAAAAACCTGAACAACAAAAATGGTACGACGGAGAAACCATTTCTTTAGGTATCGGCCAAGGCTATAACAGTTTCACGATTCTTCAATTAGCTCACGCCACTGCCAACTTAGCTAATAAAGGTGTCGTAATGAAACCACACCTAGTTAAGTCGATTGAGAATCCAATTACTAAAGAACGTAAATTAACAACTCCTAAAGAAAGTTATCGGGTTGATTTAAAACCTCAAAACATTGAGGTCATTAAAAATGCAATGATTGATGTAAACAAATTTGGTACATCAGCGCAAGCCTTTGCAGGGGTGGCCTACCAAGCAGCTGGCAAAACTGGCACCGCTCAGGTATTTAGCTTGAACTCTAAAAACTATAGTCATAGTGCAACCCCAGAATTTTTAAGAGACCATGCTTTATTTATTGTTTTTGCACCAGCGGACAAACCAAAAATTGCTATTGCCATGGTAGTTGAAAATGCAGGCTTTGGTGCTGCACAAGCAGCGCCGATTGCAAGAAGAGCGCTTGATTATTTCATTGAAGGCCGCTGGCCGAAGGAGGTTCCAGAATGGAAAAGCGCCCCTTAATTCAGCGCATTGATTTTTTATGGTCGGGCTTCGATAAAACCTTAGGTCTTATTGTTCTTGGCTTGGCTTTAATTAGCATTGTTACTTTTATCTCTGCTAGTAGTGGCACCCCAATTCAATTAATCGATCAATTAAGAAATCTATTACTTTCTTATTCTGTGATGTGGCTTGTTTCTAGAGTGCCTCCAAAATGGTTGCAACGATCAGCCGTTTGGATCTATAGCTTTGGTGTTGCATTACTGTTAGCTGTGGCAGCTTTTGGTTTAATTAAAAAAGGTGCGCGCCGCTGGGTAAATATAGGGGTAGTAATTCAGCCATCAGAACTTATGAAAATTGCTATGCCATTAATGTTGGCTTGGTACTTTCAAAAAAGAGAAGGTGTTCTTAGAAATTTAGACTATGGCATAGCGGCCATATTACTTATCTTGCCAGTAGCTTTAATTGCAAGACAACCTGACTTAGGAACCGCTCTTTTAGTTTTAGCGGCAGGCCTTTATGTGATTATTCTTGCTGGGTTTCCCTGGAAATATATTGTTCCCGTCGTCTCTGTCGGCGGCGTTGCCATATTGCTGGTAATTATTTTTGGTAGCTTTATTTGCGATCCCGATGTGTCTTGGCCATTCTTACACGACTATCAAAAGCATCGCATTTGTACACTGTTAGACCCCAGTACCGATCCATTAGGCAAGGGCTTTCATACCATTCAGTCTGTGATTGCTATTGGTTCTGGTGGTTTGTTTGGTAAAGGTTGGTTACAAGGCACACAAGCGCACTTAGAATTCATCCCCGAAAAACATACGGACTTTGTTTTTGCAGTTTTTTCTGAAGAATTTGGCCTAATTGGAAACCTTGTTTTACTCGCCCTATTCTTTGGACTTATTCAAAGAGGGTTAGCCATTTCGTCTAATGCGCCAACTTTATTTACACGCCTTTTGGGTGGCTCAGTCACTATGATTTTCTTTACCTATGCTTTTGTGAACATGGGCATGGTTAGTGGCATCTTGCCTGTTGTGGGAGTTCCACTCCCCTTCATTAGCTACGGCGGAACGGCCTTAGTAACGCTTGGCGTTGGTATTGGTATCTTGATGAGTATCCACAGACATCGTCGTCTAGTGCAAAGTTAATTATCCGCCATGCTAAAAAACGCCTTCAATCCAACGCTTATTTTAATTTCAGCCCTGTTATATGGCGCGTGTTTTGGTATCAATTCATTTCTTATGTCCTCGCTGACATTTTCACTGGGTGTTAATTGGATTTTTTTACCGGCAGGTTTAAGGCTTTTGTTAACTCTACTTTTTGGGTTCAGTGGTGCACTCGGGGTTTCATTAGCATCGGTCTTAATTGCGCTTAATTTTTACTTTCAACATGACATCGTTTCTGGGCTGGGCGCTGGTCTAATTGGAGGCTTAGGACCTTATTTAGCAAGAATCTTTGTTTTTAAAAATATGGATTTAACATCTAATCTAGAAAACTTGGATGGCCACAAGCTATTAAATTGCATCTTTATCTATTCACTAATTAGCCCACTGTTACATCAATTATGGTTTTTTGCGCGCGGCATTAACGATAACTTTGTTGAGCATGTTGGCGTGATGTTTATTGGTGATTTAGTAGGTATTTTAATTATTATTTATTTAGCGAAAATCATCATTTCCCAACTAAAGCGACGCGCAAAATAACTCATGTCTTATGCGTGGCAAATCCCATGTAATGAGTAATGGTTTTGATTTGTTATGATGAAATTTCTTTCAAAAGAAGAAATCATCATGACAACAAATGAAATCAACTTTCCCAAAAGGGAAGACCACAAATCAAAAAATCAATCCCCTGTAAACAGCAAGTCTTTGCTGGGGCAATCTAACTATTTAGATATTGCTCATGAAGGCGAAATTTATCGCCTTCGCATCACAAAGCTTAAGAAGCTAATTTTGACTAAATAAATTTAGTCAACAATCATGATGTTGGTAACGTAGTGTCCAGTGTCCCCAAAACAGCTGGACGGCACGCCCACGTGCTCTTCATACACCAAGGCCACACGTTTACCCATGCTCTCATTAATTTTCTGAGCAAGTGCTTCATCATGAACAGTAAAGTTAAATTTCTCTGTGAGGGTTCCTGGAATATTAATCATGGCAAGCTCACCTTCCCAAGTTTTACAAACCCACCCTTTTTTAGAAAATTTTTGCACATAACCAGCGCGCTCACCCTTTGAATAACTCCAGCTCAATGTTAACCAAGTGTAAGCACTAAATAGAGCCGCTATTACCACCAAAAATGCCATGAAACGCTTCATTTTTTCTCCAATTATTTGTCATGCCAAGTTGGATGCTTTTGCATAACGCCTAAAAATAAATCTGATTCTATCCGTTCATTTAACCACTTTTTAAGATGGTCTAAAGAGGATTTTTCAAACCACGCGGCATCAACCATTGAAAATTGCCTAATAAATGGGAAGGTCGCCACATCAGCCAAGCTCATTTGATCACCCAATAAATAACGTGAACTTTGCAAACGTTGCTCAAATGGCAATAAACATATTTCTAATGCTTGATTGAGGGTGTCTGTAATTGTTTGATGCGGATATCGATCAGGATATTTATATTGATCTAAAAGCCTTTTAAAAGGCCCATCATTAGTAGCGATTAACGCTTCCGAAGCAGCCAAATTATTTAACCAGCCATTTTTATCCGACTGCGACAAAGCCCATTTCATGATTTCTAAACTTTGTTCAATAACTAATTCACCAACCTGCAATACCGGCACCGTTCCTTTTGGTGAAATTTCTAACATGGCTAATGGCTTATTCCGTAAAGAAATTTCTCGTATTTCCACAGGAATGCCGGCATAACTTAAAGCCATTCTGGCCCTCATTGCATAAGGGCAACGTCGATAAGAATACAAAACCGCTAAATCATTCATCTTATTGTTGTCATCTTTACTACTTTTGCCGCGTTATAGAGGTACATCAAGCTAAAGGATGATGATATGAAAAGAATTATTAAATTGATAGCCTTTACTCTCAGCCTATCTACTATGGCAATGCTATCAAATAACGCTAGCGCACATGGCGGTTATGGATACAGAGGCGGTGGTCATGGTGACTATTGGGTAGGGCCAGCCATCATTGGAGGTCTAATTACGTATTCCATATTGCAGCCTAGGCCTGTTTATGTGGCACAACCCCCTGTTTATGTTCAAACTATGCCCATGCATGTGCCAGCGCCGATGCCACCAGCTCCAATAGTGGCGCAAAACTTACCGCCTGTTTGGTATTACTGCCAATCTAGCAGAACATACTATCCATATGCAGCTAGTTGTAACGAAGGCTGGCAAGTAGTACCGGCAACGCCTCAATAATTGGATTCCATCATTTTGACTAAGGCATAGACGCTCTGGTTCGCCGGCGTGTCTATGCCATAGTCTTGCCCTTTTTTAACAATCAAGCCATTAAGATAATCAATCTCAGTAGGTTTTTTTCTAGATAAGTCCTGGGCAGTAGAGGAGCGCTGCCCCGACATACTAGTGGCTATTTGGTAATTGAGACTAGCTGCTTGTGAAGGACTAATATCAACCCCTTCTTTAAGAGCTATTGCTAAAAATTCTTTTGTTATCTGCTCAATGAGTGCTCTCACTTCCGCTTGCGCAGCCATCTTGCCATATTGAATCTGGCCAATCGCAGAAATACCGTTATAACAACAGTTCACCAAAAACTTACTCCACAACTCATGTTTAATGTTTTTTGATATGTCACAAGGAACACCTGATGAACCAAATATCTCAGCCAACATTTGAAGCTCATCTTGAATTGAGTCATTAACAAGATGTTCGTTATTTAAATCTCCAATTAATAACTCGCCTCGACCAAAGTGTTTTAAATGGCCAGGCCCGGCCATACCCGTCGCGACATACACAACCGTTGGATAAACATGCTTAGGAACTTTTTGGGAAATAGTGTCGCAATTGCTAACGCCGTTTTGCAAACTCAAAATAATGACGTCTTTTTTCAAAAACCCATAAATCGCTTCTATTGTTTTTTGAGTGTCAGGAGACTTAACACACAACAAAATAATATCGGCCTCTTTTACAACAGACTGATCTGTTGTGGCTTTAACGGGAACATATTCTTGAAAATTAATGCACTCCATATATAAGCCTTTTTCACGAATGGCTTCCACATGATTGGGTCGTGCTATTAATGTCACATCTTTTCCGGCGCGCGCTAACATGCCGCCAAAAAAGCATCCTACAGAGCCTGCACCCATTACAAATATTTTTGGATTTTTATTCGTCATCACTTCATACCACCAAAGGCTAGGCCTGCTGTGTTTGCAAATAATTAATGACCCATGCTGGATCACTATCACTTGGAAAAATAGGGTAATGCACAGCCTTAATCACTCCGTTATGTGCAATTAATGTTACGCGCTTTAGAAGCGTCATCCCTGCCGCAACAAACGTTGGCATGTTCAATGCCTTCTGAAATTGGTAGTTCGCATCACTCACCACAGGAAATGGCAAATGCAGTCGCTCAACCATCTCTTTTTGATATTCAGTTGTTTGAACGCTCAAACCAATAACTTCTGCGCCCAAATTTTGTAACTCTTGATAGTGATCTCTAAATGAGCAACTCTGTGGCGTACAACCTCTTGCCCCAGGAATTTGGTCCCAACCATCCGGCAATGCCACATTAGGCTGGCCCGTCATTGGGTAACAATAAATAACTAACCAGCCTTGAATTGCTCCTATATCGATACTTAGACCATTAGTTGCCAGCAAAGAAACATTAGGCAAGCGCATGCCTTTTAGATGAGCAGTAGCACCATCATCCTCTGGAATAGGAAGATCTATAGGCAGCTGATTAAGATTGGTCATGAAACCATTCTACAGAAGAAAAAGGGGGCTTTTAGATGATAAAAATGAAACCCTTCTGGAAGCGCATATAGGCGCTCGACTCAACATCAACCCATAGCAACTAAAAACTCGTTCTTTAGGGTCAGCATTAAATCCTTGGCACTAAGATTTCTGGCTCTCGAATAGTCTTGACCCGCCCAAAGACTTTGATATTCACCGTTATTGGTTTTTCCAGCCAATTGGCGTAAAGACGCTGTCATTGTGTTTTGTATCGGAAATGGCAAAGTAACCCTGTCTTCCATGAGGCGAATGAATTCATTCTCAATGCCTCGAGCAAGCCTACCTGAGAAACCTTTCGTAAATACTGAGCCTCTGCCATGTTGGTTGAGCAAGTAATTTTTATGGGCTGGTGATGCGCCAGACTCATCGCAACTTAAAAATGCTGTTCCCAATTGAGCAGCTACAGCACCCGCGTTCAGAGCATTGGCTATATCTGTCCCATCCATGATTGCGCCAGCACAAACTATTGGTATAGAGCAACACTTAACTAATTTTTTAGTTAAATGAATTGCCGTTAATTTTTCATCAGCAGCACTTGGGTTAAATATGCCGCGGTGACCGCCAGCCTCAATGCCTTGCGCCACAATAAAATCAGCGCCCGCTGTTTCAATAGCAATTGCTTCTTCAGCGCTGGTAGCTGTAACACCAACTGCTATGCCTAGTGAATGAGCTTTCTCTATCACCCTTAGCGGGGGAATCCCAAAATGAAATGTCACAATTTCAGGGCAATGCTCCCATACAGGATGGAGCTGCTCTTCAACATCAGGATAAAAAGGGGCTTGCGGTATGGATACCGAACAATCACCGGCAATAGGTAAATTTCTTAATGCATCTATTGCTTGCGCTTGAATTGCTTGTGCGGGCAAATCAACCGCACTAAAGACAAAGAAATTTGCATTAATGGGCCCTTTAGTTAAAGCTCGTGTAGCTACCAAGTCTTCGCTAATTTTTTGCGGTGCGCTGTAAGCAAATCCAAAACTACCAACACCTCCGGCATTGGTAACCTCTGAAGCCAATTTGGGATTATTAATGCCGCCCGCCATTGGGGCTTGAATGATTGGAATTTCTAATTTTGAAAAATTAAACATGTCATTAAATTAAATGTGACTTTAAAAGACATTACAGGACCCTGGGGATTTGAGCAACAACAAGGATTTTCAATCCTCTGCTCTACCAGCTAAGCTACCAACTTAGTGTTAATAGCTAATTTATTCGTAATGAGTCCACATTCTTAAAACACGTACCGTCTTTTCTTTGCGGAAAACCTCATATACCAAACGATGTTGAATATTGATTCTCCGAGAATAAGAGCCCTTTAAATCACCAACTAATTTTTCATATGGCGGAGGATTTTGAAATGGATCTACTTCTAATATATCCAACAACGCCTGTGCTTTATCTTTTAATCCCGCGGCTGAGAGTTTTTTAGCATCTTTAAGAGCAAATTTGGAATAGGCTAAATTCCAAGTTACCACTTCAATGTCCTTTTACTCTTAGCCAAAGGCTCAGCCATGGATTCTTTAATAGACTCACGCATCCCTGGAATCGCCAATAGATGTAGCGTTTCCTGAATAGCGCTCCAATCTTCTTCAGAAACCAAAACAGCATTAGTACGCTTACCTGAAATAACCACAGGCTTATGTGTTTCTGCCGTTTGGTCAATTAAGCGATAGAGATCTGCTCTTGCTTCCGTGACTGTTAGTGTTGACATAATTTCACCTCTTTTGGTCATAGTACGTAATAACGTACGTCTTGTCAATCGTATAACTAGCCCGCTAGACCAAATGAAAAAACCACCCGAAGGTGGTTTTGGTATTTCTTGGTGGCCCGGGGCGGAATCGAACCACCGACACAAGGATTTTCAATCCTCTGCTCTACCGACTGAGCTACCAGGCCAAGAAGCAAGATTATATACGAAAGTGTTAGAAAGCCCAATAACTTGCCCTAGGCCTCCAATTACTCGTTAATCTCCCTTGTAACTACCGACATCTATACCTAGCATTTTGAGCTTGCGGTATAAATGGGTTCTTTCTAGGCCAGTCTTATCAGCCACTTTTGTCATATTGCCACCTAATTGCTCTAGGTGATATTCAAAATAGGCTTTTTCAAAAAGATCCCGAGCTTCCCTAAGCGGTAAATCAATATATGCCAAATCAAAATTACCTGGCATATCTTTTACATCTTTTGATTCGTAAATTTCTAATTCTTCAACTTTAGGTGCAGATACTGCAACCTCTTGTTTTATCTCTGCCTGAAATAATTCTTTAGGCGGTGCTTTTTCTAAAGCTTGCTCTACAGTTTTTAAAAGCTTTTGAAGTGCAATAGGTTTTTCTAAGAAATTAACTGCACCAATTCTTGTTGCTTCAACGGCTGTGTCAATCGTTGCATGGCCAGACATCATCACCACAGGCATGGTTAACTGACCACCAACCGACCACTCTTTTAATAAAGTAACACCATCAACATCCGGCATCCAAATATCTAAAAGAACCAAATCTGGCTCTAGGTTGTCTCTAGCGTTTCTAGCCTCTTGAGCATTTTGCGCAGAGATTACCGAATGACCCTCGTCAGTCAAAATCTCATTGAGCAACTCACGAATGCCCATTTCATCATCTACTACCAAAATACTTGCCATGGCTAACTTTGCTTCACTAATTGATTGAAATAAATAGATACCTCAGCACCTATCACCACATCTTCTTTCATGCGATTACGTAACTCAATTCTTGCACCATGCTCATCAACGATCTTTTTAACCATTGCTAAGCCCAATCCAGTACCTTTTGCTTTTGTCGTGACATAAGGCTCAAAAGCTCTACTTAATATTCTTGCTGAAAATCCCGTTCCAGAGTCAATCACGCTTAACTTCACAATACCCACTCCCACTTCGCTATTTTTGGGATATGGCAGCAACTCTGTTTTAACCAATATTGAAAAGTCCGCATTCGCATGCGCTTCCATGCTTGCATCAATCGCATTCTGAATAAGGTTATGTATGACCTGCCTTAACTGAATCGAGTCTCCAATAATCTCTGGACACTTAATATCTAAATCAGCAGATACCGGACTGCCTTCATAGAGATAAAGAATTTCTGTAATCAAATCATTTAATGACAAGGCCTGTAAATTAGCTTCCGGAGTTTTCGCAAAGTCTCTGAAGTCATTGACCATTTTTTTCATGGCCTCAACTTGAGCAATGATGGTTCTAGTGCTCTTAGTTAATAACTCTTGCTGCTCCGGTGCAATATTATTTTCCAACTTTAACTGTAAGCGTTCAGCTGACAACTGAATGGGTGTTAATGGGTTTTTAATTTCGTGAGCAAGTCGTCTGGCAACCTCACCCCACGCAATGGAACGCTGAGCGGTAATCACCTCAGAAATATCATCAAACACAACGATATATAAACCGCTCGCAAGATGGGTACCTCGAACCAACAAAGTAATACCTTGCTTATGTTGTGGATCAATTTCCACCTGGTCTTCCAGAATAATTTGTTTTTGCCAGTGCTCATCAGGGTCTTGGCTTGAAATTTGATACGCCTCAAACTCCTGTTTAACTTCACGCTCAAAAGATAAAAGCTTATCAATCGAGCCTAAACTCTTACCAACATAATTCTCTAAAGGAATTTCAAAAATTCTTGATGCGCCAGCATTAGCAATAACCAATTTAAAGGATTCGTCTAAAACACAAACTCCCGCAGTTAAATTAGATAAAACACTTTCAGACAATGCTTTAGATTCTTGAAGCGAGTTTCTTGCTTCAAGCAATTGTCTAGTCATGACATTAAATTGCTTGGTGAGCATGCCCAACTCATCACCCGTATTAATTTCAGGTTTTGGCGATAAGTCTCCCTCAGCAACCGCTTTTGTACCTTTTAACAACATCAATAAGGGGTAGGCCAATTGGCGACCCAGCAACAAAGCTAAGGTAACTGCAATGAAGAGCGCTAAAAATAATG
Source organism: Polynucleobacter sp. MWH-Spelu-300-X4 (assembly GCF_018687515.1). Lineage (NCBI taxonomy): Bacteria > Pseudomonadati > Pseudomonadota > Betaproteobacteria > Burkholderiales > Burkholderiaceae > Polynucleobacter > Polynucleobacter sp. MWH-Spelu-300-X4. The sequence goes on from NZ_CP061294.1 coordinate 1,768,075, forward strand.
TAATCGTTAATGTCCCGATATACATTTTTCGAAGGCCCGATCTACCTAAGGCCTTTTCTTGATACTCGATATAAGCCTCTTGCACAGATAAGGCATTGTTACTGATGCTCTCAGGCATATATTTAACCAACAATAGATATTTGTCTTCCGATTGAGTTCGCAAGTTAAATGAAGTTAGATTGCCTTGTGAAGCGCCACTCTGAATCGGGATAATGATCTTTACTGCATAGCTTGGATGTTTATCAGCTTTATTAGGCTCATCAACTTGGGTGAAATTTCCAACAGTCTTTGCCTGATTGAGCTTGTCTTGTGATGACATCTCAGAAACAGCCGAAGTCAAACCTAAGCTAGCACTTGCAATTAATTTAGCGCCACTGCCAAATAAAGCAACTTCTTCTAAATCCATTTGCTGGCGTTGCCGAGAAAGCAATAAGGTTAATCCACCCTCACCTTGCGTTCTTAAGTTTGATCCGATTAAGTTTGCTAGCTCTCTTCCCTTACCCAACAAATCATCTTTTGATACTTCAATGCTAGCTTTGCCTAAATTAAGCCCCGCCTCTAACGCACGCTCAACCTTCACATCAAACCAAGATTCAATACTTCGCGACACGAACTGTAGCGAAACACCGTACAAAATAGCACCAGGCAAGACTCCAACCAATGCAAAGAACAGGGCCAATTTAGCAATAAGTTTGGCTCCAAAATATCCTTTGCGCCAACGCATAGCAATGCTAATGATTAAGCCGACAATAACGGCAAAAAATAAAATACCAATAAATATATTTGCCGCAAACAACATGGCGAAATACTCTTCAAAGAAAGAAGTATTGGCTGATGCGGTGGCCAACAATACCAATAAAATAAGCGCTAGAAGAACAACGACCCCCACCAAAATGGGTTTAGCCAAAAAGCGCATCATTGAGCATTTACCCCATGAGTTAATGGCACCGCTTTAGGCGTAAATTCAAATCTACTCCACTCACTTTGCAGATTCCATGCTTTTGAATTAATTGCATTAACCTGAAAGGGCTTGGCTAATTGGTTAGTGTCCAGCCTCATACGAATCGCAGCGATATAACTCTGGTTTTGATTAACCGCGGACTGATCTACTACGGCCCAGTCATCTATTGTGCTAACCGCTGCCATGGCTTGTTTTAAATTAGCGGCCGTTAGTGTCACGCTACCAAGCGTGACACGATATTGGTCGGTCAATGCCTGATAAGAAATTTTTGAAGTTCTCTGAACATCAACAATTTTTTCATCAAACCAATACCACCGCCCCTTAGTTAATTGAAACTCTGTAACAAAATGAAGCGTGACCCCCTTTTTAACTAATTGCTCCAAAGCAGGACTTAATTCCAAATTAATTTCAGCATTCAATAACCAAGTTTTATCGCCTGGCGATAAGGTTATTTTCTTAAACTTAATATCATCACCATAGGCGACACTGGTCATGATGACCATCAAAAATACAACCTTAGCAATCCAGTTATTAATCTGGCGCATCTTTCACCAATTAGTGTGTTTTTGACTTTTCAAACAACGCATAAAAGAAGCCATCGTGGTTCATTGACGGCAACAATTGCCCTGGTGCCTCCAATCGTACAGCATCCGGCACACTATTTAACCACCACCGAGCCTGCAACTCACCCTCTTCAGGGAAAACTGAGCAGGTTACGTATAGCAATTTACCACCCGGCTTAAGCAAAGCCCACAAAGCAGTCAATATTTTTCTTTGTGTAATTTGCAAATTCTTAATGTCTGCCTCTTGCCTTAAATAAGTAATGTCCGGATGACGACGAACAATTCCTGAGGCAGAACAAGGCACATCCGCCAAAATGGCATCATAGGGCTCACCACTAAACCAAGGCTTCGGATTCGATGCATCGCCCACCAATACTTTCCCACCTGACAAAGAGAGTCTAGAGAAGTTCTCCTCAATTCTTTTAGCCCTGGCTGGATCAATTTCTAAAGCGTCTAATTGGATATCAAATAACTCTAACAAATGAGCACTTTTTCCACCTGGCGCAGCACAAGCATCTAATACCCTTGATTGAGCTTTGGGAGCCAACAAATAAGCAGCTAATTGAGCACCCGCATCTTGCACAGAACAGGCTCCCTCAAAAAATCCCGGTAACTGATTTACAGGAACTGGTTTTGTAATATGTAACGCATTTAATAATTTAGAACCTGCCACCTTATTTAAAGGTTCAAAATTAATTGCTGCCTCCCGCAAAGACTCTTGATAACTTTGCATTTTCTCCGGCGTATTTAACTGTCGCTGATTCAACCGAATAATTAGTGGTGGCTTTTCTCTAGAACAACGAATTATTTCTTGATACTCGGATGGATAAGCTCGTTTTAATTTTTCCAACCACCAATCAGGGTAAGACGGGTTCTCATCCTCGGAAATTTCTTTGTAAATATCAGGGCTTCTAAGAACGCGTCTCAAAATCGCATTCACAAGTCCTTTAGCATAAGACATTGTTTTATCTAAATGCGTGGCATTCACCGCTTCGTTGACTAATGTATGCGTCGCATACATGGGCTCGCGATCTTTTTCTGGCACCAATGCGATGGCTGCCCAAAGTAAATACTTGGTTAGACCTGGGGGTGTTTTTTGCAAATATTGATTAAGAACTTCCTGCACCCAAAAACCACGCCTTAATGCTTGAAAAGTAATACTTTGTACAGCGGGCCTTAACGCTATAGGTGCAGACTGAATTGCTACGGTTAATGAGGCGCCCTCGTGCACCTGCTCAAGTACTTTTGCAGAAGCAAGGAGGGCTTTCGATAGGCTAACGCCTTGGGGTTTAATTTCAGACAGGATACATTCCTGTTCTTGCCATTTCCATCAAACGAGATACGCGATCTTCAGTTGGCGGATGTGTTGAGAATAGACCAGCGATGCCGCCACCTGACAATGGATTCATGATCATCATTTGAGCTGTTTCAGGATGATGCTCTACAGCGTCGAATTGTCGACCAGTTGCGTAGTTATGAATTTTTTCTAACGCACTAGCAAGTGCTGATGGATCGCCGCAAATTTCTGCGCCTCCTCTATCTGCCTCATATTCTCTCGCACGAGATATAGCCATTTGAATTAAGCTGGCTGCCAAAGGCGCCAATATCATGACCAATATGCTTGCAATCGGATTGCTTGGACGACCCTCAGAATCTCTACCACCAAAAAACATTGCAAAATTTGCCAAAGCAGATAATGCGCCAGCCATAGTCGCAGATATCGTTGAAATTAATATATCTCTATGTTTTACATGTGCCAACTCATGGGCCATAACACCTTTAATTTCTCTTTCGGAAAGAATTTGCAAAATACCCGTTGTTGCAGCTACGGCAGCATTCTCAGGATTTCTTCCTGTTGCAAAAGCATTCGGTGCACTTTCTTCAATTAAATAAACACGTGGCATTGGCAAGTTTGCTTTTTGTGCAAGTTCAGCAATCATGCGATAAAAATGCGGTGCGGTAGTTTCATCAACCTCACGCGCATTCATCATTTTTAAAACCATGCTGTCAGAAAACCAGTAGCTGAAAAAATTCATGCCAAAGGCCAATAACAGCGCCATGAGCATGCCTTGCTCACCGCCAAGCATGCCACCAACCACAATAAATAAACCAGTGATTGCTGCCATTAATAAAGCTGTTTTAAACCAATTAAACATTTATGTCCTTAATAATTTATTTGGAGCATTCTAGTTTCAAACGTCTAACAAAACTATATATGTGTTGAATGGTTGATATATTCAAGTGGGAATTAAATAAATTGGTGGCCAACCTGCCAACCCATTGACTGCGCTAACTGATAAGCAGCCACTCTTTTTCCACCCGGTTTTTGTAATTCAGTTAATCGTATTGTTTCACCCGCGGCCGCAACAACAACCCCTGATTTTTCAATAGCTAATAGAGCTCCTGATGGGGCGTTTGTTTTATCACCCAAATATTTAGAGTGCCAAACCTTTATTAACTCTTCACCATTTTGAAACGTTGCCCCGGGAAATGGATTAAATGCCCGAATTTTTAAATCTATTTTTTGCGCGCTCTCGGACCAATTGATTCGAGACTCTTCTTTCAAAATTTTATTGGCGTAAGTTGTTCCGGCTTCCTCTTGGGGTGTGCTTGGCAATACTTTATTTTTTTCAAAATCCGCCAAAGCATTCACAATCATTTCTCCACCCAAGATTGCCAAATGATCATGCAATGATTCAGTCGTGTCTTCTTCAGAAATGTCGATAGCTTTTTTTGCAATAACGGCCCCAGTATCTAAACCTAAGTCCATTTGCATAATGGATATACCGGTCTCTTTGTCGCCGGCCTCTATTGCTCTATGTATTGGTGCAGCGCCTCGCCACCTAGGCAATATAGATGCGTGGATATTTAGACATCCTGCTCGACCTGATGTTTCTGCAATATCAAAAACTTCTTGGGGTAACAATAATCCATAAGCAGCAACCACCATCACATCAAAACTGGTGTCGTTTAAAACTTTTAAAGCCTCTTTAGCTTCATCTGCATATTTACCATTGATACGTAAAGATGTCGGCTGTAATACGGGAATATTTTTTGTCAGTGCAAGCGCTTTCACGGGGCTCGCCTGTAATTGCATACCTCTACCTGCAGGCCTGTCAGGCTGTGTCATTACCAGCACAACCTCATGTCCCGCAGCAATAATCGCTTGCAATGCTATTTTTGCAAATTCAGGTGTTCCAGCAAAAACAACCTTTAGCATTACAGCTCACCCGCCTTTAATTTCTTTTTTAACTTTCCAGCGATTCTCATGCGCTTTAGGGCTGAAAGATATTCGACAAATACTTTACCTTTTAAGTGGTCCATTTCATGTTGAATACAAACAGCTAACAATCCATCGGCATGCAGCTCAAACGTCTCGCCATCCAAGTTGAGCGCCTTAACCTTAACTTCAGCTGGACGATTCACCTCATCATAAAAATCTGGCACAGATAAACACCCCTCTTGCCAAACTTTAGTTTCTTCGCTTGCCCAGATAATTTCAGGGTTAATAAATACTTGAAGCTGATTACGCTCATCAGATAAGTCAATAACAACAACTTGCAAATGAACATTAACCTGTGTTGCAGCCAAGCCAATTCCCGGAGCCTCATACATAGTTTGAGCCATGTCCGCCACAAGTTGGCGAACTTTTTGATTAATTTCTCCTACCGGCTTTGCAACAGTATGTAGGCGAGGGTCTGGGTAATGAAGAATTGGTAATACAGCCATTTCAGAAATATCTTACAAAAAAATCAGTTAATGCTGATTGAGGGTTGAACAAAGAGCTTTGACAATTAGCCATGCCCTCTATTATCACCATCAATCAATTAAGCCCCTATTATCCAAGGAGATTGCTAGACTTGGCCGATGCCCCTAAACAAATTTACTGCTTAGGCCACCTGGAAACTCTCAGCAAAGTTGGCTTGGCCATTGTAGGATCGAGAAAAGCAAGTGGGCAAGGCTTAAAACAAGCGTTTAGGTTCTCTCAGGAGCTGTCTAAAGAAGGTTTCTGCATCATCTCCGGTCTTGCAGAGGGCATTGATGCGGCAGCGCATCTTGGCGCTCTTAGCGCCGATATTCTTTACCCAACAATAGCCATCTGCGGTGCAGGATTAGATATTTGCTACCCCAAACACCATCAGGCTCTATTTGATCAAATAGCTCAAAAAGGCCTCCTCTTATCCGAGTACCCCCTAGGAACTGGCGTAAAACCCTTCCACTTTCCCAAAAGAAACCGTCTGATTGCAGCACTATCCATTGGCACCTTGGTCGTTGAGGCCACTATTAAATCGGGCTCTTTAATTTCAGCGAAGCAGGCTGCCGAGCTAGGGAGGGAGGTTTTTGCCATCCCGAGATCTATTGAAGAAAAAGGAAGCGAAGGGTGCCACTATCTTATTAAGGATGGCGCCAAACTAACCCAAAACACCGCAGACATATTAGATGAACTTAAGCCTTATCAAGGGGTTAGATGCGCAAAATGGTTTTAAAAACAGGGGCTTAATTACCTAATTTTTGAAATTTTTCCTAATTTTTCATTTATCGGTTAATAATAAAAAAAGGAAATTTAATTAATTTGACCCTTTGGGAAAGCTGTAACGTGGCAAAAACAAGTGCACAAACCGGCCCAAGCAAGGCCCTCATCATTGCTGAAAAACCCTCCGTAGCGGCGGATATTGCCCGTGCTTTAGGTGGATTCACGAAGCACGAGGACTACTTTGAAAGCGATGAGTTCGTTGTGTCATCTGCTGTTGGCCATTTACTTGAAATAGCTGCGCCAGATGCTTATGAAGTTAAGCGTGGGAAATGGTCTTTTGCCAACTTACCGGTTATCCCTCCTCATTTCGACTTACGGCCAATACCAAAAACAGAAGCTCGCTTAAAAGTTCTACAGAAGTTAATTAAAAGAAAAGATGTCAATCGCCTAATTAATGCATGTGACGCGGGACGTGAAGGCGAATTAATTTTTAGACTGATTGCACAACACACCAAAGCACCTCAAAAAGTTGAGCGCCTATGGTTGCAGTCGATGACTCCCCAGGCTATTCGTGATGGCTTTGCACATTTACGCAGTGATGAAGAGCTTCTTAACTTAGCCAATGCCGCGCGCTGTCGATCTGAGTCAGATTGGTTGGTAGGTATTAATGGCACACGAGCCATGACTGCCTTTAACAGTAAAGCTGGTGGATTTTTTCTAACAACGGTTGGCCGCGTTCAAACACCGACACTATCAATCGTTGTTGAGCGTGAAGAACTCATTCGTAAATTTATTTCTCGTGATTATTGGGAAGTTAGCGCTGAATTTATTTGCGCTGCCGGCATTTACCAAGGGAAATGGTTTGACCCTAAATTTAAAAAAGAATCCAAAGATGTTGCCGCTGATCCTGAAAGAAAAGATAGTCGCTTATGGAGTGATGCTGCTGCTGCAAGCATTGTCGCAGCCTGTCACGACAAGCCCGGCAAGGTAACAGAAGAATCAAAACCAAGTACGCAAGCAGCCCCTCATTTATTTGACTTAACAAGTTTGCAACGTGAGGCAAACGCTAGATTTGGTTTTTCAGCAAAAAATACTTTAGGTTTGGCTCAAGCGCTTTATGAAAGACATAAAGTATTAACCTACCCAAGAACTGATTCAAGAGCATTACCTGAAGACTATTTACCAACAGTCAAAGACACGCTAGAAATGTTGGCGGATAGCTCTGACAATTACTATCCATTTGCTTCTCAAATATTAAAAAATTCTTGGGTTAAACCAAATAAAAAGATTTTTGATAACAGCAAAATATCTGATCACTTTGCGATTATTCCAACACTACAAGCGCCAAAAAATCTTTCAGAACCTGAACAAAAGCTATATGACTTAGTTGTTCGACGCTTCATGGCAATTTTTTTCCCATCCGCTGAATTTAAAGTTACAACGCGTATTACAGAAGTAAGTGGCCACCAATTTAAAACTGAGGGCAAGGTTTTAACAAGCCCTGGCTGGTTAACTGTTTACGGCAAATCAATACAAGACGATAAAGAGTTAGTGGCAGTTGCTCCTAATGAAACAGTTCAAACGGAATCTATTACGCCTGTAGCTCTTAAAACAAAACCGCCTGCTAGATATACCGAGGCAACGCTTTTGTCTGCCATGGAAGGCGCAGGTAAATTAATTGATGATGATGACTTCAGAGAGGCCATGTCTGAAAAAGGTCTCGGAACGCCGGCGACAAGAGCGGCCATTATTGAAGGCTTGCTCGCTGAAAAATATATGGTTCGTGAAGCAAGAGAATTAATTCCGACAGCCAAAGCATTCCAGCTCATGACGTTGTTACGCGGGTTAGGCGTTGAAGAATTAACGCATCCCGCCCTTACCGGTAACTGGGAACATAAACTTACTCTCATGGAAAAAGGGCAAATTGATCGTAATAGCTTTATGCAAGAAATTGCACAAATGACCCAGCGAATTGTTAAACGCGCAAAAGAATATGACAGCGATACGATTCCGGGTGATTATGCTGACCTTGCAACACCATGCCCACACTGTGGCGGCCTGGTAAAAGAAAATTACAGACGATTTGCCTGTGAAAAGTGCGGTTTTTCTATTAGCAAAATTCCAGGCGGCAGAGCCTTTGAAACTGAAGAAGCCGAAACGCTAATTGCTAATAAAGAAATTGGTCCACTGCAAGGCTTCCGCAGCAAAATGGGACGCCCATTTGCAGCCATTATTAAGTTGGTATCTATCCCCGAAGACGATAAAGATTATCCAAACGCTGGTTATAAACTCGAATTTGATTTCGGTAATAGCCAAGATGATGATGGCGAGGAAGTTGATTTCACGGGCCAAACAGCGTTGGGTCCATGCCCTAAATGTTCAGCTGCTGTTTATGAACATGGCATGAAATATCTTTGTGAACGAAGCGTAGGGCCGAATAAGGCTTGCGATTTCTCAACAGGTAAAGTTGTTCTTCAGCAAGAAATTTCTCGAGAGCAAGTAACTAAGTTGTTAAATGAAGGTAAGACGGACTTACTCAGCAACTTTAAATCTATGCGAACAGGCAGAGGGTTTAAAGCTTATTTAGCTAAGCAACCTGATGGCAAAATTGGTTTCGAATTTGAAACGCCCGCTAAGAAGCGTGCTGGGGATAAAGCTCCTGCTAAGTCATCGGTTAAACCAGCCGCCGTTAAACGCGCACCAGCAAAAAAACGCGCATCTAAGAAAGCTGATTGAGCCATTTCGTAAGCCAAGTGTTCCGTGAACATTTGGCTTGCAAGCGCTGACCACATCACTCCTCTAGATCCTAACGCCGTAAGAACATAAATACCTGGATAGCCAGGGATTGGTCCCATCATGGGAAGCCGGTCTTTAGCGACACATCGAATACCAACAAAGGCATCCTTTGCCATGAGTGTTTCTTCTGTTAGCTCTGCCCCAATCATCTCTGCCAGCTGATGTCTATTTTCTTCATGACTAACAGCCCAGGGGCTTAAATCACTCACTTCTTCATCGTAAGTCGAACCCACCTGCCACTCATATACATCACCCGATAATTGGGTTGGAGGTAAACAATATGCTTTCCCGGATAAAGCCACCTTAGGCAAATTTTCTGCCCAAGGAGTTGTCTTTGAAAATCCAAATGTAGATAACTGCCCCCGAACCGGTTTTAAAGGCAGATGAATCCCTGCCGTTTCAGCTAACCCCTTGGTCCCCAAACTAGCGGCTAAAAAAATTCTCTTAGCTTTCGCCAAGGGATTTTTATCCTGGTCGAAAACCACCCAAAGCGTTCCATCTCGATCTATTTTTGTAAGCTTGGTCTGCCACATTACCTGCCTAGGAAGCAGCCGACTTAACTCTTCTTCACATGATTTTTTAAGATTGACCCACCCGCCACTAGGGAACCATGTCCCAGCTGCTTGAATACCAATAATAGGCTTTGACTCATCTTCACTTAATGCAATTGCATTATCATTATTGAATCCCAAAGACAGCAAGTGCTCACTTAATTTGAATTTATTAAATGACACCCCTTTCTTGACCAAATGAAATACCCCTCCTTGGCACCAATTATTTGCCCAAACAAGCCTAGCTTCATCAAAAGCCAAGTGGGTTAATCTTTGTAATCTCGAAGCCCCCCGACCAATATAAGGATGACAAAGCGCTGCAAAGTGATTACTTGTCCCGGTTGCCGGAGAAACTCCCTCATCAATCAATAAAAAATTATTTATACCGTTATTTTTCAATGACTTAACAATCGCCGTACCCGCAATCCCGCCACCAATGACTATTGCGTCGTACTCATGTTCAAGATTTGGCTTATGCATGGCTGCCTTTATAATGCATATCTGACCAACTTGAATATCTATTCATGCAATTAATGTGGGTTTCCGGTCCAACGGGCCGAGTTAGAAAAATCTCTATTACCCTCAGAACTGTCTCCATAGCGGTTTGCTTTTTTGCGCTTTGTTTAATCGCTATTGGTGGCGCATTGCATTTTGTTGGTCTAAGAATTGCCATTGAAAAACGTCCCGAGCTAGCTAGAGTTATGGGTGGTGTATTAACCCAGGCCGAGCAAGACAAAATTGAAGCCGGTTATCTTGAGCGTCTTGAAAAAATTCAAGAGAAACTTCAGTCAACTGCAAGCGAAGTTGCCCAAATGCAAAAGCTCAAAGATCACTTTATGGACTTAGCCACGCCCAGCGCTGTTAAGTCTCAAATACCCAGTGGAAGCGGTAAGGGTGGCCCATTAAAACTTCCCGCTCAAAAAGTTGATAGCGGCGCTGATTTAATTGAAACGCTAGATAACTCTTTAGCAGATATTAGTGAGTTCAAAAAAAGCATTGCTGAAACGAATCAAATTTGGCAAAAACAAGCAACTTGGTTATCAAGTCTTCCGACTAGCATCCCAATGAAGGGTGAGTATTCACTATCAAGTGGATATGGTTTGCGTATTGACCCTTTTACACAAAATATGGCACGCCATGATGGTATTGATTTCTCAGCGCCGGTTGGAACCCCCATTATTGCCTCAGCAAATGGTGTTGTTAGTAAATCGGGATGGGACTCCCAATACGGTAATGTGGTTGAAATTAATCACGCCGAAGGATTTAAAACTCGATACGCCCATGCTAGCCAGCTACTCGTTCGCGTAGGGCAAACAGTAAAACGCGGTGATTTAATTGCGAAGGTTGGCAATACAGGGCGCTCAAGTGGCCCCCATCTGCACTATGAAATATTGCGCGCCGGAACCAATATCAACCCTAGCAACATGCTCCCTCGAGCAACAAGCATTCAAGCAAATTTCACGCAATAAAAAAGCCCTATTTCAGGGCTTTTTTATTTACTTCTTCATTCACTTCATTATTAACCGGCTAATCGAGCCTCTAAAGCATTCTTTGTTTCAGCTAACTCTTTTGGTAAATGGTATGAAAGTTGATCAAACAACTCATCATGCAATTTCATCTCAGCCTGCCAAGCTGCTTTATCAATAGAAGTTACTTTATCAAACTGTGCTGTACTAAAGTCTAAGCCAGACCAGTTAATATCAGCGTGAGAAGGCGTTGTACCAAAAATGTTTTCTTGTCCTGAAGACTTGCCTTCAATACGGCCCAACATCCAGGCAAGAACTCTCATATTCTCACCATAACCTGGCCAAACAAACTTACCATTCTCATCTTTACGGAACCAGTTAACGCAATAAATATTTGGTAACTTAGCGCCTTCGGCTTCCAACTTCTTACCCATATCCAACCAGTGTTGGAAATAATCGCTCATGTTGTAGCCTGCGAATGGCAACATCGCAAATGGGTCTCTACGAACAACACCTTGCTGACCAGCTGCCGCAGCAGTTGTTTCAGAACCCATCGTAGCCGCCATATAAACACCTTCAACCCAATTACGAGCCTCTGTCACCAAAGGTACTGTTGTTGAGCGACGACCACCAAAAATAAAGGCATCAATCGCAACACCAGCAGGGTTGTCCCACTCTGGATCAATAACTGGATTATTTGTTGCCGCAACTGTAAAACGCGCATTTGGATGAGATGCTTTGCGACCATTTGCTGAATCAGCAGGCGTCCAATCTTTACCTTGCCAATCAATTAAATGATCTGGAGCTTTATCAGTCATGCCTTCCCACCAAACATCACCATCATCTGTTAAAGCAACGTTTGTAAAAATAACGTCTTTATTTAAAGACGCCATGCAATTGGCATTTGTTAATGTGTTTGTTCCTGGCGCAACACCAAAATAGCCCGCCTCAGGATTGATAGCGAACAATCGAGTTTGACCTGTTACAGGGTCTTTGCGAGGTTTAATCCAAGCAATATCGTCACCAATCGTGGTTACTTTCCAACCATTAAATCCTTGTGGTGGAATCAACATAGCAAAGTTTGTTTTGCCGCATGCTGATGGGAACGCCGCCGCCACGTGATATTTCTTACCTTCTGGAGATGTCACACCCAAAATCAACATATGCTCAGCTAGCCAACCTTGATCACGACCCATAGTTGATGCAATACGTAGAGCAAAACATTTCTTACCTAATAATGCATTGCCACCATAACCAGAACCATATGACCAAATTTCGCGAGTTTCTGGGTAATGAACAATGTATTTAGTTGAATTGCATGGCCAAGCAACATCTTTTTCACCGGCTTGCAATGGCTTACCTACTGTATGAACGCAAGGAACAAAATTGCCATCTGTACCCAAAACATCAAAAACACCTTTGCCCATACGCGTCATGATGCGCATATTGATAGCCACATACGGACTATCAGATAACTCAACACCAATATGAGCAATTGGAGAACCTAAAGGCCCCATAGAAAAAGGCACAACATACAACGTTCTGCCTTTCATACAACCTGTGAATAATGGTTTTAGCGTTTGACGCATTTCCGCTGGATCCATCCAATTATTTGTTGGGCCAGCGTCTGCCTTGTTCTTTGAGCAAATATAGGTTCTATCTTCAACGCGAGCTACGTCGCTAGGATCAGAACAGGCTAAATAAGAGTTTTCACGCTTACTTGGATTTAATTTTTTTAAAGTTCCCGCAGCAACCATACCGGCACAAAGACGGTCATATTCTTCTTGAGAGCCATCACACCAATAAACAGAGTCTGGCTGGGTTAAAGCAGCAATTTCAGCCACCCAATCAATTAATTTCTGATGTTTAACATAAGATGGCACATTAAGGGCGGCCACACCCTTCATCGTAGGTTGATTCATGGTTCTGTTAGTGTGATTGGAATACCGTAAGGATACCACTTGGGGCTATTTCTAGCCTTACAAGACCGGCTTAGATTGAAAAACCCTAACTATTAAACATTCCTGCCAACAGGTACTTTTCTGCATCATTCCACCCCTGCTGGTAGGTAACTGGCATTAATTCCTGATGGGTATAGTCCCAACTAGATATGGGGACCGGGGTTGCCGGCTGAACATAGTGCAACCTTAAACCCGGCAACTCGCGCACAAGATGATTGGGTTGTTTATAGCGCCTAGTTAAAAGTACCAAAATTTCTTTAGGCGCATCACCCGGCTGAGCAGGCTCCAAACCATCAATCGGCACGTTATCGACCAGCCCACCGTCCAAAACAGTTATGCCATTTCTATACATAACAGGAGTAAATGGTGGGGTACATGATGACTGCAAAATAAGCTCCACCAAAGATGCCAAATTTGGGCAGTCCTGAGCGGCAACAAATACTCGCTTAAAACCTAAAGAACGCCCAAAAGTGGGGTGCAAACTTTTTCTTATGTGTTTTTCAACATTATAGGCAAGCAAACCAATTGCAACCGCACTTCTTGGCCCCATCCAACTTGGTATTTGTGCCAAACCTATTTGAATCTTTGGTGCTTGCTGTAAATTATCAAAACCATCCGCTAATATATTAATTAACGCATTTTTATAAAGTTGATGATGTGGAAAGACTGGTTCACCAGAAAACAAATTTTCCCATCTGGCGTTTTTCTTAACGCCCGCCAATGACTTAGCGTAATAGTCCAGCCCCCACTGAGCCCCTGCACGACCCGGCCTTGCATATAACAAACAGGCTGTTGCTGCACCAGCACTAATTGAGGCAATTCTTTCAGGATCCTGAGGAAACGCCTCATTTAATCGATGCCAGAAGCCAGCTTGCCACCAGCAACGATTTCCTCCACCGGCAAAAACAATTTGATCAAATTTCATTTAAGCTTATTTGCCAATACAGAAGGTACTGAATATTTTTCCAAGTAAATCATCTGGCAAAAATTCACCGGTAATTTTTGATAGGGCGTCTTGAGCAAGGCGCATATCTTCGGCGGCCAACTCAATAAAACTAGAGCCATTTTTTAATTGCTCCAAAGATTTTTCAATAAAATCTTCCGCTTCTGACAATGCCTCAAGATGTCGCTTCCTCGCAAGGATTCCGCCCTCAGCTTCAGGTTGCCAACCAGCCACCTTTAATAATTCTGCTTTAAGAGAATCTAATCCTTCGCCAGTTTTAGCTGAAACCAATAGCTCATTCTTTAAAACTGTCGGCTTAGTCTTCGACTGATCAATCTTGTTCCAGATAATTTGTACGGGCACACTCGGAGCTAATTCTTTTTTAATTCTAGTAAGTAACTCTTGATCCACATCGCTAACATTTTGTTGTTGGCTGGCATCTAATAAATGCAAAACCAAATCCGCTTGAGCGATTGTTTTCCAAGTTCTTTCTATACCAATTTGCTCAACACTATCCGTTGTCTCACGCAAGCCAGCCGTATCAATAATGTGCAAGGGAACGCCATCCAATTGAATTGTTTCTTTCAGGCGATCTCTAGTTGTTCCAGCAACCGGTGTAACGATGGCGACATCTTCTCCAGCCAAAGCATTCATAAGTGAGCTTTTCCCAACATTCGGCTGCCCAACTAAAACAACCGTAATGCCATCTCTAATAATGACGCCCTGTTGAGCGGCTTTTTTAATTTCATGAATCTCATTTAAGATTTTCTCTAAGCGGCCTAAAACATCATGCTGCTTAATAAAATCAATCTCTTCTTCAGGAAAGTCTAAAGTGGCCTCTGTTAGAGCGCGCAACTCCGTTAGCGCATCTAAAAAAATATGTATTTTTTTGGAGAACTCGCCTTTTAAAGATTTAGCCGCACTTTTTGCCGCTAAAGCACTGCTTGCATCAATTAAGTCAGCAACTGCTTCAGCTTGCGCTAAATCCATCTTGCCATTTAAAAATGCACGCTCGGTAAATTCACCTGGCTTAGCCAAACGTAAATCCATGCTGGCGCCAAGTTCTAAACAACGATCTATTAATACCGCCAATGCTGCAGAACTACCATGGCACTGCAATTCAAGAACATCTTCACCGGTATATGAGTGTGGGCCTGGAAAGTAAATTGCCAAACCCTCATCAATCACATTATTTTGCGCATCAGAAAAGCTAAGGAGGGTGGCCTGTCTAGGCACAAGCTCTCTATGACAAAGAGCATTAATTAGCTGATTAATGCCTGAACCAGAAATACGAACGATTCCAACACTAGCGCGTCCCTTAGCAGTTGCAAGGGCAATAATGGGGGCGCGCCAGTTTTCCATCTTATTTAAGCGGCTTTTTTCCCGCTAAACATTCTATTAATTTGCCACTGTTGCGCAATAGAAAGAATGTTATTAACTACCCAATACAAAACCAAACCTGATGGGAAGAAAAAGAACATCACTGAAAATGCAATTGGCATGATCATCATTACTTTTGCTTGAACTGGGTCTGGTGGTGTTGGATTAAGTTTTGTTTGAATAAACATTGAAACCGCCATCAACACGGGCAAAATAAAGTACGGGTCTGGTTTAGCCAAATCTTGAATCCAGCCTAACCATGGAGCCGCACGCATTTCAACAGAAGCCAACAACACCCAGTACAACGCAATAAATACCGGAATTTGAATTAATACAGGGAAGCATCCGCCTAATGGATTAATTTTTTCTTTGCGATACATTTCCATCATCGCTTGATTAAGTTTTTGAGGCTCTCCTTTAAATCGCTCTTTCATTTCTAGCAATCTAGGTTGAACCTCTTTCATTCTTGCCATTGATTTATAGCTTGCAGCTGACAGCGGGAAAAACACTAACTTAATAAGTATGGTTAATAAAATAATTGACCATCCCCAGTTATTAATTAAGCCGTGAATTTTTTCTAACAACCAAAAAATTGGTTTAGCTAAAATTGTTAACCAGCCATAGTCTTTAACAAGCTCTAACCCTGGGGCAATACCCTCAAGCTCACGCTCTTGTTGTGGGCCAACATATAGTTTTAACGCTTCTGTTTTTTCTTGACCAACCGCCAATGGCTCAATCTTTGTTTGAACGCCAACGCGATACTGATTACTATCTAACTTACCAACATATAACTCACGAGTAGCATCGGTTGAGGGAATCCATGCTGAAGTAAAGTAATGTTGCACCATCGCCACCCAGGTGTTTTCATTTGCAGCCTGCGCAGGTGGCAATTTTGCCTTACCTTTATCAATATCTGAAAACTCAATCTTATGAAACTTTTCTACGTCTGAATAAACAGCGGGTCCGGTAAATGTGCTGTAGAAAGAGCTTTCATTTAATTTTTCGCCATCTCTAACCAACTCTGTATATAAAGTTGCATCAAAGTTTTTTGCGCCGACGTTTTTAATAACGTGTTTCGCTTCTAAAACATAAGAGTCTTTTGCAAGCGAGTAAATTTTTTCTAAACGCACACCATTTTTTTCAGCAACAAGTGTCACGCTATTTGCGGCGGGATTTTTTGTCGCCGTAAAAATTTGTGTGTGATTTGGTAGTTCAACATTAGACGCAGAAACTAAACCTGAGCGCGCGAAATATTGACGCTTTGCACTACGATCAAAAATAACAACCGGTGTTTTGTCTTCTTCTAAATGCTTTAATAATTTTGCTTTTGTTACGACACCGCCAAGTGTGTCAATTTCAAGCTCTAAAACATCATTTTTAAGAACAAGTAATTCGCTGTTTTTAGTAACCACTGCTGTATTAGCTGTAGGCACTCCAGCAGCATTTACTTTTGGCAACTCTTTGTTTGAGCCTTCAGCCTTCGCCACAACATTTTTTGCTGGGGCGCTAGCAAATAAAGAAGGTTGGCCATTGTGTTTTTGCCAACCATCAAATAATAAGATGGCTGAAATAGTAAATATTGCCCAAAGCAACGTTTTTTTGATGTCCATTATTTTTGCGTTTTCTGTATTAATTACGTAAACAGGAATTGTAGTGTGTGATGACTACTTTTTTGTGACCTTTTCAGGGACCGGGTCAATCCCACCTTTTGACCAAGGATTGCATCTCAAAATTCTATAAACACTTAGGAAAAAACCTTTAGCTGCCCCATGCTTATCTATCGCCTCCATGGCATAGCAAGAACAAGTGGGATAAAACCGACATTGTGAACCCCAAAAAGGACTCAAGCCTATTTGGTAGAAGCGAATCATTAACTTAAGAAACTTTGCAACCATCACTGGCCCATTAGCTTATTAAGCTCAGCGCGTATCTCTTGTCGTTCAGGCTCTCTTAAGCGCCCCTTGGTTCTTTCTCCTACTTTTTTTCGCAAACGAAAAACAGTTAGCTCTGGAACTTGGGATATGTTTTGCAAAGAATGGCGGAAAGCTTCGCGCATTAAGCGTTTAATGCGATTTCTATCAACAGCCCGCTTAGCTAGCTTTTTAGGCACAGTAAGCGCCACTCCTAAAGAATGATCGGCTAACTGATGTTTTGCTATAAATTTAGAAACCTGAGGTTTTTGTCCTAATACTTGACGTATTAAGTTAGCATCAGAAATGCGCTTAGAGCGAGGCAATGACTTGCCCGCTCTAAGGATTTTTTCTGATTGCTGTTGTTTAAACAGCGAGGCGTTTACGTCCTTTAGCACGGCGCGCATTTAAAACATGGCGTCCACCTTTAGTTTTCATGCGAACACGAAAACCGTGAGTGCGTTTACGACGAGTTACTGATGGTTGATATGTACGTTTCATAATTATTTCCTAGGGAACCTTAGATTTTCCATTTTTTCATTATTTGAGTCAATAGATATTTATATAATTAATTTTTATTCACAGAGTTATCTTACTGTTTTAATTGAAAAATTTAACTTACTAACAAGTTATCCACAGCTTATCCACCGACTTATGCATTGTGGA